>JAJZRX010000115.1 GCA_021850095.1 Deltaproteobacteria bacterium
TTACAATTGGGCGATTAAAGTTCATATTGCGGCACAACTCCTAGCCCGCCCATTTATGGGCAGGGCCAGCCCCCCTGTGGGGGGCGAATTTAAAAGCCGCGTCCTGTGGGCGCGGATTCTTTACTTTCCGGTGATTAAACATACGAATCGTAGGGGCGAACCGATGTTCGCCCAATCGGGGCGCATGCAATGCGCCCCTACACACCGGGTTTCAATGTTTAATCACCGGAATTTTATATGCAACACCACACCCAAAGGAGAGTAACGATGAAAGAAGAAGTACTGAAGGTTCTTGAGATGGTGCGTCCCGGTCTGCAGGCCGACGGCGGTGATGTGGAGCTGGTGGAAGTTACCGAAGACGGCGTCGTCAAAGTGCGCCTGAAAGGCGCCTGCGGCAGCTGCCCCATGTCAACCATGACCCTCAAGATGGGCATCGAGCGCGCCATGAAAGAGCATGTTCCGGGCGTCAAGGAAGTCGTCCAGGTCTGATGCCGCCTTGCCGCACCTTGTGCAGACAACAGGGGCCGACGTCCATAGTCGGCCCCTGTTTTGATGGATGCCATGACAGATAAACCCAAAACCGCTTTCCAGCGCCCCTACCGCTCGCCGTTCAGCCTGTTCGATCTGGCCAGGATCGGCTTTTTTTTCTTCGGTTTTCCGAAAAACACCTTCGGGTCGGTGGATGTCACCAGCGAGTGCAATCTGCGCTGTCAGCACTGCTACTTCTTCGAGCAGGAGCGGGTGCCCCAGTGGTCGCTGGAACAGTGGCGGGAAAAATTCGAACGCCTGAAGGGCGAAGGCTTCCGCTTTTACCAGTGCACCTGGGTGGGAGGCGAACCGCTGCTGCGGCCGGAACTGATACAGCTGGGGCGGGAGTATTTCAAGTTCAACACGGTTACCACCAACGGCTCCTTGCCCCTGCCGGATTGGAAGGATGTCAGCTGGTGCATCTCGGTGGATGGCGGCCCGGCCTATCACGACCGTTTCCGCAACCAGCCGGGTCTCTATCAAACGATCAAAGACAACATCCGCCGGAGCGAAGGGCAGCGCATCACCATCGCCTACTGCATCACCCGCCAGAACCGGGGCGACATCGAGGCTTCCCTGGCGGAATGGTACCGGGAACCCAAGGTGCGCAACATGGTTTTCAGCTTCTATACCCCCATCCGGGGGCTGGACGATGATCTCTGGCTGGATTGGCCCGAAAAGGACCGCATGCTCGATCGTCTGATTGAGCTGAAACAGCAGTACGGGGATTTTCTGGTCAATACCACCCGGGCACTCAATCTGATGAAATCGGCTACCGCTCGCAGCGTGACGGATACCTGCCTCTTCGCCGGCACCTCATTCGCCTTTGATCCGGCCGGAGATGCCAAGAAGCCCTGCATGCTGGGCTCCAAGGCCGATTGCGACCGCTGCGGCTGTATCGTTCCCTTCTTCCTGCGTTCGCTGACCGATCGCCGGCTGGTGCTGAAGGATCTGAAAGCGCGCCTGTTTTCGTCGCTGCAACGGAAGAGAAAGCGAGATTGCCAGCGGTGAAAAGAACAGCCTGCCACAAAAAGCTGATTAACCTGGCAGCAGCGGCCGCAGCCCTGGTGGCATGCCTGGCATCGCTTGCAACGGCCGAGGTGCCGGACACCAACAGCTACTGGAAAAATCTGGCGTCTGTCGAGAAACTGGCCAAACGGCACCTGGACGAAGCCGGTCAGAGCTGTCGCGGCCGCAGCGGCATCGAAGCCGAGAAGGCATTGAAAAAATGGACGTCTTCCCTGCAATCGTTAAAATATCCCGGCTCGGACTTCAATCCCTGCAGCGGCACGGGAACCCTGCTGGCCGGCAGCATCAGCATCAACGCTTCGAATGGGCGTCCTCTGAAGCTGATTGAACGGGGTGATCTGCATACGGAGTGGGATCTGCGGGCTCGCACGGTCAAGCTCTGGTATGGCGGCGACCTGATCTTCCTGTCGATCAAGCCGATTTCGGCTTCGGTGCTGAACGCTTCGCTGGCCTCGTTCGGCAGCCAGCCCCAATCCGCCCCCCCGGCCGACATCAGCGAAGCCCAGGTTGTCAAAGGCCTGGAAGCCATCTGGCACTCGGCCCGCGATCTTTACCCGAACCATTCTCTGTATGACGTCGCCCGGCAGGTCATTACCGGCAAAGACGAGGGGCGCGAACTGCTGCGGGATTTTATCCGCTGCGGAAAATCGATCTGCGACTGATATTCCCGTTTATTTCAGCTGATCGTAACGTTGCCACAACCCAGCTCTGGTAACTTTTTCTTTGACAGCTGCAGCTGCCGATATCATAATGACATCACAAAGTGACATCACAGTTCTGTGGATGTGCAAATGAAACGGATCATAATTGACACAAACTTTTATGCAGCCTTCAAAAGAAATGACAATGAAGCCGTCAACCTTTTAAAACAGGTCGAATATATTGGCGTCAATTCGGTAATTCTCGGAGAACTGCTGGCCGGATTCCGTTGCGGAAGCAGAGAGCGAAAAAACCGGGCCGAACTGGATCAATTTCTCGATTCCGCCAGAGTTAATCTGATTCCGGTTGACGATGAAACCGCCGAATTCTATGCGCAGATATTTTCAGAGTTGCGTCAAAAAGGGCGTCCGATACCGTCCAACGATTTGTGGCTGGCAGCTTCGGCGCTTCAACATGGGCTGGCGCTGGCAACGTACGATGATCATTTCAGCCATATCAGCGGTATATTACTGGCCGTCAGGTAATCGAGGGGATGAAGCAATGACAACCATGACACTACGCGGCATCGACGACACAATCTCCTGCGCATTAAAGGAAAGAGCCCGGCGCGAAGACACCAGTGTCAATACAGTGATGATAAAGATTCTCAAAGAATCGCTGGGAATCGAAAAAAAGAAAAGAACCGCAGTTTATGATGACCTGGACCATCTGGCCGGCACCTGGAACGAGCAGGACTCGGCCGAGTTTGTGCAGGCCACGGCGGTTTTTGAGAAGGTCGACGAAGACATGTGGAAATGAGGTTTACGTGGCACTGATCTCCCTGCGCAACATAACGCTGGCCTTCGGCGGCCCGCCGATTTTCGACGGCATCAGCCTGCAGATCGAAGCGGGCGACCGGCTCTGCCTGATGGGACGCAACGGCAGCGGCAAATCGACCCTGCTGAAACTGATCGGCGGCGAACTGCCCCCGGAAAGCGGCGAAATCCAGCGCCAGCAAGGGCTGAAGGTGACCCAGCTGACCCAGGACGTGCCGCCCGGCCTGTCCGGCAGCGTTTTCGACGTGGTCGCCTCCGGCATGGGCAAGGTGGCCGCGCTGCTGGCCGAGTACCACCACGTCAGCCACGAACTGGCCCTGGACGGCGGCGAAAAACTGCTGGCCCGGTTGGAAATGCTGCAAAAGGAACTGGAAGAGAGCGACGGCTGGTCGCTGCACCAGGAGGTCGAGCGGGTCCTGAACCGGCTGCAGCTGGACGCCGATGCCGAATTCAGCTCACTTTCGGGCGGCACCAAGCGCCGGGCGCTGCTGGCCCGCGCGCTGGTTTCGTCACCGGATATCCTGGTTCTGGACGAGCCGACCAACCACCTGGATATCGACACGATCCTCTGGCTGGAGGAATTTCTGGCCAAGAACGTCAAGACGGTATTGTTCGTGACCCATGACCGCGCCTTTGCCCGCCGCCTGGCCAACCGGGTGGCCGAACTGGACCGGGGGCGGATCTACGCATTTTCCTGCGGCTACGATGAATTCGTCCAGCGGCGCGAGGCGCTGCTGGAAGCGGAAATCACCCGCCAGGCGCTCTTTGACAAGAAGCTGGCCCAGGAGGAAGCCTGGATCCGTCAGGGGATCAAGGCCCGCCGCACCCGCAACGAGGGGCGTGTGCGGGCGTTGAAGAAATTGCGCGAGGAGTACCGCCAGCGGCGCGAACGGCAGGGCAGCGCCAGAATCCAGCTGCAGAACGCCGACCGTTCCGGCGCGCTGGTGGCCGAAGCGCTGGATGTTTGCTTCGCCTTTGGCGGCCAGCAGATCGTGAAGAATTTTTCGACCACCATCATGCGCGGCGACCGGATCGGAATCATCGGCCCCAACGGTTCCGGCAAAACCACGCTGCTGCGCCTGCTTTTGGGCGAGCTGGAGCCGCAACAGGGCGAGATCAGGCTGGGCACCCGCCGCGAGGTGCTCTACTTCGACCAAATGCGCGAACAGCTGCAGCTGGACAAGAGCGTGCAGGAGAACGTTGGCGAGGGCAATGACACGCTGGTCATCAACGGCCAGTCGCGCCACATCATCGGTTATCTGCAGGACTTCCTCTTCTCGCCGGAACGGGCCCGCAGTCCGGTCAGCATCCTGTCCGGCGGCGAGCGCAACCGGCTGCTTTTGGCCAAGCTGTTCACCAAACCCTCCAATATCCTGGTGATGGACGAACCGACCAACGACCTGGATGCCGAAACCCTGGACCTGCTGGAAGAGCTGCTGCAGGACTACCCCGGCACACTGCTGCTGGTCAGCCACGACCGGGAATTCCTCAACAACGTCGTCTCCAGTACGCTGGTGCTGACCGGCAACGGCGTTGTGCGCGATTATGTGGGCGGTTATGACGACTGGCTGAGCCAGTCCGCCAGCGAAAGCGCCGCCGCAGCGCCGCCCGCCGCAAAAGCGCCCCAGGAGAAGCCGAAACGCCAGGCGGAACGGAGCCGCAAGCTCTCTTTCAAGGAAGAGCGCGAGCTGGAAGCGTTGCCGGAGCGGATCGCCGCCCTGGAGGAGGAACAGGCCGCGCTGCATGACCGCCTGTCAGACCCGGATTTTTACAAGAACGCCGGCAGTGAGACGGCCTCCATCAATGCCCGCCTGGCGGAACTGGAGCAGGAGTTGGAGTCGGCCTTCCTGCGCTGGGACGAACTGGAGAGTTTGAAAGGGTAGTTTTTGTCAGTCAGATCAGCACTAAATTTGGCAGAGCATCGTAAACTGGTGTAATCTATCCGCATGAATGCTTTCAATGCTGGTACATATAAGAAAATCCTGCTATCTGCCGTTCTTGCCCTACTCGTCCTGGCTGTCATTACTCCTCTGGCCCTGAAAAAATACCTGACCACCCCCCCTGCCGCAGCCCGCATATCCCGATTGCTTTCCGATACTCTGGGCCAGCCGGTCGTTGTCAAATCGGCCGAACTATCGGGTGCCACCCTGCAGTTGAAGGGGCTGGCCGTCGTCAATCCCCCGGGTTTTCCCACTCCAAACCTGCTGACAATCGATTCACTGGCGCTGAAACCGGTCTGGTTTACGCTGCTGTCCGACAGCAGAGTCATTGATACAATCGCCCTGGATGGCATTACGCTTGATCTGCGCCGCAGCAGCGCCGGGGTCTGGAATTTTGACGGTCTGCAGCGGCGCTTGTCAGCTTCCAAGCCGTCTTCGGCAGAGGTTTTGATCCGGCAGCTGATTATCAGCAACGGTGCTGTGCAGATCGACGACCACCGGCTGGCGGGTCTGGCGCTGAAGGTTGCCAATCTTGCCAACCGGGGAGCGGAAAAATCGGGCTTCCAGCTGGAGTTCGACGATCCCTCCCACAACCATTACCGATTGTCCGGCCGTGGGCGTTTGGGCACGGATCCCGAACTGGAGCTGGCGCTGTCTTCGGCCTCCATCGCGCTGAAAAGTATATCCGGTCTACTGAAGATCAAAAATGGCTACCTGCCTGACCAGGGCGATGCCGCTCTCCAGCTGACGGCGG
>JAJZRX010000116.1:0-519 GCA_021850095.1 Deltaproteobacteria bacterium
TGCCAAAGCACTTGGTGTGGATATCTGGTATAAATCCAAACTTGGACAAGGAGGTCTTTCATGAAAATGCTGCTTCGTTGGTGTAGCGTTACATCCCTGGTTGCGCTGCTGGCTCTTCCGCTGACCGTCACTGCTGACGAGTCTGAAGACTATGATAAGGATGCCGAGTTTGCCGAAAGTACCCCCCCGATGATACCGCACCGGATCGAGGATACCTCCAACGGTGAGTATTGCCTGAGCTGCCATCTGACCGGTTTGAACGGCGCCACGCTCTGCCCCCATCCGGTGCGGCTCTCCTGCACCGGCTGCCATGCCCAGGGGGAGATCAAGGAAATCAAGCCGCACAAGAAGGACAAAAAGAAAAAATGAACATCAGCCGCAAGGATTTTTTCAGAAAAAGCCTGCTCTCCCTGGGAGAGGCGGTCTGCTCGGTCAGTGACGCTCTGAAGCCGGCCGCAGATTCTGTGCCGCTTGTGCCGGATACGGCCGATTGTGCTGCGGCATCACGGGAAGATCTGG
>JAJZRX010000116.1:529-5586 GCA_021850095.1 Deltaproteobacteria bacterium
CTGGTGGCTGTTGCCCGTAACGACTGCTGCCTGGCCAGAAGCTGTGGTTGCTTTGCCTGTGTCGAACGCTGCCTGCCGGGCGCCATCAAGCTGATTCCGGGTGTCGGCATCCGAATCAATTCAGGGCTGTGCAGCGGCTGCGGCAGCTGCGAATATGTCTGTCCGGTGACCCCCAAAGCGGTAAGCTTGCAGACCCGCCCAGCATCTCAATTTTCATCTGCTAAACCGGCAGAATCACCATCAGAGAAAGGAGATACACCATGCTGAAGAAGAACCTGGCTTTTGCCGCAGCGATTGCCGGAGCGGCCGCTCTGCTGTCGCTGCCCTCCATGACCACCGCCGCCAAAATTGCGGATGACGGACGGGCGCAGTGTTACGATTGTCATGATGAGGTCAAGGCGCTCAAGGAAGGCTCAAAGCACTCCGGACTGTCCTGCAAAACCTGTCATGACAAGATGGACGCCCACATGCAGGATCCGGAGAAGAACAAGCCGGTCACTATTATCGATCAGGCCCTGTGCGGCAAATGCCACAAAAACCAGATGGAAAGTTTTTACAACGTCAACCACGATGGCGGCGCCCGCAAGGAAAAAGGGGTTCCGACCGGCCGCTCACCCATGCAGGACAAGCTGCTGGCGCCCTACGGGTTTACCATCGAACACAATGAACCGCGCGGACATGCCTTCATGGTCATCGATCAGTTTGTCGTGGATCGCTTTCAGGGAGGGCGTTTCCAGTTCAAGGACGGCTGGAAAGGGATAGAGAAATCCGGCAAAACCTGGGATGTTCTGGTTGATAAAGGCAAAGATTACAAGCTGAAGGAAACCGCCATGGCCGGCAATCCGACCTGTATCCAGTGCAAGACCTCCGACCATGTCCTGAACTGGAAGTTCATGGGCGACAAGGATCCCAAGGCCAAATGGAGCCGCGAGTCCAATATTGTCGATGTGGCCAAGGATACCCACAATCCGGTCGGCTGCATCCATTGCCATGATCCGCACGGCACCCAGCCCCGGGTCGTGCGTGACGGCCTGTTGCAGGCCATCGAGCGGGATACCCAGAACAATATCTTTGCTAAAGGCGGAAAGACCGACCTGAAGGTAATTTCGTTCCGTGACGGTTTCCGCAAAATCGGCGTCATGGAAAAATCCGATTCCCGTATCATGTGCGCCCAGTGCCACGTCGAGTATAACTGCGGCGCTGGCACCCAGTGGAGCGACGGCAAGAAGGTCGGCTATGATGACCGCCGCACCAACCACTTCCCGCTCAAAAATGCCCTGCAGTTGCTGAAGCATTACAAAGAGCTGGACTTCTTTGACTTCAAACATGCCGTGACCGGCGCCCGACTGGTCAAATTCCAGCATCCGGAAGCGGAAACCTATGCCGGCAGCGTGCATGACAAGGCCGGAGTACAGTGCCACGACTGTCATATGCCCAAGGTGAAGGGCAAAGACGGCAAGATGTTCTCGAACCATGGCGTGGTCAAACCCAAACTGGGGATCAAGGCCTCCTGTCTCGGCTGCCATCCGGACAGCACGGTCGAGCAAAAGCAGTATGAGATGGAATCGATCATCAACTACACCAAGGGCAAGATGCGCAAGGCGGAGTACTGGCTGGGCGAGTTGATCGACACCTATGCCGCTGCCCAGCGGGCCGGCGTGGTGGACAGCGTCCTGGCCCAGGCCCGCGAGAAGCATGAAGAAGCCCATGTGCTGTGGGAATACTGGACCGCCGAGAATTCAGACGGTTTCCACAACCCGGAGTTGGCGCGTGAAAGCCTGACCGGCTCGATCAGTGCTTCAAAAGCCGGCGTCAAGCTCCTGAATGACGCCCTGCTGGTCGCCAAAAAGGACGACGCCAAGAAGTAGTTCTTAAAAAAAACAGGCCGATGCACAAAAAAGCCCAGCTCCGGAAGGAACTGGGCTTTTTTGTGGTGCCGGATTGAAGCTCAGGCTGTTTTCAGGAAGTTCTCGAGTATCTGCCGTGCGGTTGTTTTATAGTTCACCGCTGTTTGCCAGTCAGCCGCAAGTTCATCAGAACGCTGTCCGGTTGCCGGATCCCAGGCGCACCAGTTGCGGATGATCTCTTCGGTTACCTCCGGATGAAACTGGGTTCCCCAGGCGTTGGTGCCGATCCGGAAAGCTTGGTGTGGACAGGCTGGCGACGAGGCCAGCAGTGTGCCCCCGGGCGGAATATCGAAACTGTCATGGTGCCACTGGAACGTTGTGAACGAATCCCCGATACCGCTAAACAGGCGATCTGTTCTTCCATCAATTGTCAGATCCACCGCCAAGGTTCCCAGTTCTTCCCAGCGTTGCGATGCAACGCTGCCGCCGCAGGCCGCCGCCAGCAGTTGTCCTCCCAGGCAGATCCCCAGATAGGGGGGCTGTTGCTCCACAATCTCGCGGATAAAGATCTTCAGTGATTTCAGGAATGGGTGCCGCTCCTCGTCATTGGCCCCCATGGCGCCGCCCAGGACGATGACTGCCGAAACGTCCCGTGGGTTGGGCGGAAGATCTCCCCGGTATGGATGGCGGATACAGTAGGGAAATCCTAAAATGTCAAGATTCTCGGCGATGTTGCCGGGTGGGACTTCGGGGTCGTTCTGAATAATATGGAGCATCGAAACTGTCCTTTATTTCAATGGGTAATCGGACATGCGCACGAAACGGAAGCCGCGCCGTTTCAACTCCGGTACGGCGGCGATGATCCCGGCGCCACTGCCGGACTCCGGGTGGTTCATGTGCAGCAGGGCGATGTCGCCGGGAGCGGCCTTCAGCAGTGCCGCCGTTACCTGGGCTGCGCTGTAGGTCGCGCCGGCGTCCCCCAGAAGCGAATAGCCGGCTACCTGATGCTGCAGGGTGTTGGCGATTTCCACCGCCACCTCGTCGTAATAGGCGGTGCCGGAACGATACAGTTTCGGGCGCGTGCCGGTGATCGCCTCAATCCTGCGGGCGTTCTGTTCGATTTCAGCCACCAGTTCAGCGATGTTTTTGGTTCCCGCAATGCCATATACCGAACGTCCGCTGACCGAAGCCGGCTTGTGCCAGGTGCCGTGGTTGGCGATCTCGAACAAGGGATTGGCGGAGATGGTTTTGAAAAGCTCCCGGTTGGCATCTATCCAGCGGGAATTGATGAAAAGAGTGGCGGGAACCTGCTCCTGAACCAGAAAATCCAGCAGCCGTGCATCAACCCCGCGCCCCCTGGCGCTGCCGCAGGCATCCAGGGTCAGAGCCATGACCTTCTCCCCTGTGTCCAGTCTGGTTTTTACCCCGGCAACCTTTTCACCCCACTGCAGGGGTTGTCGGCCGTCGTAGCGCGCCACGATCTGCTGCTCAATTTCCTGAATGGCCAGCCCCGCTGGCGCAGCGGCAATGGCTGTGCTGTTCATAAGTATCGCTGCAAGAAATATCGCTGTCTGGAAATTCATGTCTCACCTGGTTCGTAATGTGTGACCAGTTTCAAAAAAAGAAGAAGGTCGCGTGGATAAAATAAAAAAACAGATCGAAAAATATTTTCAACATACTTCTGCACTTTTTTCAACGAAGCAACAAAATTATTCAACATACTATTTAAAGCGGTTCTGAAATGGAAAGTAACGTGCTTGAAAAAAGCTCGTATACGCGGTTTGATATCGCTGAAATTGTAGAAAATAAAACCAAAAATCACAAAAAAATACAAAGATAGTTGTAATAAATAAGCACATAAACTATTGTAATAAAAGGTTGTTTGCTGGTATGCGCAAAAATTTAAAAAATAGCATTGACAATTTTAAAACGTTGTACTAATAGTTGTGACAACCTATTTTAAAAATGAAGAACAGTGATCTGATTTTTTACTGATAAGTGGTTTGGGGAGTGGGCTGATGGCAAGGGAAAAGAGCACATATTCGGTTCAAGCCGTTATCAAGGCGATCGACCTGCTCGAAACTCTTGCACAGGATGGCGCCAGCCCGACGGTTCAGGTTCTGGCAGGTAAACTGGAGTTGAGCCGCAATAAAGTGTTCAGGCTACTGGCCACCTTGGAGGAAAAGGGACTGGTAGAGAAAAATGAGCTTAACGGGTCATACACTCTCGGTATTCAGGCCTTTCAGATGGCCCAGCATATACTGAAAAGCACCAGCCTGATCCGTCTGGCTCATCCGGTGATGGAAGAGTTGGCTCGCAAGCTGGATGAGGCGGTTTACATTACCGTCATGAACAATGATGAAGTCCTGTTTCTGGATATGGTCGATTCGCTTCAGCAGATCAAGGCGGTGGATATGGTCGGCAAACGGTTTCCGTTCTTCACCAATGCCGCCGGAAAAGTGCTCAAGTCGGTATCGGCGATTGACCTTCGCGGGCGGGGCGCCAAAAGGCGCGACATTCCCAATCCCCAGCAGCTGGAAAAAGAGCTGGATGAAATCCGCCAGAAAGGCGTTGCGGTTGATTTCGGCGGTTTGGGCGAGGGGATTTGTGCCGTGGCGGTCGTTATTCGTGATTATGCCGGCATGGTGGTCGGCGCGCTGACCCTTCTGGCTCCTTCATTCCGCATGTTGCAGGATCGTCTGGAGCAGGAGGTCATACCATCCATGCTGCAGGGTGCCGAAGAGCTTTCCATGAAATTTGGCTATGTGAAAATATCGGTCTGAAATTCGGGTTTAAATATTTTGTGAAAGGAGGCTTGTGCTGTAAATCGAGAATTCCGTTGTTTGAAATCAACAATTATTGCAAGAAAGGAGTACCCCATGGCAGAAAAACAGTATGACTGGGCGAAAATCGCCAAAGACCCGCGCTTCATCGAACTGCATCACAAAAAGACAGCCTTCCTTTTCGGCTGGTGGATATTTTCCACCGTGTATTACTTCCTGCTCCCCATCGGAGCGGCCTATGCCCCCGGTCTGTTCAAGATCAAGATCATCAGCGTCATCAACTTCGGCTATGTATTCGCGCTTTCCCAGTTTTTCGTATCCTGGGCTCTGGCCCTGTACTACGCAAAAGTGGCCAACAACGACTTTGACCGTCTGACCAAGCAGCTGGTCGACGAACTTCAGTAAAGGAGGATACGACATGACATTC
>JAJZRX010000040.1 GCA_021850095.1 Deltaproteobacteria bacterium
CCACCCCTTCCCAGAATTTCAGCAGCAGCACGTCGGAAGTGCTCCAGCCGATGGATTTCAGGATACCGATCTCCTTGCGCTCTTCAGCCGAAAGTCCGGTGGCCTTGTCCCAGGCAAAGATGATGAACGAAAGCAGCGCCGAGGCCAGAAGAATCACGGTCATGCCGCCGCGCCAGTCAAACACGGCCTGATAGGTGCGCAGAATTTCACTCTTCAGGATCGGGCGCGAATCCGGGAACAGCTGGGCAATCTTGGCCGCCACGGTGGTCAATTCTTTCGGATTCCGCACGGACACCGCCAGGTCGGTGGCCTGGCCGGCCGGAAATTGGAACAGGGTACGGAAATCAGCCGACGAGATCACGATCAGGTCGGCTGCCATCAAGTCCGACTCGGTCGGCAGAATGCTCCTGATCTGCAGCATCAGCGGCGCCTTGTCGTAGCTGATCAGGGGCAGCAGGTCGCCGACAGTCAAATTGCGCGATCGGGCGATAGCGTTGCCGATGGCAGCGCTTTCCGGTTCGGACGTTGCATCATCATCAGCCATAACCGTATAGTTGGCGCCGTTCAAAGCGTCGTAATAATAGCCCCACAAGCGGGGGCGCACGGCACTGACCCCCCTGATCGCGGCTATCGGCTCAACATACCGGTCCGGAACCAGATCCTGCCGACCGGCCACCAAGCGCTGCACAACCATGTCCGGAGCATCCTTCAGCAGGATGGCAGCCTCGCGTTTCAGGGCGGTCACAAAAAAGACCAGCGAGGCCAGCATGAAGATCACCAGCAGATAGATCGTCAACAGGGACAGGTTCTTGCCCTTGCGGCGCACCAGTGAGGCCAGGGTGAAATCGAGGATATTGAGGTGGCGTTCAATAACGGTTTTCATGGTCGCTCGCGTGTCGGCAGTGATGGCAGGATCAGGGAACCGGACGGGAAATGTTCCAGCGCCAGCGGATGTTCCTGAAAGGGCGCATGGCGGTCGGCCAGCGCCGGATGGCGGGTGTAGCGGGCCTCTGTGGAAAGACACAGGTCGGTCAGCTGCAGCCTTCGCAACGGTGCGGCCTGCGCCAACAGTTCAGCGTCAGCCGATTTCTGCGCAATGCGGGCGTGCAGCGGCAGCAGGCAGAGCAGCGTCAGATTGGCGGCGGTGAACAGCAAAAACGTGATTGAGCGGCGCATGGGGTCTCGTGGTGATCAATTGAGCGTTTTGATCAGCTGGCGGGTAATCTCGTTAAACCTGATGATGCGTTTGCCCTTGTGGTCAATCTTGAACGCCAGCGCGTCTTTCTCGGTATTGAAAGGGATCAGCTCGCTCCCCATCGGCCCATGCACATCGCTGCCGATCACAAAAAATGCGCTCCGGGGATCAAACATCTCCAGTGAATAATACTCTTTGACAGCCAGTGCAAGCACATCCCTCTGGTTTTTGCCCGGTGCATAACGTGCCAGATCCAGATAACAGGTCAGCAGATCCTTGGGTCCGTCAAAATAGCGGCTGCTGCCGTCCTTGAAACGGAGGGTGGCGGTCCAGTCCGGATACTTTGCGACGAACATGCCGCAGACCGGGCATTTGGCATTGGCGGGGGTCGGGTTGGCCGCCTTCCCGGCGGCCAGTGCGCCGGCGCCGGTCAGCATACAGACCAGTACAATTGTTGAAATTATACGATACATGACTGCTCCTGCGGGGGCGAACCGAGTTCGCCCCCACATTAAAAATTAATCCTTTTCAGCCAGGGCCAGGGCTTCCTTGTAGGTTGCCAGCTTGCCGCCGCTTTTCTTGATGAAAGCCTCGGCGGAACTCTTTTTGGCAAAGGCCCATTTCGGTGTTTTGGTCATGACCCCTTTTTTGTCGCCGCCGATCACCCAGAAGGCTTTTTCGGCATCGATCAGTTTTTTGCTCTCCAGATCAGCCACCTGCAGTGAAGTAACCGGCTTGCCCTTTTTGAGTTCGATGGCGGTGCAGTGGATACTGCAGACTCCGACAGAAGAGCCATCGGCATAGGTGATCAGCATCCGGGAATGGGAAAATTTCTCGCGGTCCATCCCGCAGTGGAGGCAGTCCTGATGTTTTTTAACATCGGCATGGACTGACGGGGCTCCGTGCTGATGCCCCTGATGACCGTCCATATGACCCGACTTCTGTTCAGCCAGGGCAGCTCCTCCGGACAACGTCAGCAATGCGGCGGCAAACAGGGCAACATAACGATTCTTCATGGCAATACTCCTTTCGCAGGGGATGAAATACAGGTGGCATACTACAGTGCTTCAACGTCAGATGCAACCACATGGCCGCCATAATCGCACAGCAGGAATCTTGCCGCAAGGCCGAACGCATGAGTTGCCGCAGCACGCTCGGCACGGCCGGTTACCAGACGCATGAGTCCGGCATCAAAACCGCTGGCAAGGGCGATTTCGCGGGCGGTGTTGGCCCGGGTGATAACAGTGATAATTTCGGGAGCAAGGCCGGCCTCCTCTGCCCATCCGCGTAGCGTGGCCAGATCCAGCTCCGAGGCGGCGGCGTGGGTATTGGGGTGTCCGCAGGCGATCTTGAGCAGCTTGGCGAACTGGCAGGCGATGACCGGGTGCATGAAGCCGCGCCGAGCGCAAGCCTGCAGGGCATAGGCAACGTGGTCGCCCATCATGATATATGCCTCTTCTGGAAGCGAGGCAAGATGCTGCTGTGCCACCAGCTCACTGGTGCGTCCGGTAGACAGAACGACATTCTCGCAGCCGCAGGCCCGAGCAACATCCAGGGCGGCATCGATCGTATCGGTCCAGGCCTTGGCCGATATCGGGCGCACGATGCCGGTTGTGCCGAGAATCGAGAGTCCGCCGATGATTCCCAGGCGGGCGTTGAGGGTCTTTTTGGCGCGCAGTTCGCCGTCGGGAATAGAAATGACAACCTGAAGCGTAAGGGGTGAGGAGTAAGGGGTCAACACGTCATTGATCGCCTGTTCGATCATCCGGCGCGGCACCGGGTTGATGGCCCATTGACCGGGCGGAACAGCCAGACCCGGCTTGGTGACTGTACCGACCCCTGTACCGCCGGAGATCAGTACGCTCTGCCCCCTCTCCCCCTGGGAGAGGGTTGGGGTGAGGGTTACCTCCGCATACAGCTCGGCCCCGTTGGTCACATCCGGATCATCGCCGGCGTCCTTGATCACAAAGCAGGTAGCGGAGTCGACAGAAAACTTCTGACCGAGCAGCTGAAAGCTGGCAACCTCCCCTGTTGGCAGCTCAATACTGACCTGGCTGACAGAAGCCTGACGAACCAGCATCTCGGCAGCACCTTTGGCGGCCGCCGCAGCGCAGGCGCCGGTGGTATAGCCGGAGCGTAAAATTTTTTTCACGGGATCCCCGCCAGAAACAGATGCCAGAAATAAAGGGTGACAAAGGAAAGCGGAATGCCGATTCCGACCAGCATCCCCACCAGCGGCGGATCCAGGTCGTGGTCGATGGCGATGATCCCGGCGGTGATCATGGGGGCCATGGCCGCCTCGAAGATCGTCACCTGGGTAATGGCCCCACTAGAACCCAGCAACGACACATACAGCAGATAGATTAGGGCCGGCCCCAGCAGCAGCTTGTAGCCCAGGCCGGCCGCCAACGGCTTCAGCACCTGCTTCAGACCGCCAAAGTGGAGCTGAAAACCGACCGAAACCAGCGCCAACGGCGTCAGGGTTGAACCCAGCTTTTCCAGGATCGTCACGCTCCAGGCCGGAAAGGGAACCGGACGCAGCAAAAACGCCAGCAGCAGGGCCTGAAAGGGGGGAAAAAGCATAATCTTGCGCAGCATCTGGCGGGGCGAAGCATCACCGGATGAATACATCGTGGCGGCCAGGATGCCGAGCGTGGAGAGCACCATGAAGGAACCGAGCTGGTCGGCGATAATGCCGATCCCCAGGAACTCCTTGCCGTAATAGGCTTCGATCATCGGCAGGCCGACAAAAGAGGTGTTGCCCAGCCCGCCCACCATGATCAAGGCGCCGACCGTGCGGCGGGGCAGCTGCAGCAGCTTTCCGGAAAAGTGAAACAGCGGCCAGGCCAGGCCGAACAGCAGCCAGGCCATGGCCGCCGTCAGGATCAATGAGCCGTCCAGTTTCAGATTATGGATATGCAGAACCGCCAGGGCCGGCAGGGAGATGTGGATGATAAAGCCGTTCAGCGCGGCCGGAGTGGCGGACGGAAAGCGGCCGGTTTTTTTGAGACCGATACCGGCCAGCAGGCAGACCGCCAGAAGGATGATATTCGCCATTAAAACGCTATTCCCGGGCGGCCAGTATCGCCAGGGCGTTAAGCACAGCAGCGGCCACGTTGGAGCCCCCCTTGCGGCCGATGTTGGTGATGAAGGGCGCTTCATGCCCGCCGCCGGCCAGGGCGTTTTTGCTCTCTTCGGCGCCGACGAAACCGACCGGCAGACCAATGATCAGGGCCGGCTGCGCCTGCCCCAGCTTCATCAGGCGCAGCAGTTCGAACAGCGCCGTGGGAGCGTTGCCGATCACGAAGATGCGATTGTCCGGGGTGGCGACCGCTTTGCGCATGGCGGCGATCGAACGGGTAATGCCCTCTTTCGCCGCCAGCGCGGCCACATCCGGGTCGGCCACATGGCAGCTCACCCGGCAGCCGAAGGGGGCCAGGCGGGCCTTGCTGATGCCGGACAGCGCCATGGTGGTATCGGTCACGATCCCGGCCCCGCTCTTCAGCGCCGCGATCGCTTTTTCAACGACCCCGTCCGAAAGCACCATCGAAACGGCGTATTCGAAATCGGCGCTGGTGTGAATGGCGCGACGCACGATCTGCCATTCCGGCTCACTCCAGCCATGCTGACCGGCCTCGCAGTCGATAATCCGGAACGACTGCGCCTCGATCTCTTCCGGTTTCATCTCCAGAGAATCCATCAGCGCCACCCCAGCCTGTCCAGCGCTTCGCCGATCCGTTCGGCCTCGATCTCGGCCAGCTTGCGGTGCGCCCCCAGATGACTCCCCATCTCCATGATCAAATCGGGATAGCGTTTACGGGCCTCCGCGATCTCCTCCGGCAGATCGTGCAGCACATGGGCTCCCATGAACAGGAAATAGGGCATCAGCAGGATGCGCTCGGCGCCACGGGCGACGCAGGCATCAATGCCGGACTGGATGTTGGGTTCGTGCATCTCGCGGAACGAAACCTCGACGATCTCGAAACCGGTCATCTCCCGCACCATTGCCGCCACCTCGCGGGCGGCATTGTTGGCCTCTTCAATACGGCTGCCGTGCGCCATCATCAGAATTGCTGTTTTCATTGTTCCTCGCTCGTTGTCAGATTAATAGTTTCTTACCGCTTATAAACCATTTGAAACACGCAGACACGGAGAAAAGTAGTAAAATAAGAAACTTACAAACCAATTGATGCTTTTGTATAAACAAAATGCATTATAGTCCTTACGTTGCAAGCGTCTTATTTCTCCGTGTTCTCTGTTTCTCCGTGTTATTGAACTGCCGTTTTCAGGATAAATTCAGGCGTTCATGTGATTACAACTATTCCACGAACAGCCGGTGGATCGCTTCACTTCCATCCGGACAGTAGCACACCGCCCCCCTCCGCATCCAGACCTTGCAGCCCTGCCCAGCGGCCGGTAAGCGGCTCTTGGATCCGTTCTTCTCCCAGCCGTTCCAGCAAACCCGCCACGATCCGCCAGGAGGGGAGCAGATCCCCGCCGGGGGCATCGTGGCGATGCAGCCGGGGCGGATGCAGTTCCGGCGTCAACCCCTTGATCGGCAGCCCCGGCCGCATGACCTGTTTGAAACGCTGGGCGCGCCCTTCGTTGTTGACGTAGGTGCCCTCCATCTCGACCCAGCAGGTAACCGGCAGAAGAACCTCGGCCCGTTCCAGCACTCCGCTCGACTGCCAGTCGGCCGCCGCCATGATCCGGATATCCGGCGGCAGATCGTCCGGCAGGTCGGCTTCCAGGGCGATGATCCCCTTCAGGGTGCCGCCGGCCAGCGCTTCGGAAAAAGAGAGCGCCCCCTGTTCGCGGGCCAGCAGCGCGCATCCGAAAGCATTGGGTCCATCTAGAACAAAGGCCAGCTTGGCCTCAATGCCGGCGGCGGCGCGGATCGAGTCCAGCCCCTTGTGGCGCGTGCCGCAGATCACGACCGGCCGTTTGGCATCCTTCAGCGGCACATCCGCCAGCGTCACAACAGCCTCGGCTTTGAACAGTTCTTGCTGTGCATTCTCCAGCGAGCATTCAGCGCCGACGGCAAAAACGCGCGCGCCGTTGCGCCAGGCCTGGCGCACGGCCAGGGCCATCATGGGGGCCTGCTCCAGCAGGTCGCATTCCATGATCGCCACCAGATCGGCCTGCCGCAGGTCCTCCTGCGAAGCGCGGTTATCGGCATTCAGCAGCGAGACGGCCTCAAGCGTCCGTTCGGCATGCAGCACGTCGCCGAAATAGCACAGCGCGCCCGCATTCAGCAGGTCACGCAGCCGGGCGGCCAGCAGATTGCCTTCCAGCGACATGCGCGGCGAAGCGACAATCGCCAGTGCGCCGGAACCGTGCAGCATAAGAAACTCGTTCAAGCGTTCGACAGCGGCATCCAGGGCGGCATCCAGGCTGACCGGCAGGCGATCAACCAGCGCCTGGCGCGGCCGATCCGGCGCATTGACGGCGGCATTGGAAAAGCGGCCCCGGTCGCAGATGAACCAGCCGTTGACGGCCTGGTTGCGGCGGGCGGTGATCTTGAGCAGTTCCCGGTAGCGCGCCATCGGCACGGTGTTGCAGCCCAGCGAACAGTGCGGACAGACCGAGGGGGCCATGTCATAGTCCCAGTAGCGGGCCCGGAAGCGGGCGGTTTTATCGGTGAAGACCCCGGTGGGGCAAATATCCGCCAGATTGCCGGAGAAGAGCGATTGCAAGGCGCCATCCTGCTGGCGGCCGAAGTAGACCGCGCCGGCCCGCCCCAGGACGCCGAAATCGTCGCCGCCGGCATACTCCTGGTAGAAGCGGGCACAGCGGTAGCACTGGATGCAGCGGTTCATCTCATGCTGTAGGTACGGCCCCAGCTGCTGATTGAGGTGAGTCCGCTTCCGGCCGTCGTAGCGGCGCAGACTGTGACCTCCCGCGATCGTGTAATCCTGCAGCTGGCATTCGCCCCCCTCGTCGCAGACCGGGCAATCGTGGGGGTGGTTGATCATCAGCCATTCGATCACCGCCCGGCGCATGGCCAGCGCTTCTTCGTCGGTCGTCGAAACCACCATACCGTCCTGGGCCGCCAGCATACAGGACATCTGAATTCCCTTGACCGGCCCTTCCAGCAGCTTGACGGCGCAGGCCCGGCAGGCCCCGGCCTTGCCCAGCGCCGGATGCCAGCAGAAGTGCGGGATGACGATGCCGATGCTGCGGGCCGCTTCCAGCAGGTTGGTCCCTTCCGGTACGTCCAGGGTTATGGTGTCGATGGTTAATTTTGGCATGGCATTACTCGATCCGCTCCGGCACGGCGCGCCCCTCCACCCAGTCGGCGATGAGCTGCACGACCCGCTCCTCGATCCCGAAAAAGCCGTGCGCGCTCAAGTTGTCGCAGGGTGCCGAACGGGGATAGGCGCCGCCGTTAACCTCGATAAAGTCGACCGAGGTGTGACGGCGCAGAATATCTCGACTCTTCTCGGCCTCCCCGAAAGGGCTGACCCGGCAGATGTCTTCACGATGATGGATCATCAGCACCGGCAGATCCAGTTTTTCCAGCGGCAGCCAACGCAAAAAGCTGTCGTATTCCAAGGGAGAGGTGAGAATAACCCCCTTCAGGCGGCTGCTTTTCAGGCGTATGCCGTTCGAGACCGCCGAAAGCGTTCCCCGGCTGTTGCCGACCAGAAAGATGCGCTGATAACCCTGCTGTTCCAGATACTCGCTCAAGCTTGCCAGATCCTCGGCGTGCTCGGCCGATTCACGAAAACCGGTGTCCATGCCGGTGGAATGATCGGAAGGGGGATTGACGGTCACCACCGCCAGCCCCCGGCGGATAAAACTGTCGCTGCTGCGCACCAGAAAGCTCCAGCCGCTGACGACCCCCTCCCCGCTCAACCTGAATGAACCGGCGCCGTTGCCCCCCGGGAAAAAGATCAGGACGTCGCGCTGCCCGCCTTGAGCCGGCGTCATGAGCAGGAAATCCATCGTCACGCCGGGGCGGGTCGGGATACTGCGGATCTCGGTCAGGGCAAAGGAACTATTGGACAGGATCAGAACCAGAAGCACCGTGAGAAGAGCTCGGCATAGCATCATGAGCGCATTCCTTCAAACGGACAGCGCCGGGCCGTGATATGCTCGCGCAGCTCATCCTCGAAATGTTTCAGCAAACCGTCCAGCGGCCCCATTGCGCCGGGCGCCAGGGCGCAGAAGGCCTGGTTCAACAGCCGGACATGCTCGCGCAGGATTTCGATATCGCTGTCCTCACCCTGGCCGGCCTCGATCCGCTCCAGAATGTGGCGCACATAGGGCAATCCTTCCCGGCAGGGGGTACACCAGCCGCACGACTCGCGGGCAAAAAAGCGGATCAGATTGAGCGTGACCGCCACCATGCAGGTGTTCTGATCAAAGACGATTATTCCGCCGGTACCGAGGCGCGAACCGGCTTTGGCCACCGGATCGAAATCCATCGCCACATTCCACTGTTCTTTGGTGAAATAGGGGGTCGAGGCGCCGCCCGGGATGCAGGCCTTGAAGTCGCTGCCGGGACGCATGCCGCCGCAGGGTCCGTCGATGATCTGCCCCAGCGTCATGCCGAGCGGCAGCTCGAAACATTCCGTCCTGGCCAGATGGCCGCTGACGCAGAACAGCTTGGTGCCAGCCGCCTCGGGCGTGGCGGCCTGCGACTTCCACCACTGCGGCCCGCCGCTGATGATGGCCGGAATGTTGGCCAGGGTCTCCACATTGTTGACCACGGTAGGCTGACCCCAGAGCCCCTTGACGGCCGGGAAAGGGGGCTTGACGCGCGGATTGGCGCGTTTGCCCTCCAGGGCGTTGATCAGCGCGGTCTCCTCGCCGCAGATATAGCGGCCGGCAGACTGGTGGATATCCAGCTCAAGACTGAAACCGCTGCCCCGGATATTTTCTCCCAGAAAACCGGCCTGCTGGGCAGCCGCCACGGCCTGGCGCAGGCTGTCGGCAACACGCTCATAGCCCCGGCGGACAAAGATAAAGGCATGTTGCACGCCCAGGGCATAACAGGCCAGCGCCATCCCCTCCACCAGCAGGTGCGGGTTGCTCTCCAGCAGCACGCGATCCTTGTAAGTGCCCGGCTCCATCTCGTCGCAGTTGCAGATCAGGTAGCGCGGCCCCGGCAGATCCCGAGGGACAAAGGACCACTTCTTGCCGGTCGGAAAACCGGCCCCGCCCCTGCCCCGCAGTCCGGAATCGATAACCGTCTGCTGCACCTGGTCGGAAGTCATCTCGGCCAGCGCCCTGGCCAGCGCGGCAAAGCCCCCTTCGTCGCAGTATTCGTCGAAGCTCGTCATCCGGCCGGGCCGGTTATGTTTGAAGAGTACCTGTTCCATGGAAAGTTCCGGAAGCATACCATTGCGCAGACGTCCCGACAAGCGTCTTAACGCCCTTGTTGTGCCGGCAGAACAGCACAACGGGGAACCACATTGGTAGCGGCTCCCCGTGTGTAGGGGCGAGGCGGTGCCTCGCCCAGGGCGACCCAGCGGGTCGCCCCTACGATTCAAATGTTTATTGAATATCAATCAATAGACCGTGTCATGGTCGCCAATGTTGACCGGGATGATTTCCTGGCCGTCAATCAGAAACTCAAGAGTTATACGATAGGAAAGGTTGATTGAAACCGAATGCAAACCCGAAAGTCTCCCGGACAGCGGATGCAGGCGCAGTGAGGGGTGAAAAGGGTTGCCCTCCAGCAGCTGCAGCGTTTTCAGGTACTGTTTTTCAAGCTCCGGGTGGCGTTTAAGGAAACGGAGGGCGCGTTTTTCGTATTGTTCGGTAAAAACCAGGGTCCAGCTCATCAGGCAGCTTTCAGGCGGGCCAGGTGTTCTTCGGCACTCCCTTTGACAAAGCGCCCTTCGGCACGATCGGCCCGCGTCTGGGCCAGGGCGGATTCCAGTTCGCATTCGCGCAGGTAATGATAATGCTCCATATCCATCACCACGAAGCGCTCCTTGCCGCGTACGGAAATGACCGCCTCCGGCTGGGTCGCCAGCAGGGCCTCAATGGCGGAAACCCCTTTTATTTTGAGATCATTTGCAGATATATGCGACATCTCAAACCTCCTTGGTGTTGATCATGGCGTATTTCACCACACCGCAAAGAGCATTGTCAAGAGTGTTGTTAGCAACACTGTCAGTACACACTTGTTACTTGTGCAAATAAAATTTCAGCGGTTCAAGGCAGCGGAAACGTTCCCGCCACCTGCGTAAGCAGGTAATATTCGTCCAGCTCCTGGATAAGAAAATCAACAAAGGCGCGGTTGGCCCGCGAAAGGTAGGAATTTTTCTTCCAGGCTATGTGGAGATCCATAAAAAGAGGCGGTTCGCATGACAGGGCGGCCACTTCAGCATCGCGGGCAACCACCATCTTGAGAAAAAACGCCAGCCCCAGCTTCTCCTTGACCAGGCTGCGGATCAGCGAGTACAGATTCGATTCCGCCGCCACCGCCGGCACAATCCCTTCCCGGGCACACAGCTCGTCAATCAGCTCGCGCAGGTGATACCCCTCCTGGTAGTGAATCAGCGGCCCGCCCAGCAGCTCACGCAGCGCCGCCTTTTTACGTCCGGCAAGGGGGTGGCCGGGGTGTACGCAAGCCACGATCTCCTCCCGCAGCAGGCGATGGGAATCCAGTCCTTCCGGCACGTCTCCGGCGATAACGCCGATATCCAGCCCGCCGGACTCTATTTTACGCTGGATGCTCCAGGCGCTGTCGCCGGAGATGGAAATCTTCAGCCCCGGATGCTTCTGCTTGAAGGAAGCGATGATCTTCGGGAAGAAAAAGCTGCTCAACATCGGGGTCAGGCCCACACGCACCTCCCCCTTGAGCAGTCCCCGCAGATCGGCGATCTCCTGTTGTGCGTTACTGACCCCCTGCAGAATGCCCTGGGCATGGAGCAACAGCGTTTCCCCCTCGGCTGTCAGCGAAATTTTTCGGTCTCTGCGATTGAACAGAAGAACGTCCAACTCCTCTTCCAGCTTTTTGATGGCTATACTGAGGGCCGGCTGGGCAATGTTCAGCTGTTCTGCAGCCTTGGTAAAGCTTTCACACGATGCCACACCCAGGAAGAATTTCAATTGCCGCAAATCCATGAGCCCAACCCTCCGCCTGGCTATACGAAATATATATGACTATCATAAAAACAATATATTTTTCTTATATACATGCACGGGGTATAGTTGGCAACAGGTTAGGCGAAAGGGGCAATTATGGCTATCTACCTGGACTGTAATGCGACAACGCCGGTTGAGCCGTCGGTGGCAGCGCTGGTGCTGCGCTTTCTGGAGAAGGATTTCGGCAATGCTGCCAGCCCGATCCATGATTTCGGCGTGTTTGCCCTTGCCGCTGTGGAACACGCGCGGGGGCAGGTAGCCGAGGTGGTCAGGGCGCGACGCGACGAAGTGATTTTCACCAGCGGCGCCACGGAGAGCAACAATCTGGCGATACTGGGGCTTGCCGAGGAGAGACTACGCAGCGGACGCCGCCATCTGATTACCACTGCCATCGAACACAAGGCGACCCTTGAGCCCTTTGAAGAGATGGCCCGATTGGGCTTCGAGGTGCAGATTCTGCCGGTGCGGAGGGATGGCCGCTTTGATCCGCAGCGGCTGGCGGACGCGCTACGGCCCGATACGCTGCTTGTTTCAACCATGCAGGTCAACAACGAGACCGGTGTGCTCCAGCCGCTGGCGGAGGTTGCGGACATTGTCGCGAACCGCGACACACTCTGGCATGTGGATGCCGCTCAAGGGTACGGCAAGGAGTTGGAGCAGCTCCGCCACCCGCGCATCGACCTGATCTCCATCAGCGGCCACAAGATATACGGCCCTAAAGGTGTTGGTGCCCTGATTGCCCGCAAGCATGACCGCCAGTTTCCCCCGCTGCGTCCGCTGATGTTCGGCGGCGGTCAGGAACAGGGACTGCGTTCCGGCACCCTGCCGGTTCCCCTGATTGCCGGTCTTGGCGAGGCGGCCAAGCTTGCCCTGCGAAACAACAGCGATCGAATTGCGAAATGCCGAACATTCCGTGAAAAAGCCCTGTCAACCTTCGCGGCGCTTGGCGCGCAACAAAACGGCGCCGAAGAATATACCCTCCCGCATGTGCTCAACGTTTCCCTGCCGGGGATCAATTCAGAACAGGCAATCAGGGCACTCAAGAGGGTCATAGCCGTATCCAGCACCTCGGCCTGCACCTCGCATACCCGTACGTCAAGTCATGTGCTGGCGGCAATGGGGCTGTCGCCCGAACAGGTGGAACAGTCGCTTCGCCTGTCATGGTGTCACCTGACCCCGGAAGTGGACTGGCATGAAGTGGAAACGATTCTCCGTGCACTGCGCGGATGAGAAAGGTGTAAAAATGAACGACATATTCAGAGAGCTGGAAGAGATTACGGTGGAGCAGTATGAGCACAATGACCTGCCGAAATGGCTGGCCGACCCGGTGCTGGTGGTGGCCAGAACCCCCGAGGCCTATCGGGGGAAGGAGTATCTGGTCGAAATTCTCGCAGCCCAGGTCCGGGAGTACGATGTCTACGCCGAAGCGGGCTGCTGCAAGTGGGCCTACGACCACGAAGACATCAAACGGACACTGCGCTGGCTGGAGGAAGAGAGATGACGGTCTTCGAGGAGCTGCAATCGGTTACCGAGGCGGCCCGGAATGAACAGGATCTGCCCGATTTTCTGGCGGAGCGTATTTTCCGGATCATTGAAAACCGGGGCAGTTTTCGTGACAGGGAGGCCGAAATAGACGAACTGGCGAAAAAGGTGGCCACCTACGACACCTACGGACAAACCGGCTATCTCGGCATGGGGGTTAATAATGTCATTCTGGAAAAGAGCTTGCAGCGTCTGGAAGAGTGACGGCCAACTGCTAGACGCTCGCACCAGGAACTGATTGCCGAAGGTTTGTTATATCCCGCAGCGGCGGCGCGCCGAACATGCGACCGTACTCCCGGCTGAACTGTGACGGGCTCTCATAACCGACCTGAAAGGCGGCATTGGCCGCATCCATCCGCTCTGCCAGCATCAGTCGCCGGGCTTCCTGCAGGCGAAGCTGCTTCTGGTACTGCAAGGGACTGAGGGCGGTCAGGGAGCGAAAATGATGATGAAACGTCGAGGTACTCATGTTGGCCTGGGCGGCAAGCTCATCCATGCTGATCGCCAGGACATAGTTACTTTTCAGCCAGCCGATCGCCTTGGCAATCTGCTGGCTCTGGCTCCCCGCCGTGGCTATCTGGCGCAACCGCTCACCCTGTTCACTTACCAATAAACGGTAGATAATTTCCCTCTGGATGACCGGCGCAAGAATCGGAACGTCTTGCGTTTCGCCAAGCAGATCGACCAGCCTTTGAAATGCCCGTAGCAACGGCAGAGTCATTTCACCTGTCGCCATGCCACGACTCGATTTTTGCGGCCTTGGCTGAGGCAGATTACTGTCAACCATCAGCTGTGACACTTCACGCAAGTCAAATTTCAGTCTGAGCCCCAGATACGGTTTTTCCGGGCTTGCGTCAATAATCTGGACGATAGTGGGGAGATGTACTGACGTGATCAGATAGCGGTGAGCGTCATACACAAAGGTGTCTTCGCCGAGAATGACGCGCTTGGCTCCCTGTACTGCCAGGCAAATGCTCGGTTCGTACATGCCACCCATCGGCTCGGTCGGTTCATCCCGGCGAAACAGGGACAGCCCCGGAACAGCAGTTGTGTGCATTTCTCCCTGTTCAGTCCATCGGGCAATGCTCTTGTTCAAGGTTTCGATGGCTCCCGTCAAGTCAAAATCCTCAATCCCCTGCTGAACATCTGTTTTTCCCATGACTACCTCCTGCCTTGATACTACCCAACCCATTCCGGCCTTACAACCAAATTTCAACTGTTAGCAGGATCAGGCAATAATTCGACAGGATCGTTCTATCTGTTATTGTTAATTGCAGTGTAGGCTACGATCGTCAACAAGGCAGCTTGACCAGTCAAGAGGAGAAAACAATGAAAAAAAGAATATTGGGAAAAAGCGGTCTGGAAGTATCGGCACTCGGGCTCGGCTGCATGGGGATGAGCTTTGGCTACGGCCAGCCCGCAGACAAGCAGCAGATGATTTCACTCCTCCGGACAGCCGTGGAACGCGGCGTCACCTTTTTCGATACGGCGGAGGTCTATGGCCCGTTTACCAACGAGGAACTGGTCGGTGAAGCACTCGCGCCGCTGCGTGAGCAGGTCGTGATTGCCACCAAGTTCGGCTTCGATACCAGCGTCGATCCCCGGGCAATGAAAGGGGGGGGACCGATCCTGAACAGTCGACCGGAAAACATCAGAGCAGTAGCCGAGGCGTCACTCAAGCGACTCAGGACCGATGTCATCGACCTGTTTTACCAACATCGGGTCGATCCGAATGTGCCGATCGAAGAGGTGGCCGGAGCGGTCAAGGATCTGATCCGGGAAGGGAAGGTCAAGCATTTCGGCCTGTCGGAAGCCGGGATCCAGACGGTCCGCCGCGCCCATGCCGTGCAGCCGGTTGCCTGTGTCCAGAATGAATACTCGCTCTGGTTCAGGCGTCCTGAAGAGGGGCTGCTGCAGACGCTGGAAGAACTCGGCATCGGTCTCGTCCCCTACAGCCCGCTCGGCAAGGGATTCCTGACCGGCGCAATGAATGAGCAGACTACCTTTGACAGCAGCGACTTCCGCAGCTCCCTGCCGCGCTTCACCCCCGGGGCGATGAAAGCGAACCAGGCACTGGTTGATTTGCTGGGCAAAATCGCGGCGGAAAAGAAGGCCACTCCGGCCCAGATCGCCCTGGCCTGGCTGCTGGCCCAAAAACCATGGATCGTGCCGATTCCGGGGACAACGAAACTGGAGCGCCTGGACGAAAACATCGGCGCTGTTGCCATCGAACTTACCTTGGACGACC
Source organism: Deltaproteobacteria bacterium (assembly GCA_021850095.1). Taxonomy (GTDB): domain Bacteria; phylum Desulfobacterota; class Desulfuromonadia; order Geobacterales; family Pseudopelobacteraceae; genus JACRCG01. The sequence continues at coordinate 15,090 of JAJZRX010000040.1, forward strand.
TCGGCACGATTGATAACGCTGCCGCACAGATCAAGGTTGAAGGTGCGCGGTACCCCGATAAACTGGAACAGTTGACCGGACGTTAATACAAAAACCTAGCACGGAGGATACCACAATGTACCAAACCAAAGCCTATTCCGTAGCCAGCTCCACCTCACCGTTTACTGCCGCCACCATCCCGCGCCGTGAAACAACCGAGCGCGATGTGCAGATCGAGATTCTCTTCTGCGGCATCTGCCACTCCGATCTGCACACCGCCCGGGACGAATGGAGCAGCGTCATGCCGACGGTCTATCCCTGCGTACCGGGTCACGAGATCATCGGCCGGGTCAGCAAGGTCGGAACCGCCGTAACACAATTCAAAGCGGGCGATCTGGTCGGAGTCGGCTGCATGGTCGATTCCGATCACGTCTGTCCCGCCTGTCAGGATCACCAGGAGCAGTTCTGCACGGATTCAACCTTCACCTACAACTCTCCGGACAAGCATGGCATCGCCCCGGTCACCTACGGCGGCTACTCGGAAAGCATCGTCGTGGATGAGCGCTTCGTGCTGCGCGTACCCGCCAATCTCGACCTGGCCGGGGTGGCGCCGCTGCTTTGCGCCGGAATCACCACTTATTCCCCCATCCGCCGCTGGGGCGACCTCAAGGGGAAGAAGGTCGGTATCGTCGGCCTGGGCGGCCTGGGGCACATGGGGGTCAAGTTCGCTCGGGCCTTCGGCGCCCAGGTGGTGGTCTTCACCACCTCGCCGGACAAGAAGGAGGATGCCCTGCGCCTGGGCGCCCACGAGGTCATAATTTCCACCAATGCGGAGGAGATGAAGCGGCAGGCCGGAACTTTCAATTTCATCCTCGACACCATCGCCGCCGAGCACAACATCAACGTCTACATCAACATGCTTGGCCGTGACGGCAACATCACCCTCGTTGGCGCACCGGACACACCGCTCAAGGTTTCGGCTTTTGCGCTCCTGTTCGGCCGCAAAAGTCTTTCCGGCTCGCTCATCGGCGGCATAAAGGAGACCCAGGAGATGCTGGACTTCTGCGCCGAGCACAACATCACCTCGGATGTGGAAGTCATCCCGATTCAGAAGATCAATGAAGCCTACGAAAGACTGGTCAAGTCGGATGTGAAGTACCGTTTCTCCATAGATATGGCGTCGCTGAAGGCTGAATAAACTGAGGATGAGGGAGGAACGTCATGAAAAACGGTGACAAATCACATGAATGGACAAGCCTCACACGTCGCGGCTTCATCAAGGGTGTTGGGCTCGGGGGTGGTGCCATGGTTCTGCTCGGCCAGTTCGGCGTCCATGGGTTGGCCTGGGCTCTTTCCGGAGATCCTGAACTTAAGATGGTGCTGGTTGATTATAACAAGTGCACAGGCTGTCGTACGTGCGAAACAGCCTGTTCAGCTGAAAACTGGCCGGTGGTCATCTCCGGCCGGAAATTGCCGGGACTGGGGAATCCACGCTTCGCCAATATCCGGGTGCACAGTTTTAGCCCTGAAGTGGATGTTCCAAGCGTCTGCGCCATGTGCAGTGACACCCCCTGCGTCAAGGCGTGCCCGGTTGATCCTGATGTAAAAACTAATAGACGCGCCCTTTATCGGGATCAGGTGACGCACACCATTCACAATGATCCGGCCAGGTGTATCGGGTGCCAAAGTTGCGCCAAGGCTTGCGCAACGCAAAGGACCGGGGTCATCACACCCAATTCCACAACAGGCAAGCCGGAGCGGATGTGCACCCTTTGTGGCGGTGATCCGCAGTGTGTAAAGCGCTGTCCTTTCGGGGCGATCTCCTCTGTTGAGGTTAGGAGTGACCGGAAATTTTACGGCCTCGGTCCGGATAAAATTGCAGCTGAATTAGCCAAGGGCTGGTACGGGACGGCAGAATTTGGAGGGATGAAATGAGCGGGAAACCTGGGTACCATGGAGTAATTCTGAACATCAACCTTTCCACCGGCACAAGTGAAAAGGTGGCCATTCCCCCCGCAGACCTGGACAGATTTGTCGGCGGGCAGGGACTCGGGATGAAGATCCTCTGGGACCGGCTGAAGAAGCCGGGGATCAACCCCCTTTCTCCCGAAAACCCGCTGATCTTCATGCCCGGGCCCTTTTCGGGGTTTCCGGTCCCCTCTTCGTCCCGGACCTGTGTGGTGACGAAATCGCCCATCACCTCGCCGATGAAGTCCGATTACCGCCATGCCTCGACCGTTTCCTACTCGAACATGGGCGGTTTTTTCGGTCCCGAGATCCGCTTTGCGGGCTATGACGGGATCGTCATTACCGGCAAGGCGAAGGAGCTCAGCTATATTGTCATCGACGACGACAAGGTGGAGATTCGCGAGGGCAAGAGATTCAAGGGGATGCGCACGGATGTCTTCGATAAGGTTTTCCTGGATGCTCTTGGCGACCGGAGATTCAAGACCGTCTACATAGGCCCGGCCGGGGAGAACCTCGTGCCGTATGCCAGCATCCTCCATACCGCCGGGCGGGCAGCGGGCCGGGGTGGCATGGGCTGCGTCATGGGATCCAAGAACCTGAAGGCAATCGCGGTCAAGGGTTCGGGACAGCCGGGGGTCGCCGACCATCAGCGATTCCTTGCCGCCCTGGAAAAGGCCAGACTGGCCCTCTACGGCACCGCCTATGCCAAGTCCTGGGCAGAGCAGGGAACGGCTCGGGCCATCGTTGGCAACAGCAATGCGGGGACCGAGGCGGTCAGGAATTATCGCGAAGGGACCTTCCCGGAGGCTGACCGGATCGGCGGCGACGCTGCCCGGCGTGATGTCTGGGTGCGTGACATCGCCTGCTACTGCTGCCCGCTGGCCTGCAAAAAGAGCGGGATCACGAAAGGCAAATATGGCGGCATTGTCCACGATGGCCCGGAGTACGAAACCGGTGTCATGCTGGGCTCGAACCTTCTGATCTCGGACATGCCCGGGCTGCTGAAGGCGATCACTGTCATCGACGATCTTGGTCTGGACCAGATCTCCACCGGCAACGTCATCGGCTTTCTCATGGAGGCCTACGAAAAAGGGATGATCGATCGAAAATTTCTGGATGGCATCGATCTTAAGTGGGGGAGCGTCGATGCCACCCTGGCGATGATCGAGAAGATCGCCGCCCGGGACGGAATTGGCGCCCTGGCGGGCAAAGGGGTGCGAACACTCTCCCGGCAGATCGGCAAAGGGAGTGAAAAATTCGCCATCCAGGTGAAGGGGCTGGAGCTGGCGGCGCACAACATCCAGGCCAATCAGCCACGCGGGCTTTCCTACGTCACCGCCTCGCGCGGGGCTTGCCACATGAGCGGCGACAACATCGCCATGCAGAACCGGCGGGCCATGCTGGATTCGACCGGCATGTGTTTTTTCCCCACCTTTGAGCCGGCACTGGAGGAGCCGATGCTTGCGATGCTCAGCGCCATCACCGGCCATGAATACGACAAAGCCGAGTTCGAGAAAACCGGCGAACGGATCTTCAACCTGGAGAAGTTATTCAATTACCGCGAGGGGTTCCGCCGGGCAGACGACCGGCTCCCCGACCGCTTTTTCGAAGACGCCTTCACCATCGGCCCCAAGAAAGGGTCAGTGCTCGACCGCAGCAAGTTCGACACCATGCTCTCCCAATACTACAAAGATCGAGGATGGGATTCTGAAACCACCAAGCCCAAGAAAGCAAAGCTGCAGGAGCTTGGTCTGGATTCGATCTGATTTATGGAGGAATAAAAGTGAATAGACTGGTCTCCGAGTTCCTGGCGATTTTCCTTGTCATGCTATGCAGCATGGCAGCGATTGCGGAGGCACAACCCATGGAGAAAACTCTGGCACTGAGTTCAAAACAGCAAGGCATAATTCAAAGATCCGTCATTCAGGCCTTTTTGAGAAACTCCGATTTCAACTGCACGGCGCCGATGCCGTCGATCCTGCAGTCGATATCATGGTCTCCCGAAATGATGCGGATGTTCCTGACCTTGGTGCCGACCTTGACCACCGCAGATGACCCCTTGATTTTCAGATCCTTGATTACAGTGACCGAGTCGCCGTCGTTGAGCAGGTTACCGAAGGCGTCACGCACGACACGGTCGGCCTCTCTGCTCTCCGCTGCCGACTGTGGCCACTCGTGGGCGCATTCCGGGCAGACAAACATCTCGCCGTCCTCGTAAGTGTATTCCGAACTGCATGAGGGGCATTTGGGCAGAATGGGCATAGTTTTCCTTTATAGTGGTTGTTGTCGGTGGGGTTCAGTGAACCTGAGTTGTTATGAGCTGATTTCACTTCAGTCCCCCAGCTGTTTGCCGGGCACCAGATAGTTCCGGATGTAATCCCCGACCGCTTCCTCAACAGGAGTCACCGGGGCCGTATAGCCGGCCGCCCGGATTTTGGAGGTGTCGGCGCAGGTCAGGTACTGGTAGGTGGCGCGGATCGATTCGGGCATGTCGATGTACTGGATGCTGACTGGCCGGTCCATGGCACTGAAGACGGCCCCGGCCAGGCGGTTCCAGCTGACGGTTGTGCCGCCGCCTACGTTGAAGATGCCGCCGGCCCGGCTGTTCCGCAGGAAGTGCAGTGTCATGGCGGCGGCGTCCTTGACGTAGACGAAGTCGCGCAGCTGCTCGCCGTCGCCGTATTCCGGACGATGCGACCGGAACAGCTTGAGGGTGCCGGTGGCGTTGATCTGCTCGTAGGCCTTCAGTACCAGCGAGCGCATCTCGCCCTTGTGCTGTTCGTTGGGACCGTAGACGTTGAAATATTTGAGGCCGACGATTCTGTCCAGCAGGCCCTGACGCAGGGCCCACAGGTCGAAAAGCTGCTTGGAGTAGCCGTACATGTTCATCGGCCGCAACTGCGGCAGCTGGCTTTCATCATCGCTGAAGCCGTTCTCGCCGTCGCCGTAGGTGGCGGCGCTGGAGGCGTAGATGAAGCGGGCGCCGGCGGACAGGGTGGTCAGGGCCAGTTTGCGGGAGTATTCGAAATTGTTCCTGATCAGGTAACTGGCGTCCGGTTCGGTCGTGGTTGAGCAGGCACCCAGGTGAATAACCGCCTCCAGCTTGACTCCCGGCAGTCGATCAGCAACCGAGTCGCTGTCCAGCAGCTGCTCGAAAGCATCCTTTTCCAGGTAGTCCATGAAGCGCAGTGCAGAGAGGTTACGCCATTTATCGGTCAGCCCGAGATGATCCACCACCAGGATGTCTTCCCGGCCAAGCTGGTTCAAGTGCTGAATCACAGCGCTGCCGATCAGTCCCGCCCCTCCGGTTACGATGATCATGATTTACCCCCCCTGCCTGGCCTGTTTGCTGAGTACGGTCAGCAGTTCCTGTTTGCTGCGCGGCAGATATCCCTTATCACGAAGATCGATGCCAAGCAAGGAAAGTGAAGAGGTTATTTCCGCCACCAGTGGCGCAGCGCCCAGGGTTTGCCGCACGTCCTCTTTCCGCAGTATCTCGACCGGGTTTCCGTGGGCCAGCAGCCGTCCGGCCTCCATAACGATCGTTTCGTCGGCCCAGGCATAGGCAAAATCCAGATCGTGGGTGGCAATGACAATCGTCATGCCGGCAGCATGCAGTTTTTGAAGGATCACCGTCAGCTCTTCCTGCATGGCGGCGTCCAGGCCGGCCATCGGCTCGTCCAGCACGATTATCTCCGGCTGCATGGCCAGCACTCCGGCGATGCAGACCCGCTTCTTCTGTCCGTAACTCAGGTTGTGCACCGGTTTGTCGGCCACAGCGGTCATGCCGACCGCCTGCAGCGCTTCCTCCACCCGCGTTCGCACGATCCTTTCCGCCAATCCCAGGTTCATCGGGCCAAAGGAGACATCCTCCCGCACGCTGGCCGAAAAAAGCTGGCTGTCCGGGTTCTGGAACACCATCCCGACCCGCGATCGCAGCGTTCGCAAGCCGCTGCGGCTGTAATCGAGCGGTGTTTCTTCACAGAGCACCTGCCCGCTTGTGGGTCGCAGGATGCCGTTCAGGTGCAGGAACATGGTGGTTTTGCCTGCTCCGTTGGCGCCCAGCACGGCGCTGCGGGCAGCGCGTCGAATCTTCAGGGAGCAGCCGTTCAGGGCGTTGGTGCCGTCGGCATAACGATAGGAAACGTCCTCCAGTTTCAGGATGACGTCGCTCATGGCAGCAGCAGGGCCAGAACGATCATCAGGCTGCCGGCGGTCACAGCGAGGGAGATGCTGACGGATGAATTGTCATAGCTGCACTCCAGAAAACGGAGCGCGCCGTCGTTGTTGCGGGCCAATGTCGCCAGGTGCAGGGCCTGGGAACGCTGCCAGACCTGAACGGTCAGGTTTGCCACCAGACCTCCCAGGGAACGCAGTGAAAGCCGGAAACTGCCATAGCCGAGCCGTGCCGATTGAGCGGTGATGGTCTCGTGCAGCGCTTCGGAAAGCACAAACAGGGTCCGGTAGCAGAGAACCATCAGGTCCAGCAGGGTGTCCGGCACTCTGCAGCGCCGTAGCAGGCTGATGATGTCCGGCAAGGGGGTGGTCAGGGCCAGAAAGAGCAGCGCAGCCAGACAGGCCAGCGAGCGGGCGCAGACCTGGGCCGTGCGGGGGAATTCCGAAACAATGGGGTGCAGAGCCGAGGCTCCGCTTGTGTCGCCAAAATCGAGCGAAACCAGCAGCGACAGGCAGCTGATGGCCAGAAAGAGCAGCGCCGGAGCCGCCACCCGCAGATAACGCAGGGGCGGGATACCGGCGCCGAATATGGCCGCCATGGCCACCAGCAGCGCCACCAGCAGAGCGGTCCGGGGCGACCCGGACGCAAAGGCCGCGACCATGCCGCAGAGGGAAAAGCAGCCCTTGGCGACCGGCGAGACCTTTCGCCAGCGGTTGCTATAAGCTGACAGTTCGGTCAGCACCGGGCTTCCTTGTCCGTTTCACGGCGCATCCTGGCGCGGGTGCGGTAAACTCCCAGGTAATAACCGATAAAGCCGGCCCCCAGGGCGGCCTGCAGGGCGAACAGCAGGGAGCCGGTTTCCGCGCTGGGCGGTTCCAGCACCGGTTTAGCCCACGGCTTGTAGCCGGGGGCAATGCTGCCGATCAGATCTTTGGCCTTGTCATCGCTGCCGGCGAAAATCTGCGCCTGGCTGCCATCCGGCCCGGGGGGCGGTTTTTTGACGAACCAGAGCGGCAGCGCCACCAGGGCGGCCACTGCCATCAAAAGCAGCAGATTCTGATATTTTTTCATACCTTCAGCTCCTGGGGAGCGGTAACGTTCAGCTGCTGCAGTTCCCGGGCGTTAAAGCGGAGCAGGGAATTCATGACCACCACCGTCAGGAGCCCTTCGATGACCGCCAGCGGCAGCTGGGTGAAGGCGAAGACCCCGGCAAACTTGGCGAATGATGCCGCAAAACCGCCCAGCGGATCGGGGAAAGCCAGCGCCAGTTGGGCCGAGGTGGTGAGGTAGGTCAGCAGATCGGCCAGGGAGGCGGCCAGGAAGATCGAAAGCCCAAAGGGGAGACGGGCGGCCTTGGCGCTGCGGTAGATGGCGGCTGCGGCGAACGGCCCCACGACCGCCATGGAGAAGATGTTGGCCCCCAGGGTTGTCAGGCCGCCGTGAGCCAGCAGGAGCGCCTGGAACAGCAGCACCACGGTGCCGATCGGGGCCATGGCCGCCGGACCGAACAGGATCGCCCCCAGACCGGTCCCGGTCGGATGGGAACAGCTGCCGCTGACCGAAGGGAGCTTGAGGGCCGAAAGGACAAAGGTGAAAGCGGCGGCGACGCCCAGCAGCATGCGCTGTTCCGGTTGCTGCCGGATTTTTTTGTTGATCTTATGAAGACCGTAGGCGACGAACGGGGCAGAAGCCAGGCTCCAGCCGATGGCGTGCTGCAGCGGCAGGAAACCTTCCATGATGTGCATAATGATGCCTCCCGAATCCGGATAAAAGGTCAGTGTCGTTCAACCTTATCCGTTAAGAAACCCTGAAATCGGGAGAACTGTCTGCGGCAGGAAAATGGATGAAGTGTGCCAACAAAGAAATGCTTCCCCCGAAGCGTGCGAATGGAGCGGTATTCCGGCTCAGGGCGACCTACTTGCCCGCCTTCCCAGGACTTCCCAGTGGCGTTATCGCTGTCAGGCGATCGGGCTTTCGTTCCCTTTACGGCTGCGGGGCAGCGGGGGCCTTGCACCCCTCTTCCACGCTTCCATCCGTTACGAATTTATGCTGCTACTTTTACAGAGCGCTGTATTGTTTGTCAAGCGTTGGCAAAAATGATCAGCCGTCCATCCCTCCAGCAGAAAAGGAGCTTGCAAATAAACACCCTTACGGTACATATCAGTCAAATATTAGCGTCACACAATCTATACGGGAGGTTCATACTTATGTTCAGACACCTGATACTGGCAGCTTGCCTGGCTCTGTTCTCCGTCCAGCCGGCGTTTTCGGCCCCTTTGACGCCCAAAGAAGAACTGGGGAAACTACTGTACTTTGACACACAGCTTTCCCGGGAAAAAAACCAGTCCTGCGCCACTTGTCATCAGCCGCCCGGGTTTGCGGACCCGGCCAATGCCGCCATGCCGCACCAGGAAGTTGTATCGAAGGGTTCCGTCAGGGGTTCCCTGGGAACCCGCAATTCTCCCACCGTGGCCTATGCTGCTTTCAGCCCGTACTTTCAATGGGACAGCGAAGACGGACTTTTTCTGGGAGGGCAATTCTGGGATGGGCGGGAAGCAAGCCTGAAGGGGCAGGCCAGGGGACCCTTTCTGAATCCGGTTGAAATGACCATGCCCGACGGCCGTTCGGTGGTCGAATCCTGTCGCAGCTCGCTCAACGTGCAGCACAAGCGCTATCTGGAGCTGTACCGGACGGTGTACGGGGTAAATCTGGCTGAAACCGATCTGAAAGACCCTCTTGTTGCGGATGCTTTGTATGACTTTACCGCCGACGCGATCGCCGCCTATGAAAAATCCCGCGAAGTCAACCAGTTCAGCTCTAAGTATGATTATGTTCTGGCCGGCAAGGCCAGGCTGACGGCAGAGGAACGGCTGGGGCTGAAGCTCTTTAACGGCAAAGGGCTCTGCAACAAATGCCACATATCCAAAACGGGCAAATCACCGTCCGGCGGCATGATCCCGCCGCTGTTCACCGATTTCACCTACGACAACCTGGGTATTCCGCGCAGCACGAACCCGGCGCTGGCAAAGGCTCCGGTTGACCTGGGGCTGGGGGGACGTCCCGACATCGCCGCCATTGATCCCAAGGGATTGCAGAAGGGCAAGTTCAAGGTACCGACCCTGCGCAACGTGGCTCTGACCGCCCCTTACGGTCATAACGGTTACTTTGCCACTCTGACCGAGATCGTCGAGTTTTACAATACGGCCGGCCTGCGTGGCCGCTGGCCCCAGCCCGAGGTGGCGCAGAATGTGAACCGCACGGAAATGGGCAATCTGAAGCTGACCAAAAAGGAAGTCGCGGCAATCGTGGCTTTCATGGGCACCCTGACGGACGGTTATGGCCAGCCCCTTGAGGACATCGTGCTGCCGCCGTTTCCTTGAGAAATCCGGGCGCTCTTTCGGCGTGAGTGATGCTGCCGTTCAGCTATGGGGATGATGGTGATGATGGGGAGATCGGGGCTTGGGCGCTCTGGCCGGGCCGCCTCCGCAGACCGGGCAGCCCTGCATGGAGAGCGGCTTTTCCAGCCGGCACTCGGCCAGCAGTTTGTCGTTGCTGAAAATATCCTCGGCCGGCCCGTCGGCCCGGACTTCCCCCTCGTGCAAGACAATGACCCGGTCGCACAGTTCCATGACCATATCCAGATCGTGACTGGTAAAGATGCGGGTGTGTTCGAAATCACGCATCAGCGCCATCAGCTGCCGTCGGGCAAAGGGGTCAAGTCCGTTGGTCGGTTCATCCATGACCAGAATGTCGGGGGACATGGAAAGCACGGTGGCGATGGCGACCCGCTTTTTCTCGCCGCCGGAGAGGTGGTAGGGGGGTTTGTCGCGCAGGTGTCCGGCGCTTACCAGCTCAAGCACCTCGGACACCCTCTGCTCCACATCTGCCGGTGAATATCCCAGGTTAAGCGGGCCAAAGGCCACATCGTCAAAAACGGTCGGCATGAAGAGCTGATCGTCCGGATCCTGGAACACCATCCCGACAGTTCGGCGGATATCGGGCAAGGTGCCTTTTGAAAGCGGGGTGTGCCCGATATGGATCGAACCGCCGGTCGGCTCGAGGCTGCCATTAAGGTGCTGCAGCAGCGTGGATTTTCCGGCGCCGTTGGCTCCGATGATGCCGACCGACTCTCCGTGGGTGATGATAAAGGAAACGTCCTTCAGGGCGGCCGTGCCGTCGGAATAGATGTGCTGCAGGTTTTTAACCTCGACGATGTGATGACTCATGAAAATATCCCCGTGACCACTGTTCCCAGCAGCTGTGAAGCGTTGTTGAAGCGCAGCAGAATGAACAGCGTTGACCAGCCCAGTACAAACAGCAGTTCTTTTTTTCCGAAAGATGATTGCCGATAGGCGTGAAAACGGCCGGTGAAGCCGCGCGCCAGCATGGCCATGTGGATCCGCTCGGCCCGCTGCCAGGTGCGCAGCAGCAGATGACCGATCAGGGAACTGAAACTGCGGATCCCCAACCCTTTTTTTCCGCAGGAGCGCAGCTCCCTGGCCCGCGAGGCCCGGCTCCCCTCCTCGCTCAACACAAAGATATAGCGGTACAGAAAGAGCAGCTGCACGGCAAAGACCTGCGGCATCCCCAGCCGCTCCAGTGCCTGGCAGACGGCGGTAAAGCCGGTGACTCCCACCAGGATGAACGCGGCACCGACCGTCAGGATCGAGCGGACCAGAATCGAGGCAAAGGAGATCCAGCCGCCGGAAATGGCCAGCGGTCCGAGGTTGACCAGCACTTCCCGGTCGAAGAGCGGATTGAAGATACCGACCACCAGTACAAAGGGGCAGAGCAGGGCGATCTTTTTGGCGATGAAGAGGGGAGGCAGGTCTGCCAGGGCGATCAGGACAGCCGGAAAAATGAAAAACGGAAACAGTGCTGCCAGCTCGTAGCGGTCGTATGATACGACGCAAAGGATGAAAACGCAGGTTACCAGTACTTTTGCCCGTGCGTCCAGACGGTGAATGCCCGAGTCGTTGTTTGCCAGCAGATCAAGGCGTTTCAGATCCAGCACCGCCTTGTTTATCGAAGCCATGGAATGTCCTTTGACGGCGGAAGAGAGCAGCCGGCCGCCCCCCTTTAAAGCATATACATACCCGGATTACAACAGCATCTTTCAGACTGATCGGCCCCGTTTTTTCAACACAAAGCCGACAACGCCGGCCAGGCCAAGCGTCATGAAGCCTCCCAGAATGCCGGATATACTGGTTCCCTGCCTGGCGCTCGTCTCCTCTGTTTTCTTGTCGGCAGCCTGTTTGGCAACGTCAGTATGCGGGCCGGCTTCCGGCTTTTTCAAGGAATAACCAGGCAGAAAGGCAGCCTTTTCCTGCAGAGAGGCCATCAGACCGTGCAGTCCGGTCTTACCCCCTTCGATCTCTTCTTTGCCGGTCGCCTTGCTGATCGACCACTCCAGACCGTCGGGCTTCTCCGAAGCGAACCAGGAAATCACACTCCCGGTCAGAAGGGAAACTACGATGAAAGCGATCAGGATGCCGCGTATCGGCAGATTGCCAAGCGGCTTGGCCAGGCGGGCACTGTCCAGAATTTCGGGCCGGGCCTGGTAAATGAACGACACGACCGCTGCGGTCACCAGCCCCTCCACAATCCCGATACCCAGATGAATCGGCTGCATCAGCGATACAAACGTGGCAAAGGGGAGTGATGATACCCTCGAGGCCACGGTTTCCAGAACTACGCCGAAAGCACCCAGCTGCAGGCCGGCCACTGCGGCAATAATTGATGCAACGACAATTTTCCCCTGGGTCGGCTGGTTCGCCACAATTGGTCTGTAAATCAGCGGATAGGCGATAAAGGCCGGGAAAAATCCCAGGTTGAAGATGTTGCAGCCCAGGGCCAGCAGCCCACCATCGGCAAAAAACAGCGCCTGGATCAGCAGGACCGAGGCGATGGTCAGAAAGGCCGCGTGGGGGCCGAGCAGTATCGCCAGCAGCAGCCCTCCTCCCAGATGGCCGCTGGAACCGGTGGCCGGAATGGTGAAGTTGATCATCTGCGCCGCAAAGATAAAAGCGCCCAGCACCCCCATCAGCGGCACCTTCTTGTCGTCCATCTCCCGGCGGACCTTTCGGGAGCAGTAGGCGATCGTGCCTGCCGATGCGGCCCACAGGGTACAGCCAACCGCCGGCGAGAGTAATGCGTCTGCCATATGCATGGTTTTAATCCTTCTTGTTCAGTCTGTCAGTATTTGAGAGTGATGCCGAAGGTTCCGGTCAGGTCGTCTTCCGGTCTGGTCAGACCGACCTTCAGGCCGGCGCTCAGGTCCAGGTTGATGTTGACGCCGTAAGTAAAGAATCCGCGCCCACAGGACGCGGCTTTTAAATTCGCCCCCCACAGGGGGGCTGGCCCTGCCCATAAATGGGCGGGCTAGGAGTTGTGCCGCAATATGAACTTTAATCGCCCAATTG
>JAJZRX010000041.1 GCA_021850095.1 Deltaproteobacteria bacterium
TGCTCTTCGGTCAGATCGATCTCGCCGGTGCAGAGCAGCTGCATGACTTCGCCTTCGGCAATAACGGTGGTGGCATCCGAAAGGATGCGCAGGATATCGAGACTGCCGACGCCGACCATCAGTGAAAAAGACTTGGAGAAAAGAAAATCCCCCACCAGCACCGAGGCCTCGTTGCCCCACAGGGTGTTGGCCGAAGCGATTCCGCGCCGCAGGGTGGCGCTGTCGACCACGTCATCATGCAGCAGGGTGGCGGTATGGATGAACTCTACCACGCTGGCCAGCGGAACGGCCTTGTCACCGGTATAACCGCACAGCCTGGCAGCCAGGAGCAAAAGAGCCGGACGTACGCGCTTTCCACCGCTGGAAAGCACATATTCACCAACCTTGCGGATCAGAGGAACGTCGGACTCCAGGTCTTTGCGGAACTGCTGTTCGACGAGTATCAGCTCGTCGCCAATGATGTTAAGTGCGGCCTGCATCGTTATGGTATCCTTAATGTAAATTCGCGTCATACTAAAGGAAGCGCTTCCGGTTTGTCAAAGCATTTCTGGCCGATTCATCGGCGCCGACGCTTGCGTCATCAGGTTTAGATTGCCAGACCGGCCGCCAGAGTATATGGTGCTTCTGTTTTTACAAAAGAATGTTTCAGCAGAGGAAATTTATGAAATTCAACGAACTTGAGATTCCCGAACAGGTGCTGCGCGGCATTGCCGAAGCGGGTTTCAGCGCCTGCACCCCCATACAGGAGCAGACCCTGCCCATAACCCTGGCGGGAACGGATATCGCCGGCCAGGCCCAGACCGGCACCGGCAAGACAGCCGCTTTTCTGATCACCCTGTTCACCCGGCTGCTGTCAAGCAGGACTTCCGGCAAGAACCCGCGCGCGCTGATCCTGGCCCCGACCCGTGAACTGGTGGTACAGATCGACGCCGACGCCCGACAGCTGGGCGCCCACTGCGGACTGACCATCCAGGCTATTTATGGCGGCGTCGATTATATGAAACAAAAGAATGCCCTGTTGGACGGCGCGGATGTGATCGTCGGCACGCCGGGACGCCTGATCGACTATCTGAAACAGAAAATTTACAGCCTGAAGGATATTGAAGTGCTGGTGATCGACGAAGCCGACCGCATGTTCGACCTGGGTTTCATCGCCGATCTGCGCTTTATCCTGCGGCGCCTGCCCCCCTTCGACAAGCGCCAGAACCTGATGTTCTCCGCCACGCTCAATCAGCGGGTCATGGAACTGGCCTACGAATTCATGAACTCGCCGGTCAAGGTTTCGGTCACACCTGAGAGCATGACCGCCGAACGGGTCGAACAGCTCCTGTTCCACTGTTCACGCAAGGAAAAGTTCCCGCTGCTCCTGGGGCTGCTGCGGCGTGAAGGCATGGAGCGCACCATGATCTTCATCAACACCAAACGCGAAGCGGAGCATCTTCATAACCTGCTGAACGCCAACGGTTTTCCCTGCCGGGTCATCTCCGGCGACGTGGAACAGCGCAAGCGGATGAAGATCCTGGACGACTTCCGGGACGGTTCGCTGCCGATCCTGATCGCCACTGACGTGGCCTCGCGCGGTCTGCACATCGACGGCGTCTCGCACGTCATCAACTATGACCTGCCCCAGGACTGCGAGGATTACGTTCACCGCATCGGGCGCACCGCCCGGGCCGGCGCCGAGGGCAAAGCCATCTCGCTGGCCGATGAGGACGGTGCCTTCTTCATCGAAGCCATTGAGGAATACATCAAAAACAAGATTCCGACCGAATGGGCCGAAGACGAGCTGTTTGTCAACGACTATGTCAAAACCGCCCGGCCCAAACGGGTACTGGATCCGAAACGTGACAAACCCGGCTCGGGCCGCACTCCGGACAAGAACCGCCGTCCGCCGGCCCGCGCCGCCAGGCCGGCAGCGGTCGCCAAACCGGCAACGGCGGGAGCCCCGGCCGGAGCGGATGCCGAAAAGAAAAAGCGCCGCCGCAGAAAGAAAAAACCGGCCGGTGAGGCACCGCCAGCCTGAAACGTAAAAAGACCTCTGCGCTATCGATACCGCAGAGGTCTTTTAGTGTCAGACACGTTCAGGAAAGGCAGATCAAGCCGGCTTTTTCAAAAGCTGTGTGAACTCTTCATCAGCAGGCTGACCCCCAGATAGGTGAACAGCATCACCAAGAGCCCCACACACCCCAGCCAGGCAGAAAGCGTGTCCCAGCGGGAGCCTTTCAGCCTGACGTGCAGCGCCAGGGCATAAAAAAGCCACAGAATCGATGTCCACAGCTCTTTGGGGGTCCAGAGCCAGTAGGTGCCCCAGGCGTAATAGCCCCAGATTCCGCCCGAAATCATGGATGCCGAAAAGAACGTCCACCCCACCAGCGCCGCTTTGTAATACACCTCCAGATAAGAGCGGTTTTTGGTCAGTAGAAAAGCGGCGCAGACCAGAGCGCCGATGGCAAAAAGCGCATAGCCGAAAAAGGCCACCACCACATGCAGCTCAAACCAGAAGGTGTCAAGAATCTGCGGCAGCGGCATATTGAGTGGTTTGAAACGCAGCGCAGCCAGGGTAACGATACCCGCCGAGATGCCGGTGGCAGCCGAAAACCAGCGCAGACCGCGCAACAACGGCGAAAACGACATAATAAGCCCCATAATCGCCAGCGACAGGGCAAAAAACAGCAGCGTATCATGGGGGCCGATCAGCGGCAGGCGTCCCAGCGTCACTCCCCGCCATCCCACATAGAAGAGCTCGGCCAGCGCTCCCGCAGCAACTCCCGCTCGCCAGCGTGAACCGCACAGCAGACACAGTACGGCCAGCCAGGGCAGCCAGCTGATCAGCATTCCGGCTCCCTTCCTTGATCCGAACGGCCAACGTAAGAGTTTACAAATTGATGCGGCTGGGGTATTTCATTAAAGAACGTCTTCCTGTACTCTGTGCGGAACAAAATCATTGTAGCCTTGTCTCCTGGCGTGCTGAATCGATTTTCGATCTCCGGCGCCCTTTGTAGCAAATCATGGCCGGACTGTCACCACCCCAATCGGCAACAGCTGAAATTAGCATTAACAAACAGCGCATAATTGATACCGTATCAGGTATAGTAATTACCAATAAGATTAAGGAGGGGCGCCAGCATGTCATTCAACGGAGCTCTGGAACATATACCGCTGGTGGATGTCATCCAGCTGCTGCACATGACCGCTAAAACCGGCATATTGTATTTGAAAAGTCCCAAGGGGGAAAGTCAGCTGGTGTTCCACGAGGGGTTTTTTGTCAGCGCCAACCACCTCAACAACAGCGTTCGCATCGGCCAGGTGCTGGTGGAGATGAACGCCATCAGCGAAGAGCAGCTCGAGCAGGCGCTGACAATCCAGAAAAATGCCGGCGCTGACCGCAAACCGCTGATCGCCACCCTGATCGAACAGGGCACCATCGACAAAGACGTGGCCTACAAGGGGCTTGAAACCCTGATCGAAATGACCATCGTCGAAGTTATGACCTGGTCCAGCGGCACCTTTTCGCTGGATGTCTCAAAAGAGTATGTTTCCGACGAATACCGCTATTTTCCGGAAAAACTGCACCAGGAGATACTGCTGAATGCCCAGGGCGTGCTGATGGACGCGCTGCGGATCTACGATGAGAAAATGCGCGACGGCACGCTCAGCAAACTCTTCTTCAGCGAAGATAATCAGACCGGCGCGACCGAGCCATCCGTCAGCGCGGAAGAAACCCTGGACATCACCGCCGACCTGCTGGGGCTGGACGCACTGGATACGATCGAAAAAAAGATTCCGGATGTGTTCATCGGGCTGAAGGATCATGACCCGGTTATCGAGCACCGCCAGCAGGTCAGCAGCCAACTTCCGGAAGCGGCCGCCGAACAGCAGGAAGCGCTGATCTCCTTTCTGGCATCCATTTCCAAACCGGTTCCGCCAGGTTCCGGCCCTCCGCTGACGGCGCTCATACTTTTCAGCGGCGATCAGTTGCTGGCCCACACACTCACCACCCTCTGCAAAAGCAGCAACCTGTTCGTTTTATGCACCGACGAGGAAGCCGCGCTGGATACGATTATCGAACAGTCATTGGGAAGGGATCTGCAGCCGGTTCTGCTGATCGACATCCCCCACGACGATCCGGGCGAAAACACTCTGGCGTTGGTGCGGCAGAAGGTATCAGCGTACCCGCAGAGTACGGTTGTGGCCGCAGCCTGCTGCCAGACCTGGCGCACCATCGGCATGCGCTCGCTTGCCAGCGGAGTCCGTTCCATAATTCCGCGCCCCTGCCGGCAGTGTCACGAAGATTCATACATACCGCAGCTGATCAGCTTCCTTACGGAACTGGGCCCCTTTTTAAAGGGCATACGCCCGATAGCGCAGCCGGCGGTGGAACAGAAATTCATCAGCTGCCTGAAACAGCTGAAAACACTTTCCGAGCCACCCGAAATCGCACTGGTGATGCTCAACTTCGCTGCGGCGCAGTTTGAAAGAGCGATCACCTTTGTCGTGGCAAAATCAGAGCTGATCGCGGAGAAATCCATCGGCGTGACCACTGACAAATCGCAAGGCCCGACCCCGCCGCTGATGTTCAGGATGCCGCTTGACAAACGCTCGCTGCTGGGGGAAGTTGTGGAACATGGTCGCCTGTATTACGGGCAGCGCAGCGACATTCAGCTGACAACGCTACTTTACAGGGAGATCGGGGCGCCGCGCAGTCCCCGGGCCCTGATTGTGCCGCTGATCAGCCGGGGAAAGGTCATTGCCCTGACCTATGCCGATTTCGGCTCCCGGCCGGTTTTTCCGCCCCAGACCGGGCTGCTGGAAGCACTGGCGCAGTTCGCCGGTGCGATCCTGGATAACGCCCTGTACCGAAAGAACATTGAAAAGTCTGTCTGATTTGATATACATAGCAGCACGGTTGATTAATTAACAGTGGGGGCCGCGATGGACGCCAATATACTGCACCAGATCCTTGAAATTGCATTCCAGAAGAAAGTCTCCGATCTGCACTTCGAGGTCGACAACCCCCCTTTTTTTCGCGGCCGGGGACAGCTTGTACGGGCCAAAATGCCCAAACTGACGCCGGCCGATACGGAATTCATCGCCGCCCGGGTACTGGAGCATAACGGTCGCCAGTTGAGCAACGACCTGAAGGAATGTGACGCTTCCTACTCGCTGCCCAGCGGCGGGCGCTTCCGGGTCAGCATCTTCAGGCAGAAAGGGCATTACGGCATCGTTATGCGGGTGATCCCGCCCGTGATCGGCACCTTCGAGGATCTCAATCTTCCGCCGGTATTAAGCGAGATCTCCCAGGCCCCCAACGGCCTGATTCTGGTGACCGGACCCACCGGCAACGGCAAATCCACTTCGCTGGCGTCCATGCTGCGCCACCTCAATGAAAACTTTAGCTACAACATCATAACCATCGAAGATCCCATCGAGTTTTTATTCACATCCCAGAAAAGCTGCATCATTCAGCGCGAAATCGGCATCGACACCGAAAGCTTCAGCACCGCTCTCAAGGCGGCCCTGCGCATGGATCCGGATGTCATCATGGTCGGCGAAATGCGTGACAAGGAAACCATCGACTCCTGCATCAAGGCGGCCGAAACCGGCCATCTGGTGCTCTCGACCCTGCACACCCAGGGCGCGGTCTCCACCATCAACCGGATCATCGGGCACTTCCCGCCCGAAGCCCAGGAGATCGTTCGCCAGCGTCTGGCCGATATTCTGGTGGCCACGGTGTCGCTGCGCCTGATCAAGGACAAAAGCGGAGAGAACATCCTGCCGGTGGTGGAGATCATGCGGGCCACCACCACCATCCAGGCCTGCATCCGCGAAGGGCGGCTGGATGAGATCGAAAAACATATCGAAAACGGCGCCTCACAGTACCAGATGCAGTCCCTGGACATGCACCTGCTGCAGCTGTACCGCCAGGACATGATCACGATCGAGGACGCCAAACGCCTGACCCACTCCATGGATTTCGAGCGCAAACTGATGTTCGACAACTAAAGGCGCGATCAAACCCGAATAACGGCATCACGTCACTTTCCGAGCAGGACTTATGATGAACCAGACATGCTGCGCCTGACCCTTTTCAAAAAAATCATGGCGGTCACGCTGCTGCTTTCGCTGCTGCCATTGCTGGCTTCATCCCTGATCCTGCTTTCCAATCTGGAATCGGTCAACAGCCGCCTGACGACCGAAATCGCCGAAACCTCCGACACCCAGGCCGCCGAGTCGCTGCAGATGCGGGCCCAGCATGTGGCCGAAACCATCTCGGAATTCCTGCGCCAATGCGAGGGCGACCTGCTCTTTCTGGCCCGCTCCCCCCTGGACAACCAGACCCTGCTCAACTTCTACACCACCCGCCGCAGCGAGGTCTGGGAACGTTTCGGCTCCAGCGAGGGGATCCGCAAACTCACCCCGCTGTACCGTTCCGTCGCCTATATCGACAAAGATGGCCGGGAACGGATCGTGGTTCGGGACGGTTCATTTCTCAAACCTTCCGAACTGCGCGATGTTTCCGAACCGGCCGGCACCGAATTTAAAAGCGAGGAGTACTTTCGCCGGACAAAAGGGCTGCAGCGGGGGGGAATCTACGTTTCCCACCTGACCGGCTGGCATGTTTCCAAACAGGAGCAATTGGCCGGAGCCAGCGAACCGGAAGAGGCCTACAACGGCAAAGCCTACGAGGGGGTGATCCGCTTCGCCTCTCCGCGCTTCGACACACAGGGTCAGTTCAGCGGCATGGTCGTCATTTCCCTGGACCACCGCCACCTGATGGAATTCACCCAGCATATCGACCCTGGAAAAAACTACTCGACGCTTTTTCCCTCATACAAAAGCGGCAACTACGCCTTTCTGTTCGACGACGAAGGCTGGATCATCACCCATCCAAAATACTGGGACATCCGCGGACTGGATAAAAACGGCAAACTGGTGCCGCCTTACAGCGCCAACTCCAGCCGTGAGGATATCGACAGTGGCAGAATCCCCTACAACCTGGACCAGGCCGGCTTCATCCACCCCAATTACCCGATCGTGGCGGAGGCGGTCAGAAAGCTGAAAATCGGCCACGTCGACACCACCAACGTGGGGGGCGCAATAAAAATCATGTCCTACGCTCCGATCCTGTACGACACCGGGGATTACAGTAAACACGGCATCTTCGGCGGCGTGACGATCGGCTTTCAGGTCGATCAGTTCCATGAAGCCGCCCGCAAGGGAAGTCGTCTGATCAACCATGAACTGCGCGAACATCGCCGGATCAGCGCGCTGATCATCCTGATCACCTCGCTGTTGGCCGGTTTTTCAGCCTGGGCCCTTTCACGGGGCATAACCCGTCCTTTGAACCAGCTGACACGCGGCGCCCGGCTTCTGGCCGAGGGGGACAGCCGCAACCGGGTCACGGTAACCTCTTCGGATGAACTGGGCGAACTGGCCGATACCTTCAACTTCATGTCGGATGAACTGGAAATCCGCAAAACCAGCCTGCTTTCGACTCTGGATCAGCTGCAGCGCTCCCGGCTGGAGATCCTGGACGAGCGCAACTTCAAGGAAAGCATTCTGGAAAGTATCTCCAGCGCCATCGTCACCTTTTCCCCAGACGGCCTGCTGACCTCGATCAACAGCACCGGACGGCTGTTTCTGGGCGAAAACTGCGGCGCGGATATGCATTACCGGGACGTATTTCAGGGCTGGGAAGGCATGGAAGAAAGAATTGAACAGGCGCTGGTCAAGCGCAGCGGTTATGGCCGCCAGGCACTGCGTTTCGAAATGGGCAGCGGCCGGACCCATTTCGATGTCGGCTTTTTCCCGATCGGCAGCAACGCAGAACACGGGCTGACCGTGACCCTGCGCAACGAAACCGAAAAAGAGAAATTGCGCGAAGAGATGACGCGGCTGGACCGCCTGGCCTCACTGGGCAAACTCTCGGCCGGCATCGCCCATGAGGTGCGCAACCCCTTGACCGGCCTTTCTCTGCTGCTGGACGATCTGCATGACAACGCCGCCCTGGCGGGTGACGACCGGAACATGATCAAAAAGGCCCTGGAGGAAATCGAGCGGGTGGAGCGGCTGATCAGCGCGCTGCTGAACTATTCGACTCCGGTCCGGGCCGACTTCAGAATCAGTGACCTGAACGGCGTGGTCAATGATACCGCCCTGCTGATGCGCCGGCAGTGCGAACGGCAAAACGTCGCCATCCGGGTTGAGCCGGGAGAACTGCCCCGCTTCCGATTCGACCCGGAAAAAATAAAGCAGGCCCTGCTGAATATCGTCAAAAACGCATTGGAAGCCCTGCCCAAGGGGGGCGAGATCCGCATCGCCACTGCAGTAACGGCGGAAGAGGCCATCCTGACGGTGTCCGACACCGGCCCCGGCATCGGCGCGGAAAACCTGGCCCTGATTTTCGAACCGTTCTTCACCAGCAAGGGAGCCGGAACCGGACTTGGGCTTTCAATCACCCAGCGCATCGTCGAGGAGCATCACGGCCGGATCAGCGTGGAAAGTTCCGCCGCCACGGGCACGGTTTTTACGATACACTTACCGCTTGAAACCGATACCGCAGCGTAACAGTTTGATGAGGAAAACATGGAAAAGATTCTGATCATCGATGACGAAGCATTCATCTGCGAAAATGTGGAGCGCATTCTGGGGGATGAAGGCTACCAGGTCTGTTCGGCCGCATCCGGGAACGAGGCCCGCGAAGTCGTGCTGGCACACGACATCGACCTGGCGCTTTTGGATCTGAATCTGGGAACCGAAAGCGGCCTTGAGGTGCTCAAGACCTTGAAGGAGATCGATCCGGAACTTCTGGTGATCATCATCACCGGCTTCGGCTCGGTGGAAAGCGCCGTGGACGCGCTCAAGCTGGGCGCTTTCCATTACATGAAAAAGCCCTTCAAAGCCGATGCATTGCGAGTGATCGTCAAACTTGCGCTGCAGACCCAGACCCTCAAGCGCGAAGTGCGCACACTGAAGCGGGCCGACGGTTTCCTGCCGGGGCGTTTTCCGATGATCGGCTCCAGCAGCGCCTTTGCCGAAGTGGTTACCCAGGTGCGTGAAATCGCCCGCATCCCCTCCACGGTTTTGATCACCGGCGAATCCGGCACCGGCAAAGAGCTGGTGGCGCGCGCCATCCACGACCTTTCCGATCGCAAGGGGGCGGCTTTTGTCGGCATCAACTGCGCCTCGCTGCCAGCCAATCTGCTGGAAAGCGAGCTTTTCGGCCACGAGAAAGGAGCCTTTACCAACGCCACCAGCCGCAAGGCCGGCCTGTTCGAAGAAGCCCATCAGGGCACGATCTTTCTGGATGAGATCGGAGAAATGGACATGGCCATGCAGGCCAAGCTGCTGCGGGTGCTGCAGGAGCGCACCATCCGCCGCGTGGGGGGTGTCAAAGACATTTCAATTGATGTGCGGGTGATCGCGGCCACCAATCGCAATCTGCAGAACAGGATTTCAGACAACAGCTTCCGCGAAGACCTCTTCTACCGCCTGAACGTCTTTCCGATCCACATACCGCCATTACGTCAGCGGATCGAGGATATACCGGCCCTGGCGGCCTACTTTCTGGACAGTTTCAGCCGCTCCTTCGGCCGTAATTTCAACCAGGTCTCGGTGGAAGCGGCCGAACTGATGAAGCACTACGCCTGGCCCGGCAATATCCGCGAACTCCGCAATGTGATCGAACGCATCTGCATCATGAAAAACGGCCCGACCCTGCTGACGGAATACCTGCCGCCCGAAATACGCGGCATTATCACGCCCCATATTCCGGCCGGAGGCCAGACCGGAGCACGGCCGGTCACACACCCCGCATCCGGCCAGGGACTGGAGGAAGCCGTGGCCGAACTGGAAAAGAGCCTGATCTCCCAGGCCCTGAAGCAGACCAGAGGCAACGTACTGCAGACCGCAAATATTCTCAAGATCCCGCGCGGCACCTTGCGCTACAAGATGGACAAATACGGACTTTAACGATCGGAGGTACGTCATGCGAACATTTCTGGCATTCTGCGGCCTTATTCTGACATTCATGGGCAGCCCGGCCGAAGCGCTGGCACTGGAGAAAGCCACCTTTGCGGGCGGCTGTTTCTGGTGCATGGAAGCCCCCTTTGACACGCTGGATGGTGTTGCCGGCGTAACGTCCGGCTACACCGGCGGCACGGTCAAAAACCCGACCTACGAACAGGTTTCCGCGGGCGGCACCGGCCATGCCGAAGCGGTGCAGATCATCTACGATCCGGCCAGAATCTCCTACGCCAGGCTGCTGGAGATATTCTGGCGCAACATCGACCCGACCGTCAGGGATCGCCAGTTCTGCGACAGCGGCAACCAGTACCGCTCGGGGATTTTCTATCATAATGAAGAGCAGCGCAGGGCGGCGCTGCAGTCGAAAGCCGCCCTGGAAAAGAGCAAACCCTTCCGGGAAGCGATCGTGACCGAAATCGTTCCGGCAAGCGCATTCTACCCGGCCGAGGAGTATCACCAGCATTATTACAAAAAGAACCCCCTGCGCTACAAGTACTACCGCAGCGGCTGCGGCCGCGACAAACGCCTGAAGGAATTGTGGGGTAAAGCTGCGGGGCATTGAACATCCCGACACCCTCACCGTCTGCAGCTGCCCCGGACGATGACTACGCTTGACATTGTTTTATAATGTGCTAATTATTCACCATTAAAATTCTGCATCAAAGGAGGGAAACACCATGAAAATCGCCGCAACATTGACAGGAATCGCCGTACTGGCAGCAACAGCCGCTTTTGCCGGCCCGACCAAAACCTATCAGGTAACCGGACCGGTTCTGGAGGTCAAAGACGACGTGGTGGTTGTTCAGAAAGGAAAAGAGAAGTGGGAAGTAGCCCGCGACAAGGACACCAAGGTTACGGGCGACCTCAAGGCCGGCAGCAAGGCCACCGTGACCTACACCATGAAGGCGGCCAGCATCGAAGCGAAAGCGGATGCCAAGGCCGACAAGAAAAAGAAATAAACCGCAGGACGGCGCGCCACACCACTAAAAATTTGAAAGGGGCACATCATGGGACTTTTTGACGATTTGGCCAGCAAGGCAATGGGAATGTTAAGCGGCGCTTCAGGAGATAACGCCGACAATCCGTTGGGCGGAATCCTGGATATGGTCATGCCGAAGGATTCGGGCGGCCTGGGCGGTCTGGTGCAATCGTTCCAGGACAAGGGACTGGGAGATGTGGTTTCGTCGTGGGTCGGCAAGGGAGAGAATCTGCCGATCTCGGCCGATCAGATCCAGAGTGTTCTGGGTAACGAAACCGTCCAGAATCTGGCCTCCAAATTCGGCCTGTCGGGCGACAATTTAAGCTCCATGCTGGCCCAGTACCTTCCGGGAGTCGTCGACAAACTGACGCCGGACGGCACGCTCCCCAAAGATTCCTGAACAGCAGACTGACAGATCACCCAAAACGGCAGCCCTGCACCCCGCAGCAGCACACGGGAGCAGGGCTGCCGTTTGCTGTTTCACAGCTCCCTCCCCGGAAGATTCATCAAAAAAACAAACCTTAAAACGGCAGTCACTCACGCGGAGACACGGAGTTCGCGGAGAAATACTTTACATAAATAGATACTTATACCAAATGACTGATGACTGTTTCAAGATAGTTACTTGATTTTGCTCCGCGTTCTCCGCGTCTCCGCGTGCAACTGTTTTTTGCAGGTTTAATGATTCGCGTTTATCTGCTACAAGAACAAACTTCATGAAGCATGGCCGGCCCATTCCAATCAACCCTGTAGAGCAGACCCGATGACCATAGCTGAACAACAGACCGAAGCGCGCAAAGGGCGGGTCAGCACCGGCACGCCCGCCTACCGGCGCATCAACGTGGCCCTGTTTTGCGCCGGGTTCGTGACCTTTATCACCCTTTACGACCTGCAGCCGCTGCTGCCGCTCTTTACTCGGGAGTTCGGCGTTTCCCCGGCCATGGCCAGTCTGGCGCTCTCGTCCTCGACCGTTTCCCTGGCCCTGGGGATGCTGATCGCCGGCACGCTCTCCGAAACCCTGGGACGCCGCACGGTTATGACGGCGGCGCTCTTTATGACTTCGCTACTGGCGCTGGCCACCTGTTTCAGTCACTCATTTGAATCACTGCTGCTGCTTCGCCTGCTGCAGGGCATCGCCCTGGCCGGCGTCCCCTCGGTGGCCATGGCCTACCTGGGGGAAGAGATGGACGCTAACGCCATCGGCCACGCCATGGGACTGTACATCAGCGGCAACGCCCTGGGGGGCATGAGCGGACGGATCGGCTCGGCGCTGCTCTGCGACTATATGCCCTGGCACAGCGCCATAGCGATCATCGGTGTTGTCAGCCTGCTGCTTTCCCTGGTATTCCTGAAATGCCTGCCCCCCTCGACCAACTTTCAAAAACGTCCCTTCCAGACCGGCTACCTGTTCAGCTCCCTATACCGGCACCTGCAGGAACCGGGTCTGCTCTGCCTCTACGGGCTGGCTTTTCTCTCCATGGGGGGCTTTGTCTCGCTCTACAATTACATCGGCTTCCGCCTGCTGGCACAACCCTACAGCTTGAGCCAGTTCCAGGTCAGCCTGATTTTTCTGGTCTACCTACTGGGTTCGTTCAGTTCCGGTGTCGCCGGCAGAATGATCCACCGTTTTGGGCGTCCCTTCATGATCCGTCTGGCCCTGACCGTCATGCTGGCAGGAACAGCCATAACTCTGGCGGGATCGCTGACAGCCATCGTGGCGGGAATCGGCATTTTCACCTGCGGCTTTTTCAGCGCCCACGCCATCGCGTCCAGCTGGGTCGGCCGCCGCGCCAAAACGGCCAAGGCCCAGGCCTCGTCACTATATCTGTTCTGCTATTATCTCGGTTCGAGCATTTCCGGAACGCTGGGGGGTATTTTCTGGGTTCAGTACGGCTGGAACGGCGTGGCAACCATGATCGCCCTGCTGATCTTAATAGCCTTCGGCGTGGCCCTGGCGCTGCTGCGGCTGCCGGCAACGGAATAACTTAAACAACAACTTCAAAGGGTGGCAATCAATATGTTAGAAAAACACGATATCAAACCGGAACAATCGCTTGAACTGCTGAAAGAGCTGCACATCCTGACCCGCGACGGCAAACTGAATCAGGACAGCCGCCGCAAGCTCAAGCAGGTCAACCATCTCTTTCAGTTCATTGAACCGCTTTTGAAAAAAGCACACCAGGATCATGCCGACATCACCCTGGTGGATCACGGGGCCGGCAAGTCCTATCTGGGCTTTATTCTCTACGATCTGTATTTCAAACAACTGCAGGGGGCTTCCCGGATTTTCGGCATTGAAACCCGCGATGAGCTGGTGGAGAAATCAAAGGCTCTTGCCCAGCGGCTTGGTTTTTCCGGTATGACATTTTTAAATCTGTCCGTGGCGGAATCGATCGAATCGCCGCAGCTGCCGGCCACGGTCGATATGGTGACCGCCCTGCACGCCTGCGACACCGCCACTGATGACGCGATTCATTTTGCACTTAAGAAAGCTGCCCGCCACATCGTGCTGGTGCCCTGCTGCCAGGCCGAAGTGGCGGCTGTTCTGCGCCGGAACAAGGCCAGGTCGCTGGCGTCCGGCAGCCTGACGGAGATCTGGCGGCATCCACTGCACACCCGCGAGTTCGGCAGCCATGTTACCAACGTGCTGCGCTGCCTGCAGCTGGAGGCTCACGGCTACCAGGTCAGCGTGACCGAACTGGTCGGCTGGGAGCATTCCATGAAAAACGAACTGATCATCGCCGAATACAAGAACCTGCCGCGCCGCCGCCCATCCGAACGGCTGCGGGAAGTATTGCAGAGCCTGGGGCTGGAGGAAATGAACGCCCGTTTTTTCACCTCACCCTGACCGCCGGAGATCCACTCATCGAACCGGCAACTGGCGGTTATCCGCCACAACGGCTGGCGGTTTTCGGCCACGTCCGCCATCACCACCCCCGGCACGAGCGGCAGAATACACAATAATAAAACATCATATCAATACGTTATATAGCCCATCCTCTTTGGCACAGCCACTGCAATGGCAAGAAAAGCGCAGAAGCGCCGTTTGCCATAGAACACCATCACGCCAAGGAGGAATACGCATGAAATTGAGTCAATGTCTGAAGAGTCTGGTGATCGGGGCCGCTGCCCTGGCACTACCACTGTCCGCCCACGCCGCGCCGATCGTGATCAAGTTCAGTCACGTTGTCGCCCAGCACACACCCAAGGGACAAGCCGCCGATTATTTCAAAAAGATCGCCGAAGAGCGCACCAAAGGTCGCGTCAAGGTGGAAGTCTACCCCAACAGCCAGCTTTACAAGGACAAGGAAGAGATGGAGGCCCTGCAGCTGGGCGCCGTCCAGATGCTGGCCCCTTCGCTGGCCAAGTTCGCCCCGCTGGGAGTCAAGGAGTTCGAACTGTTCGACCTGCCCTTCATCTTCGACAACTACACCGAACTGCACAAAGTCACCCAGGGCCCGGTGGGCGCCAAACTGCTGGCCAAACTGGAGTCAAAAGGGATCAAAGGGCTGGCCTACTGGGATAACGGTTTCAAGGTCATGAGCGCCAACAAACCGCTCAAGACTCCGGATGATTTCAAAGGGCAGAAACTGCGCATCCAGTCCTCCAAGGTGCTTGACTCCCAGATGCGCTCCATGGGGGCCAACCCCCAGGTCCTGGCCTTCTCCGAAGTGTATCAGGCTCTGCAGACCGGTGTTGTCAACGGCACCGAGAATCCCCCCTCCAATCTGTACACCCAGAAGATGCATGAAGTTCAGAAATATGTAACCCTTTCCGACCACGGTTACCTGGGCTACGCCGTCATCGTCAACAAGAAGTTCTGGAGCAGCCTGCCGGCCGACATCCGCACCATTCTGGAAGGGGCCATGAAGGACGCCACCAAGTACGCCAACGATATCGCCAAAAAAGACAACGACGAAGCCCTGGCCGCCGTCAAGAAGTCCGGCCGTTCACAGTTCATCACCCTGACCCCCCAGGAGCGCGCCGTCTGGAAAAAGACCATGGACAAGGCCCACAAAGAGCACGCCGGCCGTATCGGCGCCGACCTGATCAAGGAAGTCTACGCCGCCACCGGCTACAACCCCAACTGATCATCCGCGGAATTCCATCCGTACAGGCCGCTGCGGCCAATGCAGCGGCCTTTTTAACGACCACTTTCAGGAGCTGACATCATGATGAAATACCTCGACCACCTTGAGGAAATAATCATTACTTTTCTGATCGGGGCAGCGACAGTCATCATCTTTGTCGCCGTCGCCCACCGCTACCTGTCGGGAGTGCCGATACCCGGCCTTCAGGATTGGCTGCTGACGATCAACATGAGCTGGGCCCAGGAACTGTGCATCTACATGTTCGTCTGGATGGCGAAATTCGGCGCGGCCTATGGCGTACGTTCCGGCATTCATGTCGGCGTGGATGTACTGGTCAACCGGCTGCCGGATTCGTGGCGGGTCAAGTGCATTCTGATAGGGATCGCCGGCGGCGCTCTCTTTACCGGCCTGATCGGAACCCTGGGCGCCACCTTTGTCTGGGAAAACGGCATGCATTACGCCATCGTCAACAAGCTGGGCATGGAGATTGGCGATCTGTATGAAGGCCCGATCACGCCCGACCTGGAGTGGCCGACCTGGATCATCTATGCCGCCATCCCGCTTGGCTCCTACCTGATGTGCTTCCGTTTCCTGCAGGTGGGCTGGAGTTTCTTCCGCACCGGCGAATTGCCGCACCATGACCATTCCCATGTCGACGGACTCGAAGATGAAAAGGTCGTGGATGCAACCGAAGCACTGGAAGAATATGAAACCCATAAATTTGAACATGAGGGAAAAGACGGGGGTGCCAAATGAGTACAACTGCTGTAGCCGGCTGGGAGCAATTTTCCAAGAAAAAAGCCACAAAATGGATGCTCTGCATTGCAGCCGTACTTGGCGCCATCGCTCTGCTGGGCAATACCGGTATCGTCTTCGCCCTGCTGTTGCTGCTGATGCTGACCGGCATGCCGATTTCGATCGCCTTGGGTTTGACCGTGCTTTCATTTCTGTTCTTTTTCACCGAGATCCCGACTGAAGCGGTGGCAATGAAGCTCTTCACCGGCATCGAGAAATTCGAGATCATGGCGATTCCGTTCTTCATCCTGGCCGGAAATTTCCTGACCCACGGCGGCGTGGCCAAACGGATGATCAACTTTGCCACCTCCATGGTCGGACACCTGTACGGCGGCCTGGCCTTGTCGGGTGTTATCGCCTGCGCCCTGTTTGCGGCCGTATCCGGCTCCAGCCCGGCCACGGTTGTGGCGATCGGCTCGATTCTGCTGCCGGCCATGGTCAAGGCCGGCTTCCCCAAACGTTTCGGCGCCGGCGTTATCACCACCTCCGGTTCGCTGGGCATCCTGATTCCGCCGTCCATCCCGATGGTTATTTACTGCGTGGCCACCAACTCCTCGGTGGGCGGATTGTTCATGGGGGGCGTGGTGCCGGGCCTGATGCTGGCAACCCTGCTGGGTGTGGTTTCCTGGTGGATCGCCCGCAAGAACAACTATCCCCGTATGCCCAAGGCAACCGCAGTCCAGAGGCTCAAGGCCTTCCGTGAAAGCGTCTGGGGCCTGCTGCTGATCGTGATCGTGCTGGGCGGCATCTACAGCGGCATGTTCACCCCTACCGAAGCGGCCGCCATGAGTGCGGTGTATGCCTTTTTCATCGCCGTATTCGTCTACAAGGACATCACCTTCAGTAAAATACCGAAAGTGCTGCTCGACTCGGCCAGCATGTCGGCCATGCTGCTGTATATCATCACCAACGCGGTGCTGTTTTCCTTCCTGATGACCCATGAGAACATTCCGCAGCTGATGGCCGACTGGATTCTGGGGCACAACCTGGGTGTGGTCGCCTTCCTGCTGGTCACCAACGTGCTGCTTCTGCTGGCCGGCAACGTCATGGAACCCTCCTCGATCATCCTGATCCTGGCACCGATTCTGTTTCCGGTCGCCATGCAGCTCGGCATCGATCCGATTCACTTCGGCGTGCTGATCACGGTCAACATGGAGGTCGGCATGTGCCATCCGCCGGTGGGACTCAACCTGTATGTGGCCAGCGGCATTACCAAGATGGGGATTTCCGAACTCTCGGTGGCGGTTCTGCCCTGGCTGGTGGCCATGGTCGGATTCATGCTGCTGGTGACCTACGTTCCGGCGATCTCGCTCTGGCTGCCGCGCCTATTGGGTTACTGAGAAGCGTTGCAGAGCGGTTGAAACTCGAAAGGCGCTTGGACAAGCGCCTTTCGTTATTGTATAAAGGGTGGCCACTGGCCGGCAATGCGGCCACATCCAAGGAGAACAGCCACATGAGACAACGCCTCAACCTTCTGCGAGAATTTTCCATACCCCTGCTGGCCGGGGTTGTCATCGCCCTGTTCTGGGCCAACCTTGATCCGGACGGGTATCAGGCTTTCAATAACACCCCCTTCCTGGGGGGGATGTCGTTCCACTTCGTCTCCAACGAACTGTTCATGGTCTTTTTTTTCGGCATCGCCGCAGTGGAGATCACCCAGAGCTGCCTGCCGGGCGGCGACCTGAACCCGGTTTCCAAAGCCATCAATCCGCTCCTGGGCACCCTGGGCGGCGTTATCGGACCGATCGCGGTGTACCTGTGCCTTAACGCCGTTATCGGCGCTCCCGAACTCCGCAACGGCTGGGGCATTCCCACCGCCACCGACATCGCCCTGGCCTGGCTGGCAGCCCGCATGGTTTTCGGCGCCGCCCATCCGGCCGTCTCCTATCTGCTGCTGCTGGCGGTGGCCGATGACGCCATCGGCCTGGTTATCATCGCCATCTTCTATCCCAATCCGACCATGCCCGCCGAGCCGGTCTGGCTGCTGCTGACCGTCCTGGGCATGGCGCTGGCCTGGCTGCTGCGCCGCTACAAGGTGAAAAGCTATTGGCCCTATCTGCTGGCCGGCGGAACCTTAAGCTGGATCGGCCTGCACGAGGCCCATCTGCATCCGGCCCTGGCGCTGGTTTTCATCATCCCGTTTCTGCCCCACGCCAAAAAGGAGCACAAGCATCTCTTCGAGGAAGATCCCGCCGACCGGACAACCCTGGCCAGCTTTGAGCATGAATGGAAGGTTTTTGTCGATTTCGGGCTGTTCATGTTCAGCCTTGCCAATGCCGGCGTGCAGTTTTCCAGCATGGGAACCGTCACCTTGCTGGTGCTGGCTTCACTGCTGCTGGGCAAGACCGCCGGCATTTTCTCGTTCGGATATCTGGCGACCAAGCTGGGTTTCAGCCTGCCCCACGGCATGAAGCGCCGCGACCTGCTGACCGCCGGTCTGATTGCCGGCACCGGCTTCACCGTGGCTCTGTTTGTGGCCGGCGAGGCCTTCACCGACCCGATCATTCGCGGCGCCGCAAAAATGGGCGCCCTGTTCAGCCTGGTTGCGGCATTGTTCGGACTGGCCGCCGGAAAGATACTCGGTGTGAAAAAAAGAACATAAGATCATCGTAACAGCCCCTCTCTCATTCTGAATCAATGAGGGTGTGTATCGCCATAAAACGACCACGCCCCCGTTGCTGTACCGGAATTCTTTACCCACCGGAATCATTAAGAGTTTGAAATACAGCCGTCATACGGTACTATTGCATCGTTGCATCGGGGGAGGCGACTCCCCTGATATATGAACGTGCTGATGAAGAAGGGGGAACCATGCGCAACGACCTTGAACTGGGACTGATCGGTAACTGCTCGATCGGCGCCCTGATAAACCGGCAGGCTGAAATAGTCTGGTGCTGCGTACCCCGTTTCGACGGCGATCCGGTCTTCTGCTCGCTGCTGCGCGAACATGAAGATCGCCAGGATTTCGGCTATTGCGCCATTGAGCTTGTTGACGGGACAAGTACGGATCAGTTTTATCTGCCGAACAGCGCCGTGCTGGTCACCCGTTTGAGCGATGCACAGGGCGGGATAATCGAAATAACCGATTTCGCCCCGCGCTTCCGTCAATACGACAGGATGTTCACACCCATGATGCTGATCCGGCGCATCCGGCGTGTGCAGGGCACGCCGCGCATCCGCCTGATGGTGCGCCCGGCCTGCGAATACGGACAGAGGCCTTGTGACGTCACCTGCGGCAGCAACCATATCCGCTATATTTCCCCTGATCTGGTGCTGCGGCTGACCACCGACGCTTCCATTACCATGCTGCGGGAGGAGCTGCCTTTTTTTCTGGATGACACGCTTACCCTGATCCTCGGGCCGGACGAAACCATACCCGCCAGAATCAGCGAACTGGCCCTGCGATTTCAAGACGAAACGCTGGCTTACTGGCATGAATGGGTGCGGGATCTGGGGATTCCCTTTGAGTGGCAGGACGAGGTGATCCGCGCTGCCATCACCCTGAAACTGAACACCTTTGAAGACACCGGCGCCATCGTGGCGGCCATGACAACCTCGATTCCCGAAGCCGCCAACACTCCCCGCACCTGGGATTACCGCTTCTGCTGGCTGCGGGACTCCTATTTCGTGGTCAATGCCCTGAACCGCCTGGGGGCCACCAAAACCATGGAGCGTTACCTGGGCTATCTGACCAACATCTCGGCTGGCGCGCCTGGCGGCCGAATTCAGCCGGTATTTGCCATTGACGGCAAGGCCGGCCTGGATGAACGGATAGTGGAAAGCCTGCCGGGCTACCGGGGCATGGGTCCGGTGCGCCGTGGTAATCAGGCCTTTGAGCAGGTACAGCACGATGTCTACGGCTCGGCCATTCTTGCGGTGACCCATATCTTCTTTGACCGGCGGCTGCTGCGCGGCGGGGATACCGCCCTGTTTTACCGGCTTGAACCGCTGGGGGAAACCGCCGCACTGGTCTACGACCAGCCCGATGCCGGATTGTGGGAGTTGCGTGGATCGGCCCGCGTCCACACCTTCTCCAGCGTCATGTGCTGGGCCGCCTGCGACCGTCTGGCACTGATCGCCGACCGGCTTGGACTGAACGACCGGGCCGGTTATTGGCGGGAGCAGGCCGACCGGATTTACACCACCATCTACCAACGGGCCTGGAATGAAGAAAAACAATCTTTTGTGGCATCCTTCGAAGGAGACGCCATGGATGCCAGCCTGCTTCTGCTGCATGATGTGGGTTTCCTCTCCGCCGACGACCCCTGTTTTGCCTCAACCGTTGCCGCCATCGAAAAGGAGCTTAAACGGGGACAATATGTGTACCGCTATGTGGAAGCCGACGATTTTGGTGAACCGGAAAACGCCTTCACGGTCTGCACCTTCTGGTATATTCATGCCCTGGCAGCTCTGGGGCGGCAAGAAGAGGCCCGCAGTCTGTTTGAAAACCTGCTTTCCAAGCGGAACCGCCTGGGACTTCTGGCGGAGCATATCGACCCGGTCACCGGCGAGCAGTGGGGTAATTTTGTTCAGACCTACAGCATGGTCGGCTTGATCAACGCGGCCATCCGGCTCAGCAAGCGTTGGGATCACGCATTTTAACACGTTAGAAATGGTCCGGTTTACTAGGGTTAGGACACTATCGGGACTGCGGAGACACCGTTTATGAAGATGACCGGCATTCGCTACCAGATCAAAAAACTGAAAGACTATCTGGCCATAAAAACTGAAATGGTCAATCACCAGGCCACCATCAAAGAGGTGGCCTCGGGGGTTGACCGTTCCTGGATCTATTTCCTGATGCTGCTGTCGGCCGGCCTGATCGCCCTGCTGGGTCTTCTCACCAACAGTGTCGCGGTGGTGATCGGCGCCATGCTGATTTCGCCGCTGATGGGGCCGATCATCTCCTCCGGACTGGCCTTGACGATCGGCGATTTGCCGCTGGCCCGGCGTGCTTTTCGCACCATAGCGGTCAGCGTGGCCCTGCTTATCCTGGTCACCGCTCTGGCAACCCTGATTTCACCGCTGAAAGAGCCCACCGCCGAAATCATGGCCAGGGTCCGGCCCAATATCTACGACCTCTTGGTGGCGGTGCTGTCCGGTGTTGTCGGCGCCGTGGCCCTGTGCACCAAACGGAACTACCTGATCACCGCCACCGGCGTTGCCGTCGCCACGGCGGTCGTCCCTCCGCTCAGCGTGGTCGGTTACGGTCTGGGAACCGGCCAGATCATGCTTGCCCTGGGTGGATTTCTGCTGTTTTTCACCAACTTCGTGGCCATCATCCTGACCTCCGACCTGGTTTTCTTCGTTCTGGGATTCCGCACCTCCCACGTCGAAACGATCCAGTACTCCCCCCGCACACGTTTATTGATCATTGCCGGTCTGCTGTGCCTGATTTCGATTCCCCTGATATATACCCTGGCTGTGGATCTGAAAAAGATGAACACGAAAAAACGGATCGAACGGGTACTCAAAAAAAATCTCAACCGGGAAAACGCGTCACGCCTGACCAATTACTTTTATCTGGATCAGAAGAACTCACTACAGGTCAATGCTTCGGTCAATACCGTCAAGCTTTTCGATCTCAAATCCAAAAAAGCGCTTGAAGACGAATTGACGAAAATCTTCTCTCTGCCGGTTGCTCTCAAGCTCGAACAGGTGCTGGTCGCTTCTGAAAAGCTGCCCTCCCCAACTATGCAGTTGCTGCTGCCGGCCGAGACCTCCCTGCCGGCAGAGCGGGCTGACACTCCGGCCGAACTGCGGGGCAAGGTCGACAGCCTGCGCGAACAGGTTGAAACCGAACTGGCGGTTGCGCTGGCCCCCTTTCCGCTTACTGACACCCGCATCTCCTTTTCCGGCGCCGATGCCCCGCTTCAGATTGCATTCAGGCTGCAGCGGGATTATCCGGTCGGCGATGATGAACGCCTGATTCTGGCCCGCCTTGTCCAGAAGTCCCTGGATCTGCCGGTTGAGCTGACGGTGGATCACGCGCCGCTGCTGCCGGTCATCTCCTATTCCAATGACGGAAAACTCGCACCGGATACGATCAAAAATCTGGCGATCATCAGCGAACTGCCGGGCGGGCCGGACGGTTTCCGTTTCATACTGGAATCGTCCCCAAAGAACGGCAGCGAACTGACCGTGTTGAGAAAACACCTGATCGAAGAGCTGAACGTGCCGGAAGAATCGATTTCAAACATCAGAGCGTCAGCCAGAACCGTCCAGAACAACGGGGTTGCGCTTAAGATTTTGAGACACAAGGAGATCCGATGAGACAGAATCAACATCGTTTTCCATTCCGATCGCTGCAGCTTTCGCTCCGTTTTGTGATCCCGCTGGCAATCGCCCTGGCGATTCTGGCCTACGGGGTCGTGCCGCTGGTGGATGGTCTGACCCTGCGCTGGGCCGTTCGCGACATGGATATCCGCTCCCGCCTGATCAGCAACACGCTCCAGGAACCACTGATCGAACTGCTGCAGCAGGGGAACCATTCCCGGATCAACGCTCTGCTGTTGCGCACCAGCAAGGATGAGCGTTTGCTGGCCCTGGGAGTCTGCGACCAGACCGACAAGCTGCTTTTCCGCACCGCCGCCTTTCCGGGCGAACTTTCCTGCAAAGCTCCCGATCAGTCCGACAGTGATCCGCTGCACCTGGTCCGCCTGCCCCAGGGGCCGGTTCACGTCACCCTTAATCCGCTTGAGTCTGAATACTCCCGGATCGGCTCCCTGGTGCTGGTGCATGACATGAGTTACATGGAACGACGCAGCGCCGATACCCGAAAGTATGTGATTATGTTGTTTGCCGTGCTGGGGGTGGTAATTTCGCTGATTACGGTTTTTGTGGCCCACCTGAGCTGGCGGGGCTGGATGGAAGGGGTCAGAGCCATGCTGCGGGGGGAAGGAATCCTGAAACCGTTTACGGGGCCGCAGCAGGCTCCCAGCTCGGAATTGCAGCCCCTGGTGGGAGACCTGCGGGCGCTGCTGCGCAACCTTGATGCCGAGCGGCGTTTTGCCGATGATTCCACCATCACCTGGAGCCCGGAATCCCTGCGTACGCTGCTGCACAAACAGTTGGTGGGAGAGCGGGTGATCGTGGTTTCCAACCGCGAGCCGTACATCCACCTGAAAAAGGAGGGGGGCATTGAGGTGCATCGTCCCGCCAGCGGCCTGGTCACCGCTGTCGAGCCGGTCATGCGGGCCTGTTCCGGCACCTGGATCGCCCACGGCAGCGGCTCGGCCGACCGCGAAACCGTCGACAAACACGATCGGGTGCGGGTGCCGCCCGATCAGCCCGAATAC
The DNA here is from genome assembly GCA_021850095.1 of Deltaproteobacteria bacterium. Lineage (GTDB taxonomy): Bacteria > Desulfobacterota > Desulfuromonadia > Geobacterales > Pseudopelobacteraceae > JACRCG01. The sequence goes on from JAJZRX010000041.1 coordinate 23,190, forward strand.
ACCCTGCGCCGGATCTGGCTGACGGAAGAGGAGGAAAAAGGCTATTATTACGGTTTTTCCAACGAAGGGCTGTGGCCTTTGTGCCATATCGCCCACGTCCGGCCGGTTTTCCGTTCCAGCGACTGGGAACAGTACGTCAGGATCAACCAGCGCTTTGCCGATGCGGTTATCGAGGAGGCGGACAGCGACGACCCGGTTGTCCTGGTGCAGGATTATCACTTTGCCCTGCTGCCCGGCATGATCCGCAAGGCGCTGCCCAAGGCCACCATCATCACCTTCTGGCATATCCCCTGGCCCAACCCGGAATCATTCGGCATCTGCCCCTGGCGCGAGGAGCTGTTGAAGGGGATGCTGGGCAGCACCATTCTGGGCTTTCACACCCCCTATCACTGTAAAAACTTCCTGGAAACGGCGGATCGCTATCTGGAAACCCGCATCGAGCATGAATCGTCAACCATCTCCCGCCGTGGCCAATTGACCATGGTGGAAAGCTATCCGATCTCGATCCAGTGGCCGCCCCCCTGGCGGGGAACGCTGCCGCCGGTTGAACAGACCCGGAGTGAAATTCTGACAGACCTGGGTCTCCCCGCTGATCAGTTGCTGGGGATTGGTGTGGACCGGATGGACTATACCAAGGGGATTTTGGAACGTTTCAACGCCGTGGAGCGTCTGTTTGAACTTCATCCCGAACTGGCAGGTCGTTTCACCTTCATCCAGATCGCGGCCCCGAGCCGCTCGGCCCTGGAGGAGTATCAGGCCTTCGAGGCACGGGTGCATACTCTGGCCGGCCGGATCAATAATCGTTTTACGCACAACGGACGACCGGCGATCATCCTCAAGGCCGAGCACCACGAACCGGACCAGGTCAACCGTTATTACCGTGCCGCCCAGGTCTGCATGGTCACCAGCCTGCACGACGGCATGAACCTGGTGGCCAAGGAGTATGTGGCGGCCCGTGACGACGAGCGGGGCGTGCTGGTCTTGAGCCAGTTCACCGGAGCGGCCCACGAACTGCACGAAGCCCTGATCGTCAATCCCTACCATGTGGAGCAAACCGCCGAAGCGCTTTACCAGGCGCTGACCATGCCTGAATACGAACAGCGGGAGCGCATGCGCAGCATGCGGGCCCTGGTGCGGGACTTCAACGTGTACCGCTGGGCCGGACGAATGCTGCTGGACGCCGCCCGGGTGCGACAGCGCCAGAAGCTGGCCGCCAGGATCGGAAAAGAATCGTGAACCGTTCACGGCTGATTTTTTTGCTGGCACTTGTTGCGATTGCTGTCACCGCCTACTTTGACTTTCGCACAGGCGCCCATATTTCAATGATGCTGCTGTACGCTTTTCCGGTGCTCCTGTCCGCCTGGTACTGCGGCAAGAACGAAGGTTTGTTAATTGCCTTCGCCGCCACAGCCAGCTGGCTGATCATCAATCTGCTCGATCAGTCAACGGGAGACAGCATAGGCGTCGTTTCCTGGAATGCATTCAATCGTTTCGGCCTGTTTGCCCTGATAGCCTATGCGGTCTCATTACAGGCCAAACTGCGGCTGGCACTGGACCGCGAACGTATAAAGGCAGATACCGATCGATTGACCGGAATGCTGAACAAGGAGGCTTTCCGTGAGCGCGCGGAGCTGGCTATCGCTCAAGCCCGGCGCTATAATCATCCAGTTTCACTGGCTTTCATAGACCTCGACAACTTCAAGCAGGTAAACGACACCCAGGGGCATGCGCGTGGCGACAAGCTGCTGCAGGAATTCAGTAAAACCATCATCGCCACGATCAGAAAAGCGGACCTTGCCGGCCGCATCGGCGGCGATGAATTTTGCATATTTTTCCCGGAAACGGATCAGGTCATGGTTCGGGCAGCGGTGGAAAAGCTCACCAGGGCGCTGGACATCATGACCAGCCAGTCCGGATGGCAGGTCACCGCCAGCCTTGGCGTAGTGAGCTGTACAGAGATCGGCGAAACATTTGATGCACTCCTGGGTAAAGCCGACAAACTCATGTACAAAGCAAAAAGCAAGGGCAAGAACAATGCTGAATTCATGTCCCTCTGACCGGGACATTCCGGCATCTGCAACCTGATTGATATGCACTTCATGTGATCCGGAGAACACCCATGAAATACCTCTTCAGTTCAACCGGTCTGGCAGCATTGAAATCGTTTATCGCCATTGACACACTTTTTGCCTTTGATCTTGACGGCACATTGGCGCCGATCGTCCCCGATCCTTCAGCGATACGCATCCGGCACGAAGTGCGGCAAAAGCTGATCCGGCTTGACGCCCTGGCCCCGCTTGCGGTTATTACCGGCCGTTCGCGCCCCGACGCACTGCTTCACCTGGGCTTCATGCCGCGATTTCTGGTGGGAAACCACGGTGCGGAAGGGCTGCCGGGCGAAGAATCAATCAGCCAGGGTTTTACCCGCCTCTGCCGGGAATGGAAGCTCCAGTTGAACCGAATACTGCCCGATATGTCCGCCCGCGGGATCGTCCTGGAAGACAAGGGTGAAAGCCTTGCCCTGCACTACCGCCAGGCGCCCGACCACGAAAGGGCTCGGGAGAGTATCCGGAGCGCACTGGCCGGCCTGACTCCGCCGCCACGCTCGGTGGCAGGCATCTTTGTCAAGAATCTGATGCCGAGCGAAGCGCCTGACAAGGGGGCGGCCCTGGAAACCCTGATACGCCATCAGGGATGCCGGCGAGCCATCTTCGTCGGTGACGACATAACCGACGAGGATGTCTTTCGACTCGACAATCCGTCTGTTCTCGGCATCCGGGTCAGCAGGGGTACGAAAAGCGCCGCCCCCTTCTACCTGCGGGGGCAGCAGGAAATCGGAAGACTGCTTGACAAGATAATCGCCCGGCTGGAGCGCTGTCCGGTCTCGCTGAAATCAGGCTCGGAGCCATATTCGTCCTCTCGGCGGCTCTCTCCAAAACCGGCGCTGTAAATATTCTCGGAGGAACGTTGGGCAGGCTGGGCAGGCTCAACTTCTGGCTGGGGCCGATCGTTATGATGCTGAATGATCCACCGCCGCGGCCTTCTGACCAGCGCCGTCAACAGCGCCATCTATCGTAGCTTCACGGAACATGGTATAAAGATACCCTATCCTCGCAGGGATATTCGGATTCTGCAAAACGGCACAGAAAACGGCACCAAAGGGAGGTCCCATGTTTAAGAGAATCGTCCTGTTTCTGATCACCAACCTGGCAGTCGTCTTTATTCTCAGCATCATCCTGAACCTGCTGGGGGTCGGCCCGATGCTGACCCAGCAGGGGCTGGACATGACCAGCCTGATCATTTACGCCGCCGTGTTCGGTTTCGGCGGCTCGCTGATCTCGCTGGCCCTTTCCAAATGGACCGCCAAGCGCCTGACCGGCGCCCGGGTCATCACCAATCCGGCCAATGAGGTGGAGGTCTGGCTGGTGGAGGTCGTGCGCCGCCAAGCCCTGAAAGCCGGTATCGGCATGCCGGAGGTGGGGGTCTACGATGCGCCGGATGTGAACGCCTTTGCCACCGGCATGCGCCGTAACAGCGCCCTGGTGGCGGTCAGTTCCGGCCTGCTGCGGGCCATGAACCGCGACGAGGCCGAGGCGGTACTGGCCCATGAGGTCAGCCACGTGGCCAATGGCGACATGATCACCCTGGCGCTGATCCAGGGAGTGGTGAACACCTTCGTGATCGTGGCGTCACGGGTGGTCGGCTATCTGGTGGACCGGGTGGTGTTCAAAACCGAGCGCGGTCATGGCCCCGGCTTCATGATCACTTCACTGGTAGCCCAGATGGTGTTCGGCATCCTGGCCAGCATCGTTGTCTGCTGGTTCAGCCGCCAGCGCGAGTTTCGCGCCGATGCCGGTTCCGCCGCCCTGGCCGGGCGGGACAAAATGGTGGCGGCCCTGGAAAAATTGCGCCAGACTGCAGGCCAGCCCCATCTGCCGGACCAGATGAGCGCTTTCGGCATCTCCGGCACCAGCGACGGAGGTTTCAAAAAGTTGTTCATGACCCATCCTCCGCTGGAGGAGCGGATTGCGGCACTCAAACAGGGAAGATGATTTTTTCCGGTTTTTCCCATCTCTGTCCGGTTTAAGAATTGCATTACCTTGCTTACGATGAATTTATGATGAATTCAGTGATTCTTCCTGCTCTTTGACATCAGCCAGTATCTCTAATAGTTCATTGCGGATCTTGATTCTGAG
>JAJZRX010000042.1 GCA_021850095.1 Deltaproteobacteria bacterium
ATCTGGCCAGCTGTGCTTCAAAGCGGGCGGAGAGCTGCTGAAAAACCTCAATCGCCGCTTCGTCCTGTTCCGACTGCTGCAATGTCAGGCGGGCCAGATCGAAATTGCACTCGTCCGCCGAGTCGTCAACATGCTTGTCGCGCAGTTCTCCCGTCAACTGCCGACCGGAAACGGAGAATTTTACGCTATGACCTTCGGCCAGGGCAGGGTCCGCATAGGGGTAGCGTAACGCCAGACGATCAAGTGACGTCCCGGAAAACCGGCCGATTGACACATCCTCTCCCCCCAGTATGCCGCTATAGGTATTCTGCTCGGTGTCGCTGCCGATCACCACGGAAACCTGGTGCCGGCCGCCAGTACCGCCGCAGGCCTTGCCGGATGACGTGACAACCTCCAGGGTTCCGACGTACAAACGCAGATCAGCCCTGGCGGAAGCCGGCGCCAGTGAAACAAACACCAGGAGAATGAAAAGTATGGAAGAAGCTGAAGGCATGAGTCACTCTCGAATATGGAGTGGTTTCCAAGGTAGCATTCCCGTCAGCGATTTACAATCATCAGGGTGATCGCACGGCTGTGGCCGGATCAGCGTTCCCGCAGGGCATCGACGATCTTCAGGCGGCTGGCCCGTACGGCCGGTATCACGCCGCCGACAAATCCCATCAGAATCGCAAAGACCAGAGACTTCCCGGCAATATCAATAGTCAGCGTGAATGAAAAGGCCAGCTCCGAAAAAGTCTGCCAGTTCATGGTCGATATGGTGATCAGCTGCATGAATGAGGCTAGAAACAGACCGGTAATTCCCCCGATCAGTCCCAGCAGAAGCGCTTCCATCAGAAAGGCCGCCAGAATACTGGCGCTGCGGAAACCGAGCGCTCGCAGCGTGCCGATTTCGGCCACCCGGTTGGCCACCGCCGCATACATGGTGATCATGGCTCCGATAATCGCGCCGATGGAAAATATCACCGTCAGCGACAGGCCCAGAATCCGCAGAAACTTGGCCATCGCTTCCGACTGATCCCGGTAATAGCGGGTTTCGCGCCGCACATCAACAGTCAGGCGCGGATCCGAATCCAGTTTTTCCCTGACCGCAGCAAATTCAGCGCTGTCACGCAGACGGAAGGTTATCGACGAATACACCGGCCGCCGGAAGGCCTGCATCAATTGGGTTGCATCGCCCCAAATTTCGGAGCTGAATCCGGTGGCACCGGCATCGAAAACACCGACCACGACCCAGTCGCGCATCCCGAAACGCAGCGTTTCACCGATGCCGCCCCCTTTGAAACGCTTGGCGATGCTGCTGCCGGCGATAATTTCCGATGAACCGGGCCGCGGCATGCGCCCTTCGATCAGCCTGATCTGCTGGCGCAGCTGTAATGAGGCAGCGTGTACACCCCGGATGACGACATTGGCCGGCTTGTCGCTGCCCCGTTTGGGGAGACTGATCAGCACGACCAGTTCCTTGGCCAGGAGTGGTTCTCCGTCGCTGCCGGTGGCGATCTGGGGCAGACTCTCGATGATGGCCGCCTGGGACCTCTCAACTCCGCTCTGAACCTCGGAATTGGCTGACTTGCGGGTTATGATGACGTTGTCTTCCGATCCGGTTTCGATCAGTGTTTTTTCCAGACCGGCCGACAGCATCAGGATTGAAGCAAAAACGAAAACCACCAGGGCCATCCCGGAGGTCGTCAGAAACGTCGTCAACCGACGGGTTGCCAGATTGCGGAAACTATAGGCCAGGGGGATTTTCATCTGCTACCCGGCCGGCAGGGTAATAACGAAGCGGCAGCCGCCCTCTTCGGGAGATTCGACGGAAATGGTGCCGCCATGTCCTTCGATGACGCGATAGCTGATTGCCAGTCCCAGGCCGGTTCCATTGGGTTTGGTGGTCCAGAAAGGTTCAAACAGGTGCCGGACGGTTTCTTCCGGCATTCCGCTGCCGCTATCGGTGATGATTATTTGTACGGCCGGGCTCTTAAGATACGCTTCCGCGCCCTTGAGCAGCAGCCGTGACTCAATGATTATCTGGCCGGCTCCGGTTATGGCATCGGCAGCATTATACAATAGGTTGATAATGACTTGACGCAGTTGATTGGCATCGCCCATGACCCCGGCATGGACAGGAACCTGGTTGGATATTTTGATAGATTCAAAACGGGGATCGACAGCCAGAAAAACAGTGGTGTCTTCTATCAGGGCACGCAATCCGATTTTCTCCCGCTGGGGCTGCCCCGGGCGGGCGTATGCCAGAAAATCGGTTATCAGAGTGTTCAGGCGGTCCGCTTCACGGGTGACGATGGCCAGGAGGCGCTGATCAGCGTCGGCAATGGTGCCGTGCGTTGCCAGCAGCTGCACCGAACCGCACAGAGCAGCCAGGGGATTGCGGATTTCGTGAGCCATGCGGGCCGAGAGTTCACCAACCGCTGCCAGCCGATCAGCCCTTTTCAAGGCCGTTTCCATCCGGCGCATGGCGGTTATGTCCCGGAAATTGATGATATACCCGGCATGTTCCCCCTTGCTGTTGTTGAATGGCGCGGCACGATAGCCCAGGATCATCCGGGAATCGTCGGGGGTCTGGTATTCAAATTCCCGGCTGACTGAATCGGCCATGGGGGTGAGCAGTCCCTCAAGCTGGGGAAAAACGGATGCCAGGGGGCGGTCGTAGACCTCCGACTGGCTCAATCCGGCAATTTCTTCGGCGTAGGGATTGAAAACCCGGATTCTTCCGGTTACGGTTGTGGTCAGCAGCCCGGTCTGGCTGTGGGCTACAATGGTGGAATTGAGCTGGGCAAGCTCATCGTAGTCGATGGATGTCTGTTGAAGCGCCTCCTCGCTACGGCGGGCTCGTTCGGTTAAGAGACCAGTGACAAAAGCGGTCAGGCCGAATCCGATCAGGGTAAAGAATATGTTGTAAAAGAGCCGCGAGGCCCCCACCAGTTGGGCTTCGTACTGGCTCAATCCGATGAATTCCAGATAGCCGAAGTACTGCAGATCCAGCAGCGAGCCATACAGGATTCCACACAGGGCTGCGGTATACAGGGCTTCCCGCCGCCCGAGCAGCATCCCCGCCACCAGAATCGAAACCAGGTACAAAAAGGAGTAAGGACTCTGGATGCCTTCGGTGAAAAGGATCAGAACCGTGACAAAGAGCAGATCCCAGATGATCTGCAGGTAGGCGATGAACTGGGTGTAGCTGCGAAATTTCAGGAAAAACAGCGAAGCAATCGAAAAAAGGAACGAAGTCGCCATCAGCCTGATGACTTCAGGCTGAAAGTGCTCAAACTCCGGGTAGGGGTTTTTATATTCAAACAGCAGGGTTGAAGCCAGGAAAAGGAAAGAAACGATGATTCTGGCGTTAATGAAGAGACGGAGTCTTCGTTCAGCCCCCATGATTAACCGCCGACGGCCCCCGCCAGCTTGAAGATCGGAAGATACATGGCAACCACCAGCCCGCCCACGGTGGTTCCCAGAAAGACCATCAGCATCGGCTCCATCATGGCGGTCATGGCCGAGACGGCGTCGTCGACCTCGTCATCGTAGAAATCAGCGATTTTATTCAGCATGGTATCCATGGCACCGGTCGCCTCGCCGACCGAAATCATCTGCACCACCATCGGCGGGAAAACGCCGCAGGCGGCCAGCGGTTCGGCCATGGTCTTGCCTTCGGATATGGCTTGCCGAACCGAATAGATCGCCTCTTCCACGATCTTGTTGCCGGCCGTTTTGGCAACGATCTCCAGACCATCCATGATCGGCACGCCGGAACTGACCATGGTGCCCAGCGTCCGGGTGAATTTGGCAACCGCAACTTTTCTGATCAGCGGTCCGGCAATGGGCGCCTTGAGCGCCCAACGGTCGATATTCTTCTGCCCCATGGGGGTTGAATAGTATTTTTTTATCAGCCAGACGATGCCGTAAAAGGCGGCGATAATGACGATGATATATTTGGACAGAAAATTGCTGATCGCGATGACGATCTTGGTCGGCGCCGGCAATTCACCCCCGAAATCGGCGAACATCTTGGCAAAGGTGGGGATAACGAACACCAGGATGACGCCCACCACCACCACCGCGATCGACATGATCGTGATCGGGTAGACCATGGCCCCTTTGATCTGTTTCTTCAGCTTCATGGCCTTTTCAATATAGGCCGCCAATCGATTCAGAATCGTGTCGAGGATACCGCCGATCTCTCCGGCCGCAACCAGGTTGACAAACAGCTGGTCAAAGGCCTTTGGGTGTTTCGACAGCGCATCGGCAAAGGTCGAACCGCTTTCGACGCTCTCCTTGACCTTGACCAGTATATCCTTGAAGGTTTTATTTTCCTGCTGACTGGAAAGTATGTCCAGGCATTGGACCAGGGGCAGGCCGGAATCGATCATTGTGGCAAACTGACGGGTAAAGACAACCAGATCCTTGGTCTCGATTTTCTTGCCACCGCCAAACGAGGGCAGTTTGAAACCGATCCCTTTGGATTCGGCCTTGATTGAAATATTGGTGAAGCCGTATTTCTTGAGTTGCGCTTCGACTATTTCAACTGAAGCCGCTTCAATAACGCCCTTTTGAGAACCACCGGTTTTTGTACGGGCTTCCCAGTTAAATTTTGGCATTGCTGTTCTCCTTGATCATCTATCAGCGCATTGGTGGGCGGCGCTGCATGCCTGCCGCAGGGTTGTTGATCATCTGCTTCAGCTCTTCAGGATCCTGGGAACGCCCCAAAGCCTCCTCCAGTGAAATGTATCGTTTCTGGAAAAGATTGAAAAGCGACTGGTTCATGGTCTGCATGCCGAATTTGTCCTGGCCGACCTGCATCTGTGAATAGATCTGGTGCACCTTGTCTTCACGGATCAGGTTGCGGATGGCGGCGTTGGGCACCATGATTTCGAGCGCCAGAGCACGTCCTTTGGTCCCCATGCGGGGAATCAGGGTCTGGGACATGACCCCTTCCAGCACGAATGAAAGTTGAGCGCGGATCTGAGTCTGCTGATAAGGGGGGAAAACATCGACGATACGGTTGATGGTCTGGGCGCAGGAATTGGTATGCAGTGTTGCCAGGCAGAGGTGACCGGTTTCGGCCAGCGTCAGGGCCGCCTCGATCGTCTCCAGGTCGCGCAGCTCTCCCACCAGGACAACATCCGGGTCCTGGCGCAGAACGTATTTGAGTGCGTTTTTAAAGCCCTTTGTGTCGGCGCCCACCTCGCGCTGGTTGACCAGACACCCCTTATGGGGATGCAGGTATTCGATCGGATCTTCAATGGTCACAATGTGTTCACGACGATTCATGTTGATATAGTCAACAATCGACGCCAGTGTTGTGGATTTGCCGCTGCCAGTAGGGCCGGTCACCAGTATCAGGCCGCGCGGCCGGGCCGCCAGCTCCGGTACGATCGGCGGCAGCCCCAGCTCGTCAAATGTCAGGATCTTGTAGGGAATTACCCTGAATACGCCGGCAACCGCGCCGCGCTGGATGAACATGTTGCCCCTGAAGCGGGAAAGCCCCTTGACCCCGAAAGACAGGTCAAGCTCGTTTTCCTCTTCGAATTTATGCTTCTGGGCATCGGTCAGGACACTGTAGCAGAGCTGCTTGGTTTCCACCTGATTCATGGGGGGAAAATCCATCGGCATCAGATGCCCGTCAACCCGCATCTGGGGAGGAGAATTGGTCGTAATATGAAGGTCAGAACCGTTGGTTTCGACCAGTATCTTGAGCAGCTGATGAAGATTGAGCATCGGCAGGGCCTCCCGGCTAGTCGTCAGAAATAGTTACACGCAGCACTTCCTCAAAGGAGGTTACGCCTTCTTTCAATTTTGTCAAACCGGACTGGCGCATGGTCTTGATTCCGATCCGCATCGACTCGCGCTTTATTTCGGCGGTATTGGCACCGTTCAGGATCAGCTCCTTGATTTCCTCGCGCATCGGCATGACCTGGTAAAAGCCCACCCGCCCCTTGTAACCGGTGTTATTGCAGGCTGAACAGCCCTTGCCCCGCATACAGACGTATGTGGAAGCTTCTTCCGGCGGCACGCCGGCATCGATCAGGGCCTGCACCGGAATCTCCTCCGGCTGTTTGCATTCACTGCAGACCCGGCGGGCCAGGCGCTGGGCCGTGATCAGATTAACGGCCGACGCCACCAGAAAAGGCTCGATACCCATATTGAGCAGACGGTTAATGGTGGCCGGGGCATCGTTGGTATGCAGCGTGGAGAGCACCATGTGGCCGGTCAGAGCGGCTTTGATGGCTATTTCTGCCGTTTCGAAATCGCGGATCTCGCCGATCATGATGATGTCGGGATCCTGGCGCAGAAATGATCGCAGAGCAGCCGAAAAGTTAAGCCCGATATCCTCATGCATCTGAACCTGATTGATGCCGGCAAAGTTGAACTCGACCGGATCTTCGGCAGTGGAGATGTTTTCGGAAACCTTGTTCAGCTCCGCCAGGGCCGAGTACAGTGAAACGGTTTTACCGCTTCCGGTCGGTCCAGTGACCAGCACCATGCCAAACGGCTTATGGATTTCATGCATGAAATTCTGCAGGGCGTCAGGCTCATACCCCAGTTTGGTCAGATCGGTCTGCAGGTTGCCCTTGTCGAGCAGTCGCAGGCATATTTTCTCACCGAACAGCGTCGGCAGTACCGAAACACGGAAGTCCATGTCTTTTCCGCCGCCCAGCTTTATCTTGATGCGGCCGTCCTGCGGCAGTCGCCGTTCGGCGATGTCCAGCTCGGACATGATCTTGATGCGGGAAGTGATGGCGTTTTTTAGCTTCAGGGGCGGCTTCATGACCTCATACAGAATCCCGTCGATGCGGTAACGCACCCTGAAAACCTTTTCGTACGGTTCGATATGTATATCGCTGGCTTTTTTCCGGATGGCATCCTGCAGTATGGCGTTAACCATCTTGACAACCGGGGCGTCCTCGGTGGCGCGTTCCAGTGTACTGACATCAATTTCGTCATCGTCGCCGACGATCTCCATGTCCTCCACATCGAGATCGCTCATCACATCCGCCAATGAAGCGGATTGATTATAATATTTGTCTATTGCAGCCTTGATATCGCGTTCCGAGGCCACAACCATTTCAATGTTGTAGCCGGTCATGAACTTGATGTCTTCCAGGGCAAAGAGGTTGGAGGGATCGCTGACGGCAACGATCAGCGTGGCGCCGGCCCGGTTTACCGGTACGAGCTGATACTTCTGAACGACTTCGGGGGGGATAACCTTGATGACGACCGGATCGATCTCATAGTCGGCCAGATTAACGGTGGGAACACCGTACTGCCGGGAAAGGAACGAGGTGAGTTCCGCTTCTGTCAGGAGATTCTGTTTGACGAGGATGGCACCGATGCGGGTCTGATTGCCGGAAAGTTTCTGTTCTTCCAGAGCCTTTTCAAGCTGGTCACGGGTTATTAAATTATTTTTAACAAGGATTTCTCCCAGCCTGCTCGACTGCATGCATCCTCCGCTAACCGGTCTGAACCGCCATTCTATGAGCTATGCTGGTTATTGTCAAGTTGTAGTTAGGGACAACAGAGAGCCTGTAGAACGCGCTTCATCATCCCTTTTGGAGGAGATTGCCCGGTCCAGATCCGAAACGCTTTTTCACCCTGGGCTGCAAGCATCCCCAGACCGTTGGACACCATGATGCCCCTGACCGCCGCTTCAGCCATCAGGGGGGTGAAGGGGGGTGAATAAACCATGTCATAAACCTTGGCCGATGCCGGCAGAGCTGAGAGATCGATACAATCGATCCGTTCTCCGTGCATGCCCAGCGAGGTTGTGTTGACCAGCAGCGAAGTGCGCTGCAGAAGTTTCTTTTCAAGACCGTCCCGGGGTACGGCTTCAATGGTCACTTGAGGGTAGCGACGGTTGACTTCTTCTTTCAGCAGGGCAGCACTGTCGTACGAGCGGTTGACAACGACAATCATGCGGGCGCCGGCACGGCATAAGGCGGCCAGGGCGCCGCGGGCGGCCCCTCCGGCTCCGGCGATAAGGATCGGATCAGTACCGGGCACAAAATCCAGATCTTCCTTCAGGGAATCCAGAAGCCCGTCTCCGTCGGTGTTGTGGCCGATCATGCGCCCGTCGCGCACAAGGACGGTATTGACCGCCCCCGCATCTTCGGCGGTGACGTCCAGTTCGTCAAGATAGGGGATGATCGCTACCTTGTGAGGAATGGTGACATTGAAACCGCCGACCCCCAGCGCCCGCAGTCCCGAGACCGCCTCCGCGAGTCTTGCGGGCTCCACGGCAAAGGGGACGTACAGATAGTCGAGGCCGCAGGCTTCAAAGGCCGCATTCTGCATGACCGGAGATAATGAGTGGCGCACGGGGTTGCCGATAATGCCGACAATTCGTGTTGATCCGTTCACTGTTACCATCGGCATCACCTGGCCAGTCCGAAACGCATACGGATCTGGTCGGCAGCGGGCTTCATTTCGGGCGATATCTGTTCCGCTCTCTGCAGCATCAGCATTCCCTCCTCAAAACGGCCGATTCCGAACAGGAATTCACCGGATTCAATATAACTGTTGGAATAAATCATGATGGCTTTGCCGGTATCAAGATCAAGGAATGAAATCTTGTCATAGATTCCACGGGTGGCGTAGTTATCCCAGATCGACATATCCGGAAGCCCGAGCGGATCACTGAGTTTCCTGATCCGGTAAACAATTCCCTTCTGTGAAGGGAGGTAATCCCTGAAATCAACCGAATAACGGGTTGAAAAATCGATATAGACCGGCCTGACTCCCAGATTCTCGGTTATGGCGATTCTCAAGGCAACTTCCGGTCCGGAAGAGGTAACGTCGTATCTTCGTAAATTACTATCCCTGAACAGGCGCGGCATTGAATCAAGATACCAGTCAAACACCAGATGGGGCGTATGGGGCAGATCAACATCTTCACGCATCCGTTCCACCCCCTGCAGATACCAGAGCGGAAAGGCGCCGCTGTCTCCCCAGGTGAACATGACCGCGTTCTGGGGTAGCGAACGGAGCGAATTGCTGGCGTAATCAAAGGCAATATAGTTGTTGTGCTGGTCGTTTTCATAATAGTTTACGGCGCAGAGCGCACTGGGCAGCGAAAAGAACATCACCAGGCACAGAGCGTAGACCGGGGCGCCGATCCGCTCCGGAAGCTTGGCATTGCGCACGGCATAGCCAAGCAGATTGAACAGGCCGAGACCGACCAGAACCGCCGTCAGCAGATACAGCGGCGTGAAAAATTCTTCCGTCAGGAAGATCAGATCCAGCACGGTGTTGAAATAACCGGCTATCACCAGCAGAAAGGTTGCTATCGCGACCAGATAACCGACAAGCAGGGCACGGTTGGCTTTCCAGAGATAGGTCAGTCCCAGCAGCGCCAGTACAACCCCCAGCCAGGTGAATTCGCGCGGAACATTGAAGGCCTTGATCTGGGCCCACAACAGCGCCAGATCACGGGTGTGCGGATCCGACGGATAGCCCCGGCGCAGAAAATGCCACAGAAACTGGTCAATGGTTTTGGAATCGCCCCAGTTCAGGAGCGGATTATTGAGAGCGCGAAGCGGCAGATACAACTGTACCGAGAAACCGAGCAAGGCAAAGGATGTTGCCAGAATCAGCTCCCTGACCCGTTTGATCAGGCGCCAGTCGGTCAGCACGATCATCAGGATCCAGGCCGGCAGCAGCAGTACGATGGTCTGGTGCACGGCCATGGCCAGTCCGGCCAGAAAGGTGCAGACATAGATATACCCCGGCCGTTCGCTCCCCTCACGGTACTGTTCACGCCACTTCAGCAACAGGTAAAAAATGATGGCCGTGATGAAGGCCAGCAGCGGGTAAGGCTTGTCGTGATTGGACTGCAGCCACAAGCGCGGAGTCACGCTGAAGGCGACAGCGGCAGCCAGGCCGGCCGCCTTGACGGCAAAGCTGTTAAAACGCGGATTGTCAAGCAGGGCCTCTTTTTTCAGCAGATACACGACCAGCAGATAAACCAGCAGGCAGGCGATCGAGGAAGAGGCCGCCGTGGCGACGTTGATGCGGAAGGCGATGTTGCCCAAAGGAATCCAGGTGAAGAGCTTGGCATACATCAGAAAGAGCGGATAACCGGGGGAATGGGCCGAGCCCATCGAAGCGGTGGCGGTCAGGAATTCGCCGCTGTCGAAAAAAGTGACCGAGGGGGCCAGAGTCGCCATATACAGGGCGAAGGGGATGACGCAGGACAGCACCAGGAACGGATCGAACAGACCTGGAGTAATTTTGAAAATTTTCATGAATGAACCTCTTCCGCCCTTTGAATATCACGAAGAGAAATCTTGTTGCTCCAGAGGTGGTACAACCCGGCGATGATAACCGGAAAAAAACCGGTGCCGTGGACGATCAGGGCGATACTCAAGGCTTTGGCTTCACCGATCCCGAACACGGAGAGCCCCATGACACAGGCATAATGATAGGTTCCGATAAAGCCCGGCGCCGCCGGCACCATGACGGCAAAGACCAGCAGCACCAGGATGAACATCGAGGCCGTGATCGGCAGATCTATGCCGAAGGAGCGCAGCGTCATATCCACCGGCAACAGGGCAAAGACCCAGATCAGAATCGATGACAGCAGAATGGCTGCACTATGCCGGCAGCTGGACGACAATCGGATGCCGCCAATGAACGAACCGAGCATCGGTATCACTCTTTCGGCAATCCGCTCCGGAAACGGTTTCAGCACGAAACGGACAAGCGACAGCGTGCTCATCGTGCACAGCTTCAGCAGCAGCAGGAACACCAGCACACCGCAGTACAGCAGAAACATGGTTGCCCCACCCAGTTTGAGCGCGGAGGCGGCATGCTCCATGCCCGGCGGCAGACGCAGGCTGAATATGGTTATCAGCAGCATCAGCAGCACCGTAAAGCCGTCAAATATCCGGTCAATCACCAGTGATGCGAAGACTGAAGGGGTATCAAGTTTTTCTCTCCGGGCCAGCACATAGGCCCGCACAAATTCACCCAGGCGTGCCGGCAGCAGATTGTTGGCCATATAGCCGATGATCGTGGCCGGATACAGGGAGGAAAGCGGAATTTCTTTTTCGGAAATAAGCAGATAACGCCAGCGCACGGCCCGCAGAAAGTAGCTGACAAAGGTAAACAGAACCGCAAGGACGATGAAACCGGCATCAACTGAAGCCAAGACAGCCGCAAGTTGGCTGAAGTCAATTTTACTGAACAGCAGCACCATGAAAAAAGCGCTGACAGCCAGACCCGCCCAGAATTTCAGATCAGTTTTCCAGTTCACGGATTTCCATTCATCTCGGGCCTGATCAACTCCGTGCGGACGCTCCCGAGAATCTGCCGGGTCGTTTCCACATCCTGACCGATCCTATCCTTCAATTCGGCAACGGAATCGAATTTCTTTACATTTCGCAACCTGTGAACGAAATAGACCCCGATCTCCTGACCATAGATCTGGTCTGAAAAATCGAGCAGAAACACCTCGATGGTGCGTTCGCGCCCCTCAAAGGTCGGGTTGAAGCCGATGTTGCAGGCGCCCGGCACCAGCCGCCCGGCAAGCGAAACCATCACGGCGTAGACGCCATCGGGCGGGATGATTTCATTGGGGCTGTAGATATTGGCGGTCGGAAAACCGAGGGCATGGCCGATATCGCGGCCATGCACAACCGTTCCCGAAATCATGTAATAACGGCCGAGTATCTCTGCGACCGCTGTCATGTCACCATCGGATATGCGGTTTCTGGCCAGGCTGCTGCTGTACACCAGATCCTCTGTGCCGATCGGATCGATGTCCTCCAGGGTGAAGTCAAGTTCGCATCCCATGCGCTGCAGCGTCTCGAAATTGCCCTGCCGTCCGCGTCCGAAAGCATAATCGTGGCCGATGATGATATGCTTCATGCCCAGTGAATGGCACAGTATTTCCCGTACGAACGATTCGGCGGACATTTGGGCTATTTCGAGTGAAAACGGAATCACCACCAGAACATCAACGCCCGTTTCCGCGATCAGAGCCAGTTTCTGCTCATAGGTGGTAATACGGCAGGGAGCCGAGCCAGGAGCCAGAATTTTCAGGGGGTGCGGTTCAAAAGTAACCACGACCGACGGAAGACCATGGGCGGAGCTGTACTCCTTCAGGCGGCGGAACAGTCCGTTATGTCCCCGATGAACACCATCGAAATTACCAATGGTTACGACTGATTTATCAAAGTTTCTGTTGAATATTTCCGAACCGCTTACAATGCGCATCACTGATCCTGTTACATCCATAATAAGACTAACCCACCAGCGCCAATTCCAGCCGTTTTCCCCAGCGTCGCCCCAACTCTTCCCGCAGTGCAGCGTGGCCTGCGGCGGAAAGATCCGGATCTTCTTCTATCAGACCGAAGGCGGCCTGACGGGCCTGTTCCAGAATCGTTCCATCCCGGAGAATATCAGCCACCCGGAAGTCCGGCATACCGGCCTGGCGCGTACCCAGAAAGTCACCCGGCCCGCGGATTTCCAGATCGGCCTCGGCAATCCGGAAACCGTCGCTGGTGGACTCCATCACCCGCAGACGCTTTTCACCATCTTCCGATAATTTACCGGGAGTCAGCAGAATGCAGCGCGACCGGGCGCTCCCTCGCCCTACCCGCCCCCGCAGCTGGTGCAGCTGCGACAAACCGAAACGTTCGGCATGTTCAATCACCATCAGGCTGGCGTTGGGGATATCGATGCCGACTTCGATCACGGTGGTGGAAACCAGAACATCCAGCGCATGTTCCTTGAAGGAACTCATGATCGATTCCTTCTCGTCAAGACTCATCCGGCCGTGCAGCAGACCGATCCTCAAGGAGGGGAAGATTTCCTTTTCCAGGTGTTCCGCCATCTGGCTGGCGGCCTTCAGGTCTGATTTTTCGGTTTCCTCAACCAGCGGATAGATAATGAACGTCTGGCGACCCTGGCGGGCTTCCTCGCGGATCATATCATAGACCTGACTGCGGCGTGACTCAAAAAATATTTTAGTTTCCACCGCAATTCTTCCCGGAGGCAGTTCGTCGATCACCGACAGCGCCAGATCGCCGAAGAGCGTCATGGCCAGGGTGCGCGGGATCGGTGTGGCGGTCATTACCAGGATGTCGGGATTACCGCCCTTCTTTTTCAGGATACCGCGTTGCAGGACGCCAAAACGGTGTTGTTCATCAATGATCCCCAACCCCAATCGGGCGAATTCGATTTTTTCCTGGATGACGGCATGGGTGCCGACCACAATCTGGGCCCGGCCGTCCGCCACGCTCTCCAGCAGCTCTTTTCTGGCTTTACCCTTCAGGGCGGCGGTTACGAGAACGACCGATATACCCATCTGTGAACACCAGCGCTGAATGGTGTGCCAATGCTGTTCGGCCAGGATCTCGGTGGGGGCCATGATGGCGACCTGGTAGCCATTTTCGACAGCCACCAGCGCGGCCATCAAAGCCACCAGGGTCTTGCCGCTGCCCACATCCCCCTGTACCAGGCGGTGCATGGGATGGGGCGACATCATATCGAGTTTGATCTCCGACAAAACCCTGCGTTGGGCCCTGGTCAGCTCAAAGGGGAGCAGCTTGACCAGTTCTTTGGTGTAGCGATGGGTGACTTGGAAAGCAATCCCCTCTTCCAGCGCCACCCCTCTCTTTTTCAGGGCCAGTCCCAGTTCCCAGTAAAAGAATTCGTCAAAGGCCAGCGCCCGGTGGGCGGCGCTATGCCCCTCGTTCAGCTCCGGCAGATCCGCCTCGACAGCCGGAACGTGAACCGCTGCCAAAGCGTTTTTCAGCAGCGGAAAACCGGATGGTAACAATTGGGACGGTATGGCGCACTCCACATTGTCGAGAAAAACGTCCAGCACCTCTTTCATTATGCGGCGCATGGCTTTCTGGTGCAAACCGTCGGTCAGCGGATAAATCGGCACGATTCGTCCGAAATTGGCCGGATCGGCAGTCAGCACGGAGCGCGGGTCGCCGCCATCCGGCAGCCATTCGGCATCCGGATGGTGCACCTCGCGCTGATAACCGAACTGACTGACCTCTCCGCAGAAAACCCCGCTCCGTCCAACTTTCCAGGTTCGTTTCATCCAAACCGGGTTGGCGTGGAACCATTTGCAGCTGATCGTACCGGATTCGTCACCGATCAGCGCCTCGAAAACTTTCCGCCCTCCCTTGGTGGTGACGGAATCCGCCGATACGATTGTGCCGAAGAAGACCGCAGGCTGGCCGGTACGCAGACGGGCAATCGGAATCAATTCCCGCCGATCCTCATAACGGAGCGGCAGCAGATAGAGCGCATCCTCCACCGTGCGGATACCTCGTTTTTCAAGCAGCATTGCCAGTTTGGGCCCGATACCCTTGACAAACTGTATCCCGGTCTGAAGATTCTTTTTTTTGATCGCATCAGCAATCGTTTCCTGTGCGCCGCACGAGGAAAGCGGGTGTGCTGAAGCGGATTTCCGTACTATCAGGATCGTTTTATCTGACACGTCAATCGAAACCTGATCGCCAGATGACAGGCCTGCGGCGGCAAGTATGGCGGTTGGAACGATCAGACTGCCGTCTTTCCCGATTGTTACGTCCATGGCATCACCCTTGGCAAACAAAAGCCCTCACAGGGCTGACCAGTGAGGGCTTTTGTTGTTAACACTTCGTTTGCATTATTGCACAGCTGCGTTCAGATCCTTCAAGAGTGCGTCAACGTCTATGCCATGGGCATTGGCGCCCTGCTCGAGGCTTTCGTTCTGAGCCCCCATGCAGCCGACACAGCCCAGATGGTATTTCTGCAGCACCTGCACCGATTGGGGATAGGTGCGCATCACTTCAAAAAAAGTCATATCCTTGTTGATTTTATCCGCCATTGCCGTCTCCTTTTAACACATTGATTGTCAGCTTCTATTCGTATTTGATGTCGATGATCTCGTATTCTTTTTTACCGGAGGGAACGATAACCTTGACGGCGTCATCCAGCTTGTGTCCGATCAAAGCCTTGCCAACCGGCGAGGTACAGGAAATCTTGCTCAATTTTATATCAGCTTCGTCCTCGCCGACAATCTTGTAGGTGACTTCCTCTTCCGTGGCCGTATCATAAAGCGTCACCGTACAGCCGAAAACGACCTTGTCAGGCTTTAGACCCGACAGATCCACGACATGGGCGCGGGCCAGTTTACCGTTGATTTCCTGAATGCGTCCCTCGATAAAGCCCTGGCGATTCTTGGCCGCATCGTACTCGGCGTTTTCCGACAAATCGCCGTGGGCACGCGCTTCGGCGATATCCTGAATAACCTTGGGACGTTCCTCCCGGATCAGTCGTTTCAATTCTTCCTGCAGTGCTTCAAAACTCTCTTTTGTCAACGGAATCGAGTGAGACATCTATTGAGCTACTCCTGTGGATAATATTTCAGTTCAAATAATCCTGAATCGGCTTGACACCCAGTTCATGCTCTTTCAGGGCACAGATTCCGTCTGCCACCGCTTTTGCCCCCGCCACGGTCGTGTAATACGCCAGGCCATGCATCAGCGATTCGCGTCGGATCGAGAATGAATCCGCCACCGCCTGGGCGCCCTGGGTCGTGTTGACGACCAGTTGGACTTCGCCATTTTTGATGGCATCAACGATATGCGGACGTCCTTCAAGAACCTTGTTGATCCGCCGCACAACAATCCCCTTCTCTTCCAGGAACGAGGCGGTACCGCCGGTCGCCAGAATGCCGAAACCGGCTTTATACAGCTTTTCAGCCGCGCTGACAACATGTTTCTTGTCGGCATCCCGTACGCTGATAAAAACATTTCCGGAAAGGGGCAGTTTCACATTGGCGCCCAGCTGCGACTTGGCAAAGGCCTCGGCGAAGGTCTCGCCAATGCCCATCACTTCGCCGGTGGATTTCATCTCCGGCCCCAGAATCGTATCCACGCCGGGGAATTTGACAAACGGGAAGACCGCTTCCTTGACCGAAATATGCTTGGGAATTATGTCTTCGAGGATCCCCAGCTCGCGCAGACTTTTGCCGGCCATGACCCGGGCCGCGATCTTGGCCAGCGGCCGGCCGGTGGCCTTGGATACGAACGGAGCGGTACGCGAGGCGCGCGGATTGACCTCCAGAATATAGATGTCATTGTCCTTGATGGCAAACTGGACGTTCATCAGTCCCTTGACGTTCAGTTCCAGCGCCATCAATACGGTCTGGCGGCGGATCTCGGCCACCGTTTCCAGCCCGACCGAATAGGGAGGCAGGGAGCAGGCCGAGTCGCCGGAATGGATTCCGGCTTCCTCGATATGCTCCATGATGCCGCCGATAACCACGTCGCTGCCGTCGCAGAGAGCGTCAACGTCGATTTCGATCGCTTCGTCCAGAAATTTGTCGATCAGAATGGGATGTTCCGGCGAAGCCTGTACGGCGGTGGTCATGTAGCGCCGCAGATTGTCCACATCGTAGACGATTTCCATGGCGCGGCCGCCCAGCACGTAGGAGGGGCGCACCACCACCGGATAGCTGATCCGCTCGGCCACTTTTTCGGCTTCTTCAAAAGAGCGTGCCGTGCCGTTCTCCGGCTGGCGCAGCCCCAGTTTATGCAGCATCTCCTGAAAACGCTCGCGATCCTCGGCCCGGTCAATGGCATCCGGTGACGTTCCGATGATCGGTACGCCGGCCTTCTCCAGCGCCACAGCCAGCTTGAGCGGGGTCTGGCCGCCAAACTGAACGATCACGCCGACCGGTTTTTCCACATGGACGATTTCAAGCACATCCTCAAGCGTCAAGGGTTCGAAGTACAGCCGGTCGGAAGTGTCGTAATCGGTGGAAACCGTTTCCGGGTTGCAGTTGACCATGATGGTCTCATACCCATCTTCGGCCAGGGCGAAAACGCCATGCACGCAGCAGTAGTCAAACTCGATCCCCTGCCCGATGCGGTTCGGGCCGCCCCCCAGGATCATGATCTTCTTGCGGTTCGTCGGCTCCGCCTCGCACTCCTCTTCATAGGTCGAATACATATAGGGAGTATAGGCCACAAACTCGGCCGCGCAGGTATCCACCCGCTTGTAGACCGGTCGGATAGCGTTTGACAAACGCAGTTCACGTACATCGGCTTCTGTCTTGTTCCACAGCTTCGCCAGAAACTTGTCGGAAAAACCGTACTGTTTGGCTTCGCGAAGTATGGCTTTCAGATTTTCCGTATCCTCAACCTTAACCTGCTTGAGGCGTTCCTCCAGCTCGATAATCTGGCGGATATTGTGCAAAAACCAGGGGTCGATGGCGGTATGCTTGTTGATTTCGTCAACCGTCATGCCGCTGCGCAGGGCATCCCCCACATACCAGAGCCGGTCACAATTGGGCACCCGCAGCTTTTCCAGCAGCAGTTGCTGCTCCTTGCCGCTCAAGGCGCGGCGGGTTTCACTGCCCAGATCGAACATCTTGGAGTCGAAGCCGCAGACGCCGATCTCCAGTGAGCGGAGCGCCTTCTGGAAGGATTCCTTGAAAGTGCGGCCGATCGCCATGACCTCGCCGACCGACTTCATCTGGGTGGTCAGGGTGGCGTCGGCGGCCGGGAATTTCTCAAAGGTGAAACGGGGAATCTTGGTGACTACATAATCGATGCTCGGCTCGAAGCAGGCCGGTGTTTCACGGGTAATATCGTTGGTGATTTCGTCCAGAGTGTAGCCCACCGCCAGCTTGGCGGCGATCTTGGCAATCGGGAAACCGGTCGCCTTGGAAGCCAGGGCCGATGAGCGCGAAACGCGCGGATTCATCTCGATCACCACCAGGCGGCCGTTTCTGGGATTGATGCCGAACTGGATATTGGAGCCGCCGGTATCGACAC
The DNA here is from genome assembly GCA_021850095.1 of Deltaproteobacteria bacterium. Classification (GTDB taxonomy): domain Bacteria; phylum Desulfobacterota; class Desulfuromonadia; order Geobacterales; family Pseudopelobacteraceae; genus JACRCG01. The sequence goes on from JAJZRX010000042.1 coordinate 17,793, forward strand.
CGATCTCGCGGATGATCTTGAGCGAAGCGTCACGCAGGATCTGGTATTCCTTATCCGTCAGGGTCTGGGCAGGAGCGACCGTAATCGAATCTCCGGTATGGACACCCATGGGATCAAAGTTCTCGATCGAGCAGATGATGACGACATTGTCGGCCGTGTCGCGCATGACCTCCAGCTCATACTCTTTCCAGCCGATCACCGATTCTTCCACCAGAATTTCATCGGTGGGGGAAGCGTCGATACCGGCAATCGACATTTTCTCGTACTCTTCCATGTTATAGGCAATCCCGCCGCCGGTGCCGCCCAAGGTGAAGGAAGGACGGATAATGGCCGGGAAGCCGACCTGCTTGATGACCTCCATCGCTTCCTGGCGATTATGGGCCAGTCCGGATTTGGGAACCGCCAGGCCGATCTTTTCCATGGCCTGCTTGAACAGGGTACGATCCTCGGCCTTTTTGATGGCCGGCAGCTTGGCGCCGATCAGCTCGACACCGAATTTATCCAAGATCCCCATCTCGGCCACGGAAACCGCAGTATTGAGGGCCGTCTGGCCGCCCAGCGTCGGCAATACCGCATCCGGGCGTTCCTTCTCGATGATCTTGGCCAGGATTTCGGGCGTGACCGGCTCGATGTAGGTGCGATCGGCAAAATCAGGGTCGGTCATGATGGTGGCCGGGTTGCTGTTCAAAAGCACGACTTCGAAGCCTTCCTCTTTAAGGGCCTTGCAGGCCTGGGTGCCGGAGTAGTCAAATTCGCAGGCCTGGCCGATCACGATCGGGCCGGCGCCGATGATGAGGATTTTTTTGATATCTGTTCTTTTAGGCATTATTTCTCCTTAAATTAAGTGGGAGGTTACTCCCGTGTTTATTATTTCAAGCAAAACGTCTGACGATAACGCCGACAAATTCTTCCAGATCCTTGATGCCATGAGTAGCAATTTCATACACCTGATTCAGATCAAGCTTGGCATATTCATGTGCCGCCAGATTTCTGAAACCTACCGCATTAATCATTTTTTCACGAAGCTCGGCGTTGATAATATTATTGTCGGAAAGTATATAAAAAAAATCACGTGTACTAGCCGCAAGCCCCAACTCCTCATCACTCACAATATGAGCCGAGAGATCAATACACCCTTGGATTGCCTGCATCAGGTGCAAAATCACACTATCCTGCAGATCCCCGTTTTTAATGAATTCAGAAACGCACAATCCACGGCGCTCCATCACCCGTTTAATGCTTTTCTCTACGGTATCAACTTTTTCAGATATAATCCGTCGATCAACCATTAACAGGCTTCCTTATATTTTCGGAACAGCATATCTTCCATGCGATCACGAATGGGAGCAAACTCGGCAATAAGAGAACACTGAATCATTCTGAATCGAACACATTCAAGGGAATCGCAACCGTATACCGGCAATCCTTTTCTGAATATTTGTTCAAGAACAACTTCACCAGCATTGTTCATGATAAGCGGATGTATGTCCAGCCGCAACACAGCTCCCAGGGCTGATAAATAAACCATCTTCAGATCAAAATAGGCATCTGCGCGAATGGCGCTATCCAGGAGAAAGGCAACATCCACATCACTTCCCGGCCTTTCCTTACCGGCAGCACGGGACCCGAAAAGGTAGCAGGCCACGATTTCCGGACGGGTAGCGCAATATGATGCGATATGGTTTTTAATTTGTTCGTTGGCCATGGTATTCAAGGCTTTACCACCGTCAATCCGTTAATCCTTTTAAAATCAACCTCATCGTAGGTATAAGTTGTGGTGATACCCTTGTCTATGCCCCAGAAAGCCATGACCGCATCGGCAAATTTTACATTTTTCTCTTCATAAACCTTGAGGGCATCCAGAAAAATTCCCGCCAGTTCAACCTTCAGTTGCGGTGTGTTGATAATCGCTTCGGCAAGCTCACGAATAGCCTTTTTTGGGTACCTGTAGACCTTTTCCAGAACCCAGACAATCTCCAGAATGGTAACCGGAATGACATGGAGCACAATTCCATTCTCCGGTGCATTTCGTATCAGATTCTCAACCGATTTTGCCTTGAGATCGTCATCCTGCACCAGCATACGAAGTATTGCGCTTGTGTCTATAAACGCCCTATTCATTGGCACCAACCGCACCTGCAATTCCTTTTTCACGAATCTCGTCAATAGTCATTCCCATGCTGGGTAAAACCCCTTTGAAATCAAAGATGGTTTTGCCCTTCCTGAAAAAAAACTGCTCACCGTCCGCATCGATCAGCAGAGTATCACCCACTTCGATATGAAGCTTCTGGCGCACCTCTTTAGGCAATGTAATCTGACCCTTGGGAAGAACTTTTACAGCCAGCATAAATATTTCCCCCTGTTATTATTATTCCTACGCACTGATTATGGTAGGAGTAATAATGGGTGTCAAGCACACAGTTTTTGACGAATCATACGGGTCAAATCTACGAAACTTAAGTGTGAATTCAAGTTGTAACGGATCGACTGTTGATCCGCAAACATAGTCTTTTCGAGCTGAAGATGTCCAATTGTCTTGTTGGGATCATCGCTTCAAATCGTTTGTATAGATTTGAGACGTGACCCCTCATTTTTCTTGGCATCAACTTAATAACTAGCCTATCCCCTTATTTTTGCCAATACTTTCGTGACGGAGTTATCGGAATATGAAAAACACCGCTCCGGCCAGGCAGCAGCCAGCCCAGAGGTAATTCCAGTTCAGGCTGGCTCCCATGTACAGCACGGAAAAGGGTACGAATACGGCCAGGGTGATCACCTCCTGGGTGATCTTGAGCTGGGCCAGGGTAAAGTTGCCATGGTAGCCGATCCGGTTGGCCGGCACCTGCACCAGGTACTCGAAAAAGGCGATCCCCCAGGAGACCAGCACCGCCACCAGCCAGTGGCGGTTGTTCAGGTTCTTGAGGTGGGCGTACCAGGCAAAGGTCATGAATACGTTTGATATGACAAGCAGGACAATCGTTCTCAAGAAAACACCGCTGGCAGCTTAAGTCTAGCCCTGCGGCCCGGCCAGCAGATCGTAGGCCCGCTGAAGCGAGGCAATGTGATCCTTGTCGTTGGCCATCATGGCTTTGAACAGGTTTCTGCAGGAATCATCCTCAAACATGACAACACAGTCAATATGCAGATCCGCCAGATGTTTTTCTATTTTCAGCGCGGCGTGCAGCGCATCAACAAGCTTCGGCGGGGTGGATCTGACTTTGGCGATCACATTCTGGAGGCTGGAATGAACCGAATCCACCTTGGCTGAATCGATCATCAGCAGGCAAGGCATATCCCTTCTGAGCCTGAGCAGAAGCGTAAACTGGGCGGCGTGATTCTCTTCCTCCTTGGCGGTCTTCTTCCAGAGACCGGCGGCAAGCTCGTCATCCGCATACAGCTCGGCAAAGTAGTCGTACAGATCCTTGCAGAGCAGTTCAATATCTCGGCATTTCTCAAGCAGAAGCAGTTCGGTCATCGTCATCGTTGTTTCGGACATACCAGCCATCCTTTCCGGTCAATCATCCTCGTGATCCTGCACCCAGCCATTTTCCAGACCAGCATTTTCTAAACTATCCACAACCCGCTCGTATTCATCAACCTGAACTCTGCGCTTCATGCCCGGCATATTTGCTGCCAGATGAGCGGGAAAATACTGGCTCATCAGAGCGATATGTGTTTCCCGGCCCAGGTTTTGGGCAATCCATTCCAGTGAAGCGGTTGATCCGGCCTTTTCCTCGGGCAGAACCAGATGGCGGATAATCAGACCTTGAGCAGCAATACCCTCGTCATCAAGCTGAAGATGTCCCACCTGGCGCAACATTTCCGTCACTGCCGCACGGTTGATGCGGCAATAGCCGGGAGCCGACGATATTTCGGTCGCAGCATCTTCGTCGCTGTATTTCATATCCGGAAGGTAGACCGCCACCACGCCATCCAGCAGCTGCAAGGCATCAACTTTTTCGTAACCACTGGAATTCCATACAATCGGTAAGCTGAAGCCCTGGGGAATCGCCAGCCAGAGCGCCGCCAGGATCTGGGGCAGATAATGGGTCGGGGTGACAAAATTGATGTTATGAACACGCTGTTTCTGCAGTTTCAGCATGCGGGCCGCCAGATCGACGGTTGACATCTCGCTGCCGTTGCCAAACTGGCTGATGGGGAAGTTCTGGCAGAATACGCATTTCAGGGAACAGCCTGAAAGAAAAATGGTGCCGGATCCCCGTGTGCCGGAAATGGGCGGTTCTTCGCCCCGGTGCAGATTGGCTGAGGCGATTTTGGGTTTCAGGCCAGCTTCGCAGATTCCGCGTTCTCCCTTGATGCGGTTGATACCGCAATCGTGGGGACAGAGATCGCAGGCCGCCAGACGTCCGTAAGCTTTGCGGATCCGTACCAGGAGTTCACCTGATTTATAAAGATCGGTATACGTCATTCAAGTTCCGCAGGGGAACCCCATGTGGTTGCCCGCTCTCCGGGCGGCCACACGGGACCGCCGCTACATTTTATGTTTTTCCATCATCTCCACGAAGCGGCTGAACAGATACTGTGAATCGTGCGGGCCGGGTGACGCTTCGGGGTGATGCTGGACCGAGAAGATCGGTAGGTCGCAATGGCGAATGCCCTCCACGGTCTGATCGTTCAGGTTCTCGTGTCCCAGGCAGGCGGCCTGTCCTAGAGAGTTCAAGTCAACGGCAAAACCATGGTTTTGTGAAGTGATTTCAACCTTGCGGTTGGACATGTCCATAACCGGTAGATTGGAGCCGTGATTGCCGAAGGGGAGTTTCATGGTTTTTCCACCCAGTGCCAATCCCAGCAATTGATGTCCGAGGCAAATGCCGAAAATTGGCTTCTTGCCGACAAATTTCCTGATCTCCGCCTGCACACCGGTCAGCGGTTCGGGATCACCCGGGCCATTGGAGAGAAAGATACCGTCCGGATTCATGGCCAGCACGTCTTCGGCCGGATAGTCGGCCGGCACAACCGTCACATCACAACCGGCATCCACCAGACAGCGCAGGATGTTGTATTTGATGCCGAAATCGTAGGCTACGACTTTGTATTTTAGATTTTTAGTTTCAACTTGAGGGTAGCCGCTTTCCAGATCCCAGACACCTTCTGTCCAGTGATAGGGCTTGTCGCAGCTGACCCCGGAGGCAAGATTCAGTCCGGTCATGCTGGGGATGGCGCGCGCCTTGGCAATCAGGCTTTCATGATTGCTGTCGATTGTGGAAATAATGCCGTTCTGGGCACCCTTGTCCCGCAGATGGCGGGTCAGGGCACGGGTATCCAGACCCTGGATTCCTACGACACCGTTTTCCTTGAGATAGGCGTCCAGGCTCATGGTGGCGCGCCAGTTGGAATAGCACTCCTGATATTCCTTGACGATGAATCCGGACAGGAACAGTCCGCGACTCTCGATATCCTCTGGATTAATGCCGGTATTACCGATCTGGGTGTAGGTCATGGTCACCATCTGTCCTTTGTAGGACGGGTCGGTTAAAACCTCCTGATAGCCGGACATGGCGGTGTTGAAAACGACTTCACCACTGACTTCGCCGGATGCACCAAAAGATTTTCCTTCAAAGATGCGCCCGTCGGCGAGCGCAAGAATTGCTTTCATAATGTAGTAACTCCAAGTTTTCTGTATTATCGTTCAAACTTCAGGGTGCCGCTGACAATAGTTGCCATGGCTACCCCCTTCATCTTTTGTCCCAGCCAGGGCGAGTTTTTCGATTTGCTGGCCAGTTTGTCGGCCTCAACAGTCCACTCCCGTTCTAGGTCAAACAGTGTAATATCGGCCGGAGCGCCAGCTTGCAATGATCCGCGATTAAGGCCAAGGATATTCGATGGGTTGCATGACATCTTTTCAATCAGCTGATTAAGCGTCAGCACACCCTCCCGCACCAGATTGAGGGATAAAGGCAGGGACGTTTCCAGGCCGATGATGCCGTTCATGGCCACATTGAACTCCACATCCTTCTCGTCAATGTGGTGCGGAGCGTGATCGGTGGCGATGCAGTCAATCGTACCATCCTGCAAGCCCTGTTTGATGGCGGACAGATCGTCGGCTTCACGCAACGGTGGGTTCATTTTGGCGTTGGTGTTGTAACCGCGCACGGCGTCATCGGTCAGCGTGAAGTAATGGGGAGCGGTTTCGCAGGTCACCTTGACGCCCCGCGCCTTGGCTTCGCGGATGATGCGCACCGATCCTTTGGTGGAAACATGGGCGATATGAATCGGGGTTCCGGTATATTCAGCCAACATGATGTCGCGGACGGTGGCGATGTCCTCGGCAACCCGGGGAATCCCCTTCAGGCCAAGTTCGGTGGAGGTAAAACCTTCATTCATGACCCCCTCGCCCACCAGTTCCAGTTCTTCGGCATGGGAAATCACCATGATCCCGATTCCGGCCGCGTATTGAAGCGAACGCATCATCAGCTCACTGTTGGTAACCGGCCGGCCGTCGTCGGACACCGCCACACAGCCCGATTCCTTCAGTTCGCCCATTTCGGCCATGCGGTCGCCACTTAAACCGTAGGTGATCGAACCGACCGGAAAAACATTGCAGAAACCGTCGGATTGTGACTTGTTGATGATGTAGCTGGCCACCGCCTTATTGTCGATAGTCGGCTTGGTATTGGGCATGCAACAGACAGAAGTGAAACCGCCGGACACGGCCGCTCGGGTGCCGGAAATAATATCTTCTTTGTATTCCAGTCCGGGGTCGCGCAGGTGGACGTGCATATCGATCAGGCCCGGAACAACGTATTTCCCGGCGGCATCAACAACCTTCGCATCAGCAGGAGCCTGCAGCCCCTTTCCGACCTGTTTGATCAGGCCATTTTCGACCAGTACATCCAGCGTATCGTCAATCTTCTGGCTCGGATCTATCACCCGGCCACCTTTGATCAGCATATTCATAGGGTCACCTCGTTAAAGTTCGAAAATGTATTACTCCAGCTCGCCGCCACAGACATGGTAGAGCATCGCCATCCTGACCGCCACACCGTTTTCCACCTGCTTCAGGATCCAGGACTGGTCGCCGTCCACGACATAAGAGGACATTTCGACCCCGCGATTGATCGGCCCGGGATGCATGACCATCGCATTCGGTTTGGCCAGCTTGATGTTTTCGGGATTGAGACCGAAGTAGCGCGAATATTCACGGGCATTGGGCATCAGGGTCTTGCCCTGCCGCTCCTGCTGGATGCGCAGCATCATAACCACGTCGGCGTCCTGAATGGCTTCATTCATGGTGGCGCAGACCGTCACATTGCCCAGTCGTTCCACCCCCGGCGGCACCATGGTCGGCGGGCCGGCCAGAAACACGGAAGAGCCCATCTTGGTCAAACCCTGAATATTGGAACGGGCCACCCGGCTATGGGTTATATCTCCGACGATCGCGACTTTGAGGCCGTCCAGACGGCCAAAACGATCTTTCATAGTCAGCATGTCCAGCAGCCCTTGGGAGGGATGCTCGTGGGCGCCATCACCGGCGTTAATAATCGAACAGCTGACTTTTTCCGCCAGAAAATAGTGCGATCCGGAAACGGCATGACGCATGACAATGATATCAGGCTTCATCGCCAGCAGGTTCAGGGCCGTATCAGCCAAGGTCTCTCCTTTTGTGGCCGAGCTGTTGGAAGGGGCGATATTTACGGTGTCAGCCGAAAGCCTTTTTCCGGCGATCTCGAAAGAGGTGCGGGTGCGGGTGGAAGATTCGTAAAACAGGTTGATAATCGTTTTGCCGCGCAATGTCGGTACTTTTTTGATATCGCGGCTATTAACCTCGCGCATGCTCTCGGCGGTGGAGATCAGCAGTTCGATATCCGCTTTTGACAAATCCCGCAGGGCAATGATGTGCTTGTGCTTGAACTCGGCCATACTGTTCACCCTCCCCTATTTTTCAAGTACGACTTCTGTTGGCTGATTACTGCTGTCAAAAATGACCTGCACATTTTCCTTCAGGCTGGTCGGCACATTCCGTCCGACATAATCGGCCCGGATCGGCAGCTCACGGTGACCACGGTCGATCAGAACCGCCAGCTGAATACAGCGGGGCCGGCCATAATCCATCAGGGCATCCATGGCGGCCCGGATGGTGCGCCCGGTGTAAAGCACGTCGTCAACCAGAACAACTTTTTTACCCTCAAGTGAGAATGGAATTTCGGTCTTGCCAACCGCCTGATGGGGCAATTGTCCGCTGATGTCATCACGATAGAGGGTTATGTCCACCGCCCCGAGCGGTACGGTATCACCTTCGATGATGCCGATCTGTTTTGCAATCCCGTCGGCCAGAAAGACTCCTCCGGAACGAATTCCGATCAGGACAACATCGGCAAGCCCCTTGTTGCGCTCCAGAATTTCATGGGCAATACGCGTCAAGGCCCGCTTCACACCAGCTGCATCAAGTATAACGGTTTGTTCGGTAACCATTCGGCCCCCCTTCTTTGGACACAAAAAAAGAGCCTCTCCGCAGGGTGCGGCAAGGCTCTTCTGATATAGATGGTTTGTTTTTCATCCGGTCACCTTTGTTGACCTCTCGGGCCAACTTAAAAGGAGAATTTTACAGCGACGGGACAATAGCACTTAACGGTATTGCAGGTCAAGTTTGATTTTGTAAAATAACACGTCCAGGCAGTGAAACAGTCCGAAGTGCGAATAGATCAAAATAAACTACTTGAAAAGTGTTACCGCGCCATCATCCAGGTCATATTTGGCGGCTACAATTTTGATTTTCTTTTCTGCCACCATATGCTTCAGAATCTTTGATTTTTTTGTCAGCCCGGCAGCCACGGTCCTGGCATTGGCATCAACCACGCATTCTACAAAAGCGTCCTTTTTCGTGTCGGCACATTTTATCTCGCCCTTGCAGGCCTCGCAATCTTTGGCGGCATTCTTTACATTCGGAGCGATGGTTTTTACGATCGCATCGATATTGACGCTGCCGGTGCTCTTTCCTTTAGTGCCAACGGTGGCGGAAACCGCGCCGCAACGCTCATGCCCCAGTACCATTACCAGCGGAGATCCAAGATGCTCGGCGGCATACTCTATGCTGCCCAGAACAACCGGGTCAGGAACGTTGCCGGCCACCCGGATTACAAAAATTTCTCCCAGGCCTTTATCAAAAATAACTTCAGGGGGAACACGTGAATCGGAACAGGTCAGAATAATGGCATACGGTTTCTGGGATTTGGCCAGGCTGGTACGGGTAGTGACATCACAAAGTTTTGTCCCGGTCATCTGACCTTCCACATACCGTTTATTGCCGTCCATCAGCTTCTGCAAGGCTTCATCCGGAGTCACCTCGGCACCACCATGCGCCGAAGCAAAAGCCAAACCTGCCGCAACTGCCACCAGACCAAAAACTGCTGCCGCTTTTCCCAATAAACTCTTTTTGGTTCGTCACAGTAATCAGTAAGTAATTTTGCTCTTTAACAATTGAAAAGCATGAGTTCCGTCAGGTAGTTATGGAAGCGTGACCAACCATTCTATCTGAGAGAGGAACCCA
>JAJZRX010000043.1 GCA_021850095.1 Deltaproteobacteria bacterium
CCCGACCACCTCAATGTTTTTCTGCGCTATTCCCACAGGACCATCAATTACCAACATATCTATTGCCAGATCATTTGGCAGTACCTCAACAGAGTACCATGACCATTCCTTGCCTTTAATGGAGTGATTTCTTAAAGGTGCATCAAACACTGTCGCCCAAGTTTCAAGTCCATGCAATCTCAACTGATCGCGGGTAGCTTGTGCGAACTCCGCACCACTTTCCATACTATAGACGTGGCCAGCACCATTCATTTGTAAAGCGCGAGCCAAAACTAACGTTGACACCCCACTGCTGCATTCAACCACAACCTGTGGTTTGGCGGCGAGCGCATGATTAAGAATTTCCACAAGAAAGTCTGGAGAGGCCGCCCAACCTCTCATGGGAGGCAGTCCTATATTAAATCCCAGAGTTGTGTACAACGACAGCAAACTTTCGATTTGCCTGTAAAGATTGTTTAAATGGGTCTGAGAGACATGGGTGATTCTATCATTCAGTAGTCCAACATTTGTATTAACTCGGCGCATATACCAAATAATAAATAGTAATAATGATACGATTAAAAGTATCAGGAAGGTGTTCATCATCAAACCTCTGTTAAAATGTATTGGTATTTATCGACCAGTTATGGTCCATCAGAATCAATCTTTCTCTATCTGGAATTCTTCCGGTTCCAAAAAAATCCCCTGGTTCAACATCAAAACTCCCAGCGTGGGGTACCCAGTCCTCCAATCCACCTAAAGAATGAACAGATACATTGTAAGAATATGATCCAACATTAAGCGGCAACCGCTTCACAATGCATTCAAGTCTACCTGAAGAAGGAATTTGGCCTTCAAACGAGTCGCCGGTATTGTCATTCCTTAACAACGTAACAGAAATATTTTTTATGGAATTAATTGCAATAGAAGCTGTGATATTCGACAGCGCCAGGCCTTCTTTTACCTCGTAAGCGAGAACTATCTTGAGAAGTTCCCCGGACCTGAATATATTGCTACGATCTCCTTTATCATTTTCGATCCAGCTGTCTATAAAACGTATGCGTCCGTCGCCTTGTCGATCGGTCCGGTCCCGTAACCTGGTGGTACTCTGGGTTGCTTGTTTATTTAAATAGGTCGATATAACTTCTTCAGTGTCACCGGTTTTATAGATGGTTCCTTTTTCCAGCATGATAGCTCTACTGCAAAGATTAGATAAAGCCTCCAGCTGGTGACTCACAAACAGAACTGTCCGCCCTTGTGTAGCAACATCCTGCATCTTACCGAGGCATTTTTTCTGAAATGCCGCATCACCAACAGCCAGCACTTCATCGATTACCAGAATCTCCGGCTCCAGATGCGCTGCGACAGAAAATGCAAGCCGAACTTTCATACCGGAGGAATATCTCTTTATGGGGGTATCAATAAATTTCTCGACTCCCGAAAAGTCTATGATCTCGTCAAACTTCCGATCTATCTCCTTCTTGGTCATTCCAAGGATAGTGCCATTCATATAAACGTTTTCACGCCCGGTCAGATCCTGATGGAAGCCGGTCCCTACCTCAAGCAGGCTTGCGACCCTGCCATCTACGGTTACACTACCGGTACTTGGATCTGTGATACGCGAAAGAATTTTCAGCAACGTACTCTTACCAGCACCATTATGACCGATAATGCCAAGTACCTCCCCTTGCTTAACCTCAAATGAAACATCACGAAGCGCCCAGAGAATGTCATCTGATTCGTCGCCAGGGTTGAAGGCGGCCAGTTTCTGCAGGTTTTTGAAATTCTGTAATGGCGACCGCATCCACGATGCCATAGCACCCACGAATGTATCGTGTATTTCTTCTTTCATACCAAGCCGGTAGCATTTCCCGAGACTTTCAACTTTTATTACAGCGTTACCCATTGTGAAGTTTTCCTTTGGTTTTGTTATGCAACGTCTGCGAAAATCCGTTCCTTAAAACGGAAATATAGGGCACCTGAAACAAGTAGTCCCAGCGCAACTATTGATCCAACACCTATAAAGTCCCATGGCATGGGGCGTGTCCCCAGCAGAGCCGCCCTGAATCCCTCAATTACTCCCACCATCGGGTTCAGTGCATAGAACAACTGGTACTTTTCAGGAATCAAGCTTGAAGGATATACAACCGGTGCAGCATACATCAGAAGTTGTACGATGAAATTCATCGCGTAGCTGACATCACGGTACTGAATGGCCATGGCGGTAAACCACATACCAAGCCCAGCAGCAGTAACCATCATAAGTAGAATCAACAACGGCAAAGCGACTATACTGGCATTGGGAAAAACACCATACCATACCATAAGGGCAAAAAGCAGCAGCATAGCAATACCGAAATCCACCAACTTTGCCAGCACAGAGGAAAGCGGCAAAATCATCCTGGGGAAATAAACCTTACTAACAAGATTGGAGTTGCCAATCAGACTGTTGCTGCTATCAGTCAAGGCGTTAGCGAAGTAGGTCCACGGAACCAGGCCGGCAAAACTGAAAACGGCATAGGGAACGCCATCCGACTGTATTTTTGCTAGTTTTCCCAAAATCACTGTATAGACGACCATAGAAAAGACCGGCTGAACCACCGCCCAGCCTATACCTAGTGCCGACTGTGCATAACGCACCTTGATGCCGCGCCAAACAAGAAAAAAGAAGAGGTCACGATATTCAAAAAGTTCTCTCCAGTTAATACCAGTCATTCCCGTACGTGGTTTAAGAACGATACGATGTTGAGCCATATGAGTTTTCCCTTATAAAAATGACACTTCAAATAGATTGTATTACTTTTTCAACCGGTAGAGCGGATCCCCTACGGCACTCATGGCCCACTGGATGGTGGGGGTTGCCTGAAAAAATGACTCCGCAAAATTGTAGTCCCCGCTCCAGAAACGCTCAAAAAAAATGTCGGGTCTGGTATAGCCCTGCAGGTAGGGCTCGATTACCGCCCCAAAGGTACCGGTGACTCCCGCTTCAAGCAGTTCCTGCACCCATGACTTGGGCGATTTTGGTGGAGCGTTGATCCCGACAAACGAGTCCGATATCAGATGTGCTGCCAGTGCTCCCGGCCGCCATGCCCCGTTTTTCGGTTTTTCATAGGAATAGCGCATACTGAAATACCACAGGGCGTCATCCCCTATTTCTGCGGCTTTGAATTTCCCGCTTTTATAGATTTCCGCTATCCCCGCTTTACGGGCAATTGCCCGGGACTCGGCAATCGGTTTGTAGGTCTCGTTCGCAGGGAAGTTGGCCGAAAAATAAGCGGTACCGCTACGGGCGTTCAGCTGGTGCTGCTGGGCCAGCAGCGCCTTGTCAACCAGTCCTTTGGCCACTTCGGCGGTCGGGCCGTCAATGCGCGTCACCAGATACAAGCCATAGGTGCCATCAAATTTCATGGTGTTGTCGTAGAACGGGTTGGGGGTACCCATATTCCGCCCCCAGGTGTAGCGGTCAAAAAGATCGGACAGCTTTGAGTCGACGGCACGACCTGCTGCACGGAACGGCACACCGTAGCAGGGAATCAGGTAGTTGACCTTACCGGCAAGACCCTTTTTGAGCAAGTAGTTCTGCAGTGGTTTTTGCATTTCCTCGACGTAATCAAACATGTCAAGATTGCGGTTGATCGGCAGTCTGACAATGTTTTCAGCCGGGACATTCCGTTTTTTGGCAGAGTATTGGGCAACCTCTTCAGACGCGGGCAAGCGTGCATTAACCAGCAGCACCACGTCCTGGCCTGTCGGCTCCGTAGCTGGCCGCGGCTGGAGTCCGAGCGGCGCGCTGAAGTCACTGACCGCGCCAGCCTTGTTGACACTCCGCACCAGGTAGGTGCAGATATCACCGTTTTTTACCTTTGCATCCTGTGTAACGCCGGGAGACACAAACTGGGCGGTAACATTTTTGCCGCCTTCGCCGGGAGTGGTGTATGTCAGCCGGACAATTTTCGGCACCCGGCTTATGAGCCGCATCCTGTCGTCGGTACTGCAACGACGAAAAACCTCGTAACCGATAATATCGCGTTCGGTGTTTTTGGCCCAGAACAGGGCGACACGGTTGTCGCCTTCCGCACCGTACACGTTTTTAGGCACAGCAGGCTTTCCGTCCGGATCGCTGCCGGGGTAGCCGGGCAGGTAGGTTGCGTCATGCTCCTTGCCCGTCTGATCATAGGCTTTCAGGATAAAAACATACTGTTCGCCGTTTCGCAGCCCCTTGATCGTGAGAGTCGTATCTTTTTTTACGTCTTTGACCAGGAAGTTGTCTCCCACCTGATAGGCCAACTCGGTGCCGTCCCGCAATTGATATACCCGGTATCCGCCAATCCGGGAGGCGCTGTTGTCGGGCATTTTCCAGGAGAGCGTAATCCGGCCGTCGCCGTTCGTCACGACAGCTTCCCTGGCTGATGTGTCAGCGTATGCTTGCGCTGCGGCATGAAGCAGCATGAAGATTATGAAGGCGGCGGTTTTCACATTCATGGCAATGACAGTGGTTTTATTTTGTTCAGAGGCGGCTTGATTTCATAATCCCGGTACTGATCCGGATCGCCGCTTTTACCGTCTTCTGCGGCACGGACGATGTTGTAGGCCTCGCGGGCGGTAACGTAGTGCAGCCGATAATCACCCTGGGCATATTTTTGTTCCAGGGCAGAGAACATTTCATCGGCAATCGGGCTAAAAATCACCTTTCTGCTCTGCACCCCGTGGGTGAACACTTTGATAAAGATCCATTCAGGCCTGCCCTGCACGTGGATGTTGGCATCTATCCAGCTGTCAACCTTGCGCCGGCTTGGATAGGGATCAAGCTCGAAGGCACCGTAATCCACCAGGGTCAGCGGTCCTTCGAAAATCATCAGGTCTTTGGAGTTTTTTTTGCCCACGGCGGCAGGTACACCGCGATTGTAGGATTTGGGGCCGTCATCGTCGGCTGCATAGTAGATGCTGTTGATCTGGGCCGGTTGCGACACCTGCCCAAAACTGGGAAAGGTAAAGTCGGCGTAGCAGCCGGCACCTTTGAGGATATCCAGTTCGCGGTTTACGCCACAGGCGGTTTTGCCGCGTGAGTTGTCCAGCGACCAGTTGCCATGTATGAAGCTGAAGGCAACCGTGCCGTTACCGTCCACCAGCGCGCCGTAACGGTTGAACCAGGCCACCCCTTCGGCCAGTTTGGCGGGAAAGGTCTGGTTGGTGTCGTTATCATGGTGCCAGTGGAATTCGATCTCACCGTAGCCCTCATATACCGCCCGGGCCAGATCCGGCATGACGCCGTCGTTTTTGTGATCATAGGCATAAAACCAGGTGTGCTGCGGCTTCCTGCCGTAGCTGTCTTTGTGCCGGCCTGCCAGTTCGCGGTAGTTGTTCAGCCACTGGTTGTTCAGGGCCACGCCTTTTTCGTTCAGTCCCGGTTCGTAGTGGTCCACAAACAGAAACATGACATGCCGCGGCCCACTGACGGCCGGCTTGCCTTTGAATACCTGGGAAATATAGTCCGGCAGCCAGATGTGCATCTTCCAGCGGACAATCTGGGCGGCGTGGTAGGCGCAGAACAGAAACAGAATCAGACTGACTGCGATCATTATTTTTTTGGTAACTGGTTTCATGCTGCCTCGTTCAACTGGAAAAATTTTTGAGCACCTTTGCCGGATTCCCGGCAAGTATTTCATAATCATTGGTCTTGCTGATAACAACACTGCCAGCCGCTATGACGTTTTGTACACCAAGGTCATCCATAATAATCGCGCCGTTTCCGATCCAGCTGTTTTCCCCGATTGTAACCTTTCTGAAAACGCCCGGTTGTTCCTGAATCGGCGTGCCAATTTCCTTGTATCCATGCTGGTTCTTACCGCTGAGTATGGAAACATGGCTGGCGATGGTGGCATGGGCGCCGATCTTTGCCATGCCGATTATGTTATACGCTCCAATATAGTAGCCTTCACCAAGCTCCACTTCCGGATGCGCGAAAAAGGTTCCAAAGCCGATATAGCCCTTGAGAGGGCAACGCTCAAGCGTCTTGCTGTAGTAGGCCACGCGGATGTAGCTGCCGATCTTGCCGGGAACAAGTGCCAACAGCTGGCCCTGTCCCGCAAAGAGGTCTTTGGAACGGGTAATCTTGTAAAGCAGCCAGAGTGGTGAGGTGATAGTCAGACAGACGGCAAACAGCGCTTTTTGCACAAGTTTTTTCATCGTTTTGCCGCCTTGTTATAAAACTGTTCATATTTCCCCATAATAACCGGAAGCGAGAAAAGGCTCTCCGCCTTGTTACGGCTGTTTTGCCCAATCGACAAAATATTTCCGGAAGTCAGGATGCTAATGACTTTAAAGGCCATCGATTCATAATCTCCCGGTTGCACCACAAACCCGTTCACCCCATCCTCCACAGCTTCCCGTGCTCCGCCGACAGCGGTGCAGACAACCGGCAGGCCAGCCGCCATATATTCCACGATGGAATTGGAAAAGCTTTCCGAGCTTGATGAGAGTATCCCGATATCCAGGCAGCCCAGTATCTCGGGAATATCAAGACGTTTTCCCAGAAAGCGAACCAGGGGCGTAATTTCAAGTTCAGCACAAAGCTGTTCCAGGCGCTGTTTTTCCGGACCATCTCCAACCAGCACAAATCGTGCCGTGGGACAGGAGTCGGATACAAGCTTTGCTGCTTTAATGAATACGTCAAGCGCCTTGACCGGTCGCAGATTGGCAACAACTCCAACAATCGCGGCATCGGAAGAAAATCCAAGTTCCTGCCTGAACGCTTGGCGCTGTTCTTCCGTCCCTCGGGAATACCTGTCGAGTTCAAGGGAATTGTGGATGACGTCTATTCGGTCAAAAGCGATATGCTCTGTATTGGCCGCCCATTGCCTGGTGTTTTCGGAGTTGGCCAAAAAACGTGTCACCTGGCTGTTCAATGCGCCGAGCATCATGATTTCCAGACGGTTATGCCAGTAGCCCTGGTTTCTGCGGGTCGAAACAATGGTTCGTACGCCGGCCAGCTTTGCCGACAGGACGCCGACTTTGTTCCCCTCCACAAAATGGGTTTGGACAATATCGATCTTCTGATTCTTCAGAAAGCCGACAAATTTCAGGACATTCCGATAGCTGGACGGCTTTGCAAAGGACGGCACGCCAACATCAACCAGCTCGCAATCGGTAAAGTTCTGCCGCAGCCACTCTGACACTCGCAACACGCACAGGTAAGGCTGAAATCTGCTGCGGTCCAGATGCTTGATCAACATCAGCAGCTGTTTCTCCGTCCCGGCGGTTGGCGACTCGATCGTATCTATGACAAAGGCAATTTTAATCATGGTTGCTGATCAGAAAGACTTTGATATCTCAAAAAGAATGCTGTTGACTTCCTTGTTATCGTCGGCATTTTCGGGCGAATACATATGCAGATAGCGGTAGTTGAGCCGAAACTTCATGGTGTCGCTGTACGAATAGCTGATGCCGGGCGACAGCAAAGACACCTTGGTATAGGTATCCAGATCTTTGTCGTCGATGTAGTTGAATGCATAGGTAAGCCTGGCTTGCCAGTCGGTGAAGAGCGCATAGTCTATCGAAACTGAATTGTTATAGGATATCGACCGCAGGTTGTTGTCCGGCATATCTTCCAGCCGAATAATACCGGAGGCAAGACCGATTTTTCCCTTGCTGAAGGTCCAGTCGAAACCCAGGTCATACCTGGTATTCAGGCTCAACTTGTTGCTGGTGGGGTCATTACTGTATTTTTCACTGGTGCTCGCTTTGATATTGTACCGGTCGCCGGCATAGTTGATCGCGACGGTCCAGACCGGGTTGCTGGAAGACTGCCGTGAAGACATGTACCAGGAATTTCCGCCCTGGATCGAGATGAAAGAATCCTTGAAATACTCGTATTTTATGCCGGCCTGAAGATCGTGGGTTCTGGAAATATTCTCCTGGGTATCGGTCAGGGTAAAGAGATAACGGGAGATAAACGAGAACTTGTCCGTCATTTCGTAGTCCGCGTTGAGATAACCGCTGTAGATGTTCCTGCCGACACCGGTCGGATCCTTGTACCAGATATTCTGGTAAATCGCTCCGGGGCGCAAGGTCAGCTTGCTGGTCGGCCGCAGCACGAAATTGGGCGACACGGTGACAATGTTCTGATCGGATTGGTTGGCAAAGAGACTCTCCTGGGTCCGGTCACGGGACTGATCCAAGGAAACCCGGCTGTATTCGTCGCTGATATCGAGGAAGGCTTTTTCATCGATCAAAGTCCAACGTGTCCGGGCTTTCAGGTTGTGCAGGTCTTCGTTATCCCGCTTGCCTTTTGCATAAAAGCGGTATTCGTATTTGTATCCCACATCCCAGGTCCAGAAGGGCGCGGTATAGGTAAAAGCAATGCCGGGGATCGCGCGGGTGATGAATTCGTCGCCCAGGGTCCGGTCCTTATCTTCCGCGATATTGTCGGTATATACTTCGTTAACGGTTATGCTGGGAGTAAATTTGTAATCCGCGGCCAGTGCTGTGCCGGCAAGCGTCAACGCGGCGGCCGTCAGGGAAAGCTGCAGAGCGAACTTTTTCTCGATCATCATTTGGGTACCCTCTTTGTTGATAAAGTAAAATCCGGTTCACGCGGGATAACAACGTTAAAGTTTAAGCCTTTACCATCTGTGTCCATCTGTGTTCATCCGTGGCTGAAAGCTTTATTGAAAACCTTTTTCTTAACCACAGATAAATAGGATAAACACGGATAAAAACCTTAAAGCCCCAGACTTTTACCATCCGTGTTCATCTGTGTTCATCTGTGGCTGAAAATCTTTACCGAAAACCTTTTTCTGAACCACAGATGGATAGGATAAACACGGATAAAACCCTTATAGTTTAAGCCTTTTATCATCTGTGTTCATCTGTGTTCATCCGTGGTTAAAAGCTTTACTGAAAACCTTTTTCTTAACCACAGATGGATAGGATAAACACGGATAAAACCCTTATAGTTTAAGCCTTTTACCATCTGTGTCCATCTGTGTTCATCCATGGCTGAAAGCTTTATTGAAAACCTTTTTCTGAACCACAGATAAATGGGATAAACACGGATAAAAACCTTATAGTTTAAGCCTTTTACCATCTGTGTCCATCTGTGTTCATCCGTGGTTAAAAGCTTTACTGAAAACCTTTTTTTGAACCACAGATAAATGGGATAAACACGGATAAAACCCTTATAGTTTAAGCCGTATATCATCTGTGTTCATCCGTGGCAAAATCTCTGATTTCGGATTTTCAAGAGACAATACGTTTCAACTCGATTCTCGGCGAGCCGAAGTTTATAAGCAGGCAAACTTTGCGTCCTGTTGCCTTCAGATAGTTCAAGCATTGAGCCATATGTACATTGTCCAGCGATTTTGCTGATTTCAGTTCAACAATGACTTCGTTTTCGACTACCAGATCAGCCACGTATTCACCGACGACAACACCGTCGTAGTAAACCGTAATCGGCGACTGCTGCTTGACATCAAGGCCGGTTTTCCGGATCTCGTGCGCAAGGGCATTCTCGTAGACCTTTTCCAGAAACCCTGCACCGAGGGTGTTGGCAACCGTGTAGGCGCAGCCAATAATTTTCTCTGTTATTTCTTCGTTCATCAGTCTGTCATCTTTAACCACAGATGGATGGGATAAATTTGATGTTTAATCACTGGAACAATAACGGTTATCATGCGGCTTTTTTAAGTTCTTCACGGATGACCTGTCGAATAACCTCTTCAATAGGTTTTTCAGCAAAGAATTGCTTTCGCAACATATCATTGAGTACCGTTTGATAGCCCTTCTTTTCTGATTCACCACGGGCTTTCAATAATTCCACAAGATCACTGTCGAGGTATGTGGTTATTCTGACTTTGCCCTTTGCGCTTTCAGCTTGAAGTTTAGCAAGGTGCGGAATAGCGCTGGCCCTTTCCCCTTCACTAAAATCATATTCTTTACGCATAGCTGGTTTCCTCTCTTTTGGTCGGTTTACGGGCCGATATGATACGAATGGTTTCTTCATCCGGAAGCGAGTAACAAACGGTAAGAAGGCGTGGGGCTTCGCTCATGCCGATCAAGACAAAGCGTTGTTCGCCATCAGCGTCCGGGTCTTCCCTGACCAGTGCCATTGGATCAAACAGACAAGAGGATGCTTCTTGAAAAGAAACGCCTCGATGATTCTTCAGATTACTGACCGCTTTGTTTTCGTCCCAAATAATTTTCATAGGTTATTTATACATACTTTATACATATACCGTCAAGAAAAAGACCGGCAGCGTTTATTGGATGGCTCTTGAGCTTTAAAGCATTGGCACTTTGTCATCTGTGTTCATCTGTGTTCATCCGTGGTTAAAAGCTTTACCGAAAACCTTTTCCTGAACCACAGATGGATAGGATAAACACGGATAACGGCTTATAGCTGAATGTCTGCTGATTTCCCATAGAGTTTTTCCATTGCCGCCAACCCTGCTTCTGCATATTTTTTCCACTTGAGGCCGCGCCCTATCAGATTCTCCCATGCCGGTTGAATGTCAAAAGGTCGTTGCTCCTGCAGTAACGATAAAATCTGATATGCCTGGTACAAATCCTTTGACCGCTTTGCGGCACTCGATGCGTCTCTGACCTGTGAAACAATCAGCTTATGCAGGGCATAGCGCACTGGCTGCGGTATGTTGATTAACACGGGTGTTGTGTCCAGCAACACCGAGACAGAGGGCTTTTCTATTACATACGACAGATAGCTGAGCGGCTCGGCGGCACAATTAAATCGCTTGATGAATACCGGTGAATCGGACTCTTTAATTTTCGGCGTCAGCACATCCAGCCGCATTTGGCTTTTGCGGATCGCAAAGTTCGTTGAAGGTTCTTTATGGTTCAGTTTCGGTACCGGATAAAAACCCATTTTGAGACTGTCCAGTGCTGCCGGAATATCGGAATCAATCATGGGCAGTGCTACCGATACTTTACGCTCTATGGCTAAATCAACGTCCATTGTTCTTGTTGTTTCAGGTGTCCAGGTAACACCCAGCATCAGCCCAGCGGCCTGAAAAGCATGTGTACCGACCAAAACTCCGCCATTTCTGAACACTCCTGCATCTGCAAGGCTGCGGATCACTCGCGTCATGGCCTTATCGGTGGGCTGTTTGATGCCAGCTTGAATTTGAAGACTGAGGCGTTTAAGCGTTCCCCCCATTTCTGCAACATCTGTTTTACCGGTGGCATGGTCACGCATAAGCTGCTCTGTCTGCTCGTTGCGCCGCCCTATGTATGTTTCTTCAAGTTGACCGCTCGGGTTATAGGAACGAAAATAAACGTATTCCTCCCCCTTATTCACTTTGATTGAGAATGAACCTTTCAAACTGGATATGCTTCTCGATGCCTCCGCGATCTGCAAAAGCTCGACCAGTTCCGCATAAAGCGTTTGAGTTTGAATATCTATTTCGTACATAGCAACTCCTCCGCGCCTCCAGTTGTACCATGTTTTAAAAATAACGTGGTACAACTATTTTCACAGAGTCAGTATTTATTCAGCGGTGTCCGGTTTGGTAATTGCTGCATCGATAAGACCCCTCCTTATCCCTTCTCCCGCAGGGGCGCTTTTATCTGTTTACCAGCCTTATTCCTGAATGCCGTGCAGCTTGTAATCTTTTCCCCGCGCCTCCGCGTGAGGCCGGTTTTTCAGATATTCTGTGCTTTGCGGTATCTGTGTTCATCCGTGTTCATCCGTGGCTGAAAAGCTTTACTGAAAACCTTTTTCTTAACCACAGATGGATAGGATAAACACGGATAAAAACCTTAAAGCCCCAGACTTTTACCATCCGTGTTCATCTGTGTTCATCCGTGGCTGAAAATCTTTACCGAAAACCTTTTTCTGAACCACAGATGGATAGGATAAACACGGATAAAAACCTTAAAGCCCCAGACTTTTACCATCCGTGTTCATCTGTGTTCATCTGTGGTTAAAAGCTTTACCGAAAACCTTTTTCTGAACCACAGATAAATAGGATAAACACGGATAAAAACCTTAAAGCCCCAGACTTTTACCATCCGTGTTCATCTGTGTTCATCTGTGGTTAAAAGCTTTACTGAAAACCTTTTCCTGAACCACAGATAAATAGGATAAACACGGATAAAAACCTAAAAGGTTAAGCCTTTTACCATCCGTGTTCATCTGTGTTCATCTGTGGCTGAAAATCTTTACCGAAAACCTTTTTCTGAACCACAGATGGATAGGATAAACACGGATAAAAACCTTAAAGCCCCAGACTTTTACCATCTGTGTTCATCTGTGTTCATCCGTGGTTAAAATTAATTTTCTCTGTTAAAGTCTGAAATCATTCTACTACACTGCGATGTTCCCGCGCCCTCCGCTTTAACGCCTCACCGCCTCTTTCACAAACCCCCATCCCAGCCCGAAGTGGATTATGAAAATAATCGCCGGCACATAAACAGCGTAACGGATGCCATTGCCCACGGCGATCCTGACAGCGGTGCCGATAAGCAGCAGCAGGTAAAGCAGATACGGGAGCGCCAGAAGGATTGCCGGCAGCAGAACACCGGTCAACAGGCAGATTATCAGCGTGCCCGCCAGGCAGATCAGGCCGCTGACGAAAGCCGCCGGGATGAGCTGGTTTACTGTCAGGGCCTGCGGGTGCTTGCGGGTGAATTTCCTGCGCCCCATGCCGTAGCGCTGCATCTGGCGAAAGAGACCGCCCAGACTCTCGCGCGGGTAGTAGCGCACCGTCAGCAGCGGACTGGTGTAGCATTTGAAACCGGCCTGCTCGACCCGATAGTTGAATTCCACATCCTCGGCGGCGTCAAAGCTTTCGTCCAGATAACCGACCCTGTCGAACACCTCGCGCTTGTAGGCGGCGCCGTTGCTGACCGGGCTGGCAAAACCTTCGTATTCGCCAAAGATCAGTGAATCGCCGCCATGCCCCAACCGGGAAGCCCGCGCCAGGGCCACCGATTTCTGGAAATCGCTCAAGCCGGGCGGATCCAGCGGCTGGGGTCGTCCCAGGCACTGCGCACCGCTTTTGGCAAAGCAGTCGGCCACATTTTTGAGCAGCTGGTCGGTGGGGATGAAGCAGTGCCCATCCACCACTAGAAAAAGGTCGCCCCGGCCGTTTTTGAAGCCGATGTTGCGCCCGGCGCTGGAAAGGCGCGACGGGTTGTCCAGAAGTACGATCCGGGGATGCGCTTTGCCGAGGTCAAGCACGATCTGCCGCGTGCCGTCGTCGGACATGCCGTCAGCAACGATGATTTCGCAGCGGTCTGACGGATACTCTTGCGATAAGAGCTGTCCCAGGGTTTCGGCTATGAATCGCGCCTCGTTGCGCACCGGCATGACGACGGTTATGAAAGGTGTCACGCTGCCATTCTCATATACAGTTCTTCGTACAGCTGAGTCTGTTTTTCAAACCCAAACTCCTCGTTGACATACTCGTAGCCTGCAGTTCCCATCTTATTTCGCAAGGAAGAATTTTCGGCAAGCGCGAGAATATGTTCGGCCATCAGACCATGCTCATCCGGGTTGGTCAGAAAACCGGATATCCCGTCCTGGACGACTTCCGGCGTCCCCCCTACCCTGGTCGCCACGACCGGTTTTCGGGCGGCAAAGGCTTCCAGAACGACATTGGGGAGCCCTTCGGTAAAGGAGGGCAGCATGAAGATGTCGATCTCCTGCATTACCGACTGCAGGTCGTTTCTGAAGCCGGGCAGCAGGAAACGCCCCCCCAGCCCCGCCGCTGCAATCTTACCTTCCAGTTCGGAACGCAGAAAGCCTTCTCCGAAAATGACGAAATAAACCGCCTTGTTCTGTGCTGCGGCCTGGGCCGCCACCGCGACCATGCCGGCATAGTTCTTTTCCGGGCTGAGCCGTCCGGCCGAAGCGACGATGATCGCATCTTCAGGCAGTCCCAGCTGCCGGCGCAGGAAAGGTTCGGAGGCTGCGGGAACTTCGGCCAGGTTGATGGCGTTATGGATGACCGAGACCTTTTCCGGTTTGACCCCCAAGGCCAGAATCTTGTTCCGCTGGCCATGGGAGACGGCCACCACATGGTCGGCCAGGCGCAGGAAGATTTTGTCGAGCCATTCGTAGCAGCGCACCTTGGCGGCTTCGCCGGTCCAGCCCCGGGAGATGACAACCAGGGGAATGCCGGCACGCCAGGATGCCAGCCTGCCGATGACATTGGCCTTGTAGCCGTGTACGCAGAGCAGGTCGATCTTTTTGTGTCGAATAAGTGCCGTAATGTCCCCAATCATAGCGGGGTCAAACGGCCCCCTGGACGGGATTTCTTCGGTCGCGATACCGGCCTGGCGGGCTTTTTCCAAAAGCTGGTTGGCCTGCCCCTGCTCCTCGAATGAAAATATATGCGGGATAAAGCGCTCACCCGCAATGCGCCGACCATGCTCCACCAGCTGTTTTTCCGGGCCGCCGAAAAAATTAGAGGCCAGCAGGTGGGCGATGTTGATTGCCTGCGTCACGCCCGTGCTCCCCTGGCACAACCAGGCCGGTCTTTGATCGTGTTTTCCGCAGCCGTTACCAACTGGCTGAAGCGCTCTGCCACCGCCTGCCAGGAGTTGCCGCGCGCTTTTTCAATCCGCTCCTGGCGCAGTTCCGAGGTATCGTCCGCCAGCGCGCGGTCCAGCGCCGCCAGAAAATCCTGCGGGCTGTGCGCAATGCTCACCACATCCGAAAAGCGCGCCACATCCGGCATATAGCTGGAAACGACCGGGATGCCCAGCGAAAGGTATTCAAGCAGTTTGAGCGGGTTGACACTCCGCGTCAGCTCGTTGACCTGAAAGGGTATGATGCCCGCATCAAAGCAGGCGGCATACCGCGGCAGCTGCTCGTAGGGAACCTTGCCGATCAGGTGAATGTTGGTCAGGCCGGTTATTCGTGAGATGTCACTGTCGGCCGGGCCGATGAAAACAAATGACCATTGAGGGCGGGCCGTGGCCAGCTCTGCGATCAGATCGTAGTCGAGCCAGGCGCTCAAGGCGCCGAAGAAGCCGATGACCGGCTTCGCAATTCCGCGCAGTTGTTCGGGCCTTTCAACGGCACCGGCACAGGCGTTGAAACGGTCGAAATCCACGCCATGCGACAGCAGCAGCGGCTGTTTGCCCGGTTTTGACTTGGTATTGCAAAGCTCTTCGGCGGTTGCCAGAACCAGGTCACAATGATCCAGCAAGTTCTGTTCCATCTCCTTTATCAGGCGGTAATTGACATCCGGCCAGTTAACGAAGTCGTCGACACAGTAGTAGATATGGATGCTTTCGCCCAATGCGCCGACATAGTCGCAGGTGCAGGGGAAGGTGGTCATGACGATCGGGTTTTTGACCCCTTTTTCGGCCATCAGCCCGAGCAGCGTGCGTCGGACCGATAATCGGTTGAACCCCCTGACCAGCGGCAGGTGGTTATAGGGCACGATGACCGGGCTGACGACCGTCAGGTTGTCACTGGCCGGTTCCCGTTCTGTTTCTGGCGCTCGGGCAAGCCAGCCCGCCAGAATCTGGAAACTGCGGGTGAGGTCATGCAGTGACAAACGGGGGCTGCGCATGCCGATGGTGTTGACCCAGATGATGCGGTTGTGCGGCAGCAGCTGTTTGATCAGGTGCTGACAACTGCTGGGATGCCGGCCCCAATCATCGGAAAATACGATTATGTCCCGGTCAGTAAGCATGTGCGACAGCATTCTCCATGGCATTCCGGCTGTTTTCCAGGGTATCTCTCATCGTTCCGAAAGGGAGCTGCCGCAGCAGATGCCTCAATTTGTCCTCGGTTTTGTGCAGATTAAGATAATGCCGGAAACGGGATTTCAGCCCGGCCTTGATGCGCGGCTGGTCCGGGTCGATCTCCCAGGGGTGGAAATAGAGCACCGCCGGTTGCTGTTCCTGCTGGTTGATGTAGGCAATCCCCCGCCGGATCAGCTCCGCCGGAAAAAGCCTGAGATAGCCGCCCCCGGCAATCGGCAGGCGATATTCCTTTTTACCCAGGCGCAGCGGATAGGTCGTCAGGGGAAATTCGCTGATGTTCCCGGCCGGCCGGCTGATGACATGGGGAAAACGGGGCGCGTCCGGCACACCGTAGGTATCGTGGTAAACCGGGAAAATACTGGAGTCGTAGCTGAAGCCCTCTTCGATCAGTATGTCCAGCGCCCACAGCGAGCGGCCGGTGATGGAATAGCTGGGGGCCCGGTAGCCGTGCACCTGCTGGCCGCACTGATCTTCCAGGATCTGCTTTGACCTGCGGATATCGGCCCGGAAGGCATCCGGCCCGATGCTGTAGATCAGGTCGTGGCCGTAGCCGTGGCAGGCGATTTCATGGCCTTTGGCATGGATCTCCTTTACCAGGCCGGGTAGCCGCTCCGCGACCCAGCCGAGCACAAAAAAGGTGGCCTTAATCTCGAATTCGTCCAGCAGTTCCAGAATCCGCGCGGTATTCTGCCCAACCCGCAACGGGTAGCGGTCCCATTCGTCACGGCGTACATGGCGGACGAAGGCGTTGACCTGGAAGTAGTCTTCAACATCGATTGTCAAGGCATTCTGCATAGGGTCACGGTATGGTGCTGGTCAGTGGCAAACAGTATAAACCTGCAAAAAAACATATAAAACGGGGATGAACAGGATAAATAAAATAATTAAATGCAAAAGATTGTAAACCAAAGAGGTGGAGGACTGGTTGTTAGAATCTTAAGGTTTTATCAGTGTTCATCCTATCTATCTGTGGTTAACTGCCGTTTTTGATAAAGCGTCTACGATTTTGCAGTCGCGTCAAATCTCTTCAGGACAAGCCCTTAAACCAGGGCAATCCTGAAGCTAAAACCTTTCTTTTAGCTTCGGGATTACTGCGATTACTCGGGATTCTAACGTCAAAAGCTTTAATCCTGGGTAATCCAGAAGCTGAAAACCTAACAACCGGCACAAGCTCCGCAACTATTCAACATAATATCCGCCAGTCTTTGGAGAGCCCTTGAACGTAATCCTGTTTTCTTCCCGCAACTGTTTGAGCCAGCGCTCGATGGTTTTGGCCGGTATTTGCAAATACCTGGAAATATCCGGAACCCTAAGACCCGGATTTTTCGACAGATAATCCAAAAGAACATTTACTCCCTCATTTACTCCCTCATTTACTCCCTCATTTACTCCCTCATTTACTCCCTCATTTACTCCCTCATTTACTCCCTCATTTACTCCCTCATTTACTCCGCCAGAAGCGACAGAATTGAGCGTAAAAGAGATCAACACACCTCCAGCAGTCTCTTCCACTTTGAAAGAAACCTCCGGATATGCCTCCAACTCTGCGCGGATCCGAATCAAGCCACTCCCGTATTTTTCGATGTTTTTGGTCAGGTAGAAGGCCTCGGCAACAAGCTTATTGCGGGTTTGCGATTGGTAACAGTCTGTCGCAAGCTCAGCAATCGTCAAACCGCCATAGAGTTTTCCGGGGCTGAAGATGGTGAGTCGATCATCATATATTTTGATCTGAATGTCGGATGAATTGGCATAATCCCTGTGCACCACGGCATTGAGCAATGCTTCCCGAAGTGCCGGCAATGGATAGGCAAAGCGTTCTTTTCGCTGAAGGCTGCCGTCGAAATGGAATGAAACACTGACGTGCGAAACGATGAACTGCATGGCCTGTTCAACAGCCTCGAACAAGGTGCCAGTAATCTGACGATCATCAATTATCAGGGTAGATGTTTTAAAACGACCAATATGAATATGATGGCGCAGCGGATTATTGGCAAAGAGCAGCATGGCTGCCCAGGTCGGGCTATTGCCATTGATCAGTTTCAGTTTTTCCAGTGCAAGCAGCGGTGAACTGTCCAAAGTAAATCGACCGCATTCGTTTACCTTGGAAATAAACTTGTCGATTTTATCGACCGATAGCGAATCTAGGGTTTCGTGTGAAGCAGTATATGAATCCCAGGAAAGCTGAAGGGATTGCATGTAAAGGTCGGTAATTTCAGAGAGACCGAGTTGGTGGTTTGAAGACGCAACCCTCTTGTAATATTTTCCTTTGGTGTTGATCGGTTTTACGGGATATTCATGGACACGCAACAGAACGATGGTTTTGCCCGAGACCCGGTACGGCGTAATGTCAGGTATTATTGATGGGCTCGTGGAAGATTTGACCTGTCCGAGCCACTCATTGAGAGTTTCTTTGCCTGTAGTTATCCCTTTCACCGAGCCGTCATCCGCCACGCCCACCAGAATAGTTCCACCCTGGGCATTGGCGAAAGCCACCAAAGTCTCAATTGTCTCCTTGTCAAAGGATGACTTGAATTCAAGAGTCTGTGACTCGCCTGCTTGAATCATTTCAGTAATTTTATGAGAATCGGTCATCGTGAACCTGCTTAAACCGTAATCTTGATAAATCCAGGGGAATCTTGAAGCTAAAACCTTTCTTTTAGCCTCGGGATTACTGCGATTACTCGGGATTTTAACGTCAAAAGCTTTAATCCTGGGTAATCCAGGGCAATCCTGAAGCTGAAACCTTTCTTTTCATCCCTGGGATTTTGCCGTCTGAAGCAGTGCTGCTTATCCGAAGATTCTTCGCATCAGCCCCGGCTTGGGCTGTTCATCCCCGGCAGGGGCAGCCGGGGTCGATGGCGCTTGCTCGGGCTGTTCTTCGATTTTCTTGCTCAGCCTGGCCACGGCGGCATTGGTTTTATTGAGTTGAAAGGCAAAGGTGTTCTGCATCTGGGTCAGCTGCTCGCCCAGTTCCTTGAGCGGTGCCTGGGTCGCGTTCAGCGCGTCTTTCTCATATTCTTCCAGACGCTGGTTGAGCCGGCCGAACAGCTCTTCAATCCGGCTTTCGGACCAGTAGGGCGCCGTTTGGGGGGTATCGACCGGCACGATGACCGGTTCGGCGGCCTGGGGCTGCTGCTCCTGGCCCCAGTAGTGGTTTTTGAAATCCAGGTCGCCGACGATGTCGCGCACCAGTTCTTCGCCGACTTCCCGCGCTTCTTCGGAGAAGGCCGCCAGCAGCAGAAAATCACACATGATGTTCACCAGCCGGGGGATTCCGCCGCAGTATTTGAAGATCAGATCCAGGGCCGGCTGGCTGAAGTTGAGTGCGCCCCGGTTTCCGGCCACTTCCATGCGGTGGAAGATGTATTCCTCCACTTCCAGCCGGTTGAGCGGCTGCAGATTGCACTGGATGCTGATGCGCTGGCGCAGCTGGCGCAGTTCCGGCCGGGCCAGCAGAGTGCGCAGTTCCGGCTGTCCCACCAGGATGATCTGCAGCAGCTTGGAGTCGGATGTTTCCAGGTTGGAGAGCATGCGGATCTCTTCCAGGGTTTCCAGGGTCAGGTTCTGGGCTTCGTCGATGATCAGCAGCGGCTGATTGCCCTTGGCGTACTGTTCCACCAGAAAGTGGTTCAGATCCCGCAGCAGCTCGATCTTGTCCTTGCCCTGCACCGGCAGGTCGAAATCATCGTTGATCATCGACAGCAGCTGTTCAAAGCTGACATTGGTATTGAAAACCTTGGCCAGCACCACCCGTTCGAGGTGTTTGTTGATCAGCTCGCGGATGATGGTGGTCTTGCCGGAGCCGACTTCACCGGTCAGCAGGATGAAGCCGACCCGTTCGCGGATACCGTAATCCAGGTAGGTGATGGCTTTTTTATGGGTCTTGCTGAGGAAGATGAATTCCGGGTTAGGAATCAGGTCGAACGGTTTGCAGGTCAGGTTGTAAAAGGAACGGTACATGGTTGTGCTCCGGATCAATCGCGATGTGTCTGGCTTATCTTTGGTAATAGCGGCTGTAGTGGGAGCTTTCAATGTTCGCCAGGGTCGAGTCGTTCAGCACCACGCCCATGATCGGGCAACCCTTGAGAACCTCCCGGGCATCCTGAACGCTGGCCTGGGGGGTGTCGCCTTCATGGATCACGAAGATGACCCCGTCCACAACCCGGGCCAGGGTGCGGGTTTCGGCAAAGGGGAGCAGCGGCGGGGTGTCGATGATCACATAGCGGTCCGGATAGCGGTGTTTGATCTCGGCCATCAGATCCTGCATCTTTTTGGATGCGAACAGCTCCAGCGGCTTATCCACCTCCCGGCCGGCGGAAATCACCGACAGCTTGCCCAGGTCGGTCTTGATGATGGCATCGCCGATGTCGATGCCGTCCTGCAGGCAGTCGGACAAGCCGATGGTCTGCTCGAAGCCCAGATAGGTGTGGATGCTGGGGCGGCGCAGGTCGGCGTCGATCAGCAGCACCGTCAGGTCGTATTCCTGGGCCATGGAGACCGCCAGGTTGGCTGCGGTGATGCTTTTGCCTTCGCCCGGTATGGCGCTGGTCACCATCAGCAGGTTACGGAAGCTGTCCTGCTTGGTCAGGCTCACCAGGGAGCTTTTCAGCTTGCGGTACTGTTCGGCCACCGCCGAATGGGGATCCTGGAGGGTCGGCAGCAGACGGTTATCGGGATTGATGGTGATTGTCCGCGACAGCCCCAGTTTTTTGAGCGGTTCGGACGGGCTGCGCGGCGGCGGCGCAGCAACGGTGGTGGCGGGTGTTTCATTGCGCATCTGGGCTGCTTTTTCCAACGCTTTTTCAATTCTGCTCATGTGTTCACCTTGTCACTTATTTGGGAAATTATTATTTGATCGCGATTAAACATGTACTCGTAGGAGCGAACCGATGTTCGCCCAATCGGGGCGCATTCAATGCGCCCCTACACAGCGGGTTTCAACGTGTAATCAGCGGAGCTGTTGCAGACGGTCGTCAGCTGGTCAGCCGGCTGACGACTTTCGATATGATCGTGATGCCGGCAAGTTCCGCCACCAGCACAGCCAGTATCAGCGAGAAATAGGCCCCGGCGGCCAGGTACAGTTTGCGGTCGCGCCGGGCCTGGGAAAGCAGCTGCTGCGGATCCTCGATTCGGGGTATGACCGCCAGAACCGGCATGCCCATTTTCTTGGCCATATCCAGGTCTTTCACCGACCCGTCCAGCTGATCTTTCAGCAGCACCAGCCCCAGACCGCCGGCGATGCCTCCCAGGACACCCATCAGGATGAGCCTGACCCGATCGGGACTGACCGGTTTAAACGGAAGTGTCGCCGGATCAACAACCCTGAAAACAGTGGATTTGTCCTGGACTTCCATCTGCTTTGATACTTCGGATTTCCCCTGACGGGCCAGCATCTCTTCGTAGAGCATTTTCTGCGAGTTTTTCTCGCGTTCCAGGCTGTCCAGGGTCGCTTTGGCGGCCGGGATGGTGTGCAGCAGACTGCGGTTCCGGGCGATGTTGCTGTTCAGGTTCGCTGCAGCCTGACGCAACGCCCTCAATTCGGAAGCCAGTTTGGCGTATTCGGGTGAATCGACCGGCTTGGTGACGCCCTGTCCGCTCTTGAGCTGTTCGTCCAGAGCCCGGATGTCCTCTTTTACGCGCTGGATTTCGGGATAACTGTCGGTGTACTGCAGCTGCAGTTCCTGCAGCCTTTTTTGCAGGGCCGGCATATTGGATTGCGCCGAGTTCACCTTGCTTAAACCGGCCATGGCGGTTTCCAGCTGGGTCTGGCGGATGCGCAGGTCATCCAGGCGCTGCTGTGAGTCGTTGATGTCCTTCAACAGCAGGGAGGGATCCATGCTGGCAACCGACCCAGGACCACTTTTGAAGGCGTTGGCCGCCTCTTCTGACTTATCCAGTTTTTCCTTGAAGGTGGTCAGCTGTTCGGAAACGAATTTGGTGGCGCCATAGGATTCTTCGCGCTTGCTGGAGGTATTCTCATCGATATAGCG
Source organism: Deltaproteobacteria bacterium (assembly GCA_021850095.1). GTDB lineage: Bacteria > Desulfobacterota > Desulfuromonadia > Geobacterales > Pseudopelobacteraceae > JACRCG01. The sequence continues at coordinate 21,705 of JAJZRX010000043.1, forward strand.
CCGCACCAGGGCATTGACGTAATCACGGGCGATCTTGGGATCTTTGTTCTGGAATGATATTACGAAGAGACCTTCTTTGTCCTTGATCTTGATCTGGGTGTTTTGCTGCATCTCTTTGATCAGGTTCTCCTGCTCGGCCTCGCCCCCTTTTTTGTTAAGGTCCAGCTCGTCCAGGACCTTGCTGATCAGGGTGCGGCTGTTGAGGGCGTAGGAGAGAACCTTGATCTTTTCCTCAGCCGAGGGGGTGATGGTCAACCCCTTCAGCAGTTCTGATATGACGCTTTTCTCGATAAACACGGTACTGCTGGCCTCATATTTGTTCGGCAGCAGGTAGCTGACGACCGTGACGGCCGTCATGATCGCCAGCGCCGACAGGATGCAGAGGACTTTGTTTCTTTTGGCCAGATGAAGGTACTTTTTGTAATCGAATTCGCTGGATGCCATCTAAATTTCTCCAAAGTAATTATGCGGTTTCAGATAATGCTAAAAAATGCTTTCCTTGACAATGACGTAATCGCCCGGCTTGAGCTTGACGTTCTGGGTCATGTTGCCGCTCTGGATGATCTCTTTGGCCTTGACCGGCAGGGAGATTTCCTTGTCGCCTTCTTTTCTGCGGATCTGGGTGTCATTCTGGCTGGCGAATTTGGTGAAGCCGCCCGATTCAAGGATCGCTTCCATGACCGTCATCCCCTCGCGGTACTCGATGGCCCTGGGCTGGTTGACAGCCCCCAGCACGTAGACGCTCTTGTCCAGCAGCAGTGGTATGAAGAGTGAGTCGCCTGACTCCAGCTGAACATCGCCGGCGGTATCGCCGCCGATAAACAGGCCTTGGAAATCTTCCTTGATCTTTTTGCCGTTGCGGAGCAGGTAGGCTTTTTTGAGATCGGCGGTTTTCACCTCTCCTATCGTGCAAAGCAGCTGCAGCAGCGTCGAGCGCTGAAGCAGTTCAAACACGCCCGATCTCACTCCGCCGCCGAAAATATATACCTTGCTGTTGGAAATGCCGGTTACCGCTACGGTTACTATCGGGTTTTTTACCAGTTGCTTGAGCTTGACGGTCATTGAGGCCTGCAGGGCGGCCGGGGTCTGGCCGCTGGCGGCCACATCCCCCAGGCCCGGCACGGTGATCTTGCCGTCCGGGCGTACCCGGGCGGGAAAGGAAAGCTCCTTGACACCCCAGACGGCGATATCGAGCATATCACCTTCGCCGATGACATAATCGGCGGCCAGGACCGTAAACGGCAGGGTCAGCAGCAGGGCAGCAAGCAGCAGCATGTTTTTGATTTTCATGGTCGTACTCCTGTGGTGCGTAGTGAATTTAAGGTTGCAGTGCGCTTCGACCGGCGATACGCGGGTAAGCGATCGCCGAAAGGGGCTAGCGGACCCCGCGTCCGAACAGCACAACCTTGATGGTTTCAAGAAATATCAGCGTATCCAGGAACGGGCTGATGTTTTTTATATAGTACAGGTCATAGCGCAGTTTCTCGATCGCGTCTTCAACCGAGGCCCCATAGGGATAGCGGACCTGGGCCCAACCGGTAAGACCGGGCTGGATGAAGTGCCGTTTGGAATAGTAGGGGATGATCTTTTTCAGCTTTTCCACGAATTCGGGGCGCTCGGGGCGCGGGCCGACAAAGCTCATGTCCCCTTTTAGAACATTGATCAGCTGCGGGATCTCGTCCACGCGCGAATTGCGCAGAAAGCGCCCCAGCCTGGTCACGCGCGGGTCGTTCTCGGCAGCCCAGACGGCCCCCGAGCCGAGTTCGGCGTCCTGACGCATGGAACGGAATTTGTAGAGCATGAACTGTTTTTCACGATTGCCGACCCGCTGTTGCCTGAAAAAGACCGGACCGCGGGAATCCAGTTTTATGGACAGCGCTATAAAGGGAAAAAAGGGCAGGGTCAGCAGCAGACCAACTACGGACAGGATGATGTCGATCGTCCGTTTGCTGAAGCTGAACAGGCTGGTGCGCATGAAACCCTGGGAGAAGATCAGCCAGCTGGGGGTGATGGATTCAAGCATCAGCTTGCCCTGCACACGCTCATAGATCGTGGGCGCATCCATGATCAGAATGTTGTTCAGCTTGCAGCGCAGGACATCTCCCAGGGGAAAGTGGCCGCGCCGTTCGGAAAGCGCAACCACAATCACATCGGCACGCAGCTGGCGGGCGGTTGCCAGCAGGTCGCTGGAATCACCGACGATGGCGTCCGGCGGGACAAGCACCGGACTCTCTTCGCGCTTGCTTTCCGGGGCAGCCGGGTTTTGGCAGGCGGTATAGCCGGCCAGGACGAAGTTGCTGCGGCCGGATGTTATCAACTCCCCCATCTGGACGGCCAGATCACCGGTTCCCAGAATCAGGACCCGTTCCGAGAAGCGGGAAAGGCTGTTTCCCACCAGATACAGGGCGTGCCAGGCGAATTGCAGCAGGGCAAAGATGAAAAGCGAGATGGCCAGAACCCCGCGCCCCAGGATGATTTCCGGATCCAGATAATACACGACCGAAAGCAGAAAAAAGGAGGTGAACGTGCCAAAGAGGATATTGACCAGCACTTCTCTTTTTTTGGTGTTGCGGGAGAATTCGTACGCCTCCATCAGGTGTGACGAGAACAGTATTATCAGAATGAAGGCGCAGACCGTATACACGGTTTTGACTTCAGCCAGTTTTCCGGCAAGCTCGTCCGCACCAAGACGGATCAGGGCCGAAAAATACAAAGCGACCACGGCCAATACCGCATCGATGAATATGAGCGCAACCAACCTCATCGGCATTACCGGCCCTTTTACTTGCCGATTTCCGCCGCCAGCTGACGGGCGGCGCCTGAATCGGGAAATTCACCCAGCGAGAGCGCTTTTTTAACCGAATTCTGCGCAGCGTTTTTGTTACCGGTATCCTTGTAAGCCAGTGCCAGATGATAATGCACGGCAGGATTGTTCGGCAGAGCCGTGGCGGCTTTTTCAAGGATCTTCCGGGCATCTTCCGGACGGTTGTGTTTCAGGAGAGCGAAACCGAGCGTATCCAGAATCCCCGCATTGGAAGGATCATGTTTGTAGGCCGTGATTGCCAGGCGCAGCGCCTCTTCCTTGCTGCCATAACCGGAAGCCGCCAGATAGGACAGGTTATTCAGGGCCGGCACATGGTTGTCGTCTTTTTCAAGAACCATGCGGTATTTTGCCATGGCTTCCTTCTTTTTGCCGGTAACATCCAGTAGCGCGCCCTGGGCAAAGATCGCCGCCACAAAGTCGGGTTTCTTGCGCAGCGCTTCGGTGTAGTACGACATGGCCTGGTTATAATCCTTGCTGACTTCATACAGATGCCCCAGGTACATGATCGCCTTGAGATTGTTGCCTTCCACCCGTACGCCGTTTTTTGCCTCGGCGATGGCCCGGGGGTAATCTTTCTGGCTTTCGTAGACCGTGGCCAGAACCATGTAGCCGCGGGCCGAGTTGGGAGCCTTTTCGATTATCCGGCGGGCCTGCTCGACCGCTTTCGCTGTTTCCTTCATCGTAACGTAAGCCCCGATTTTGAGGGCCAGGCCGGCCTCCGGATTCAGCAGTTCGATTTCATCAAAGGTTTTAATGGCATCTTTGAGTTTCTTTTCGGCAACCAGCAGCCGTCCTTTCGTTTCAAGCAGAGCCAGATTGCGCGAATCGATCTTGAGTGCGTCTTCAAGCGTTTTCAGGGCATCTCCGGTTTTCTGCTTCTTCTGGTAATAGCTTGCCAAAGCCATGAAGGCTTCCGGGCGTTGGGTTTCCAGGGCCTTTTTGTAGTGGTTCAGGGCGTCGGCATCCTGACCTTTGATTTCGTACAGTGCCGCCAGTCCCAGCATGGCCCGCAGATTTTTCGGATCATGGCGCAGCAAGGTCTGGAATTCAGCGACGGCCTGGTCATACTTTCCGGTGGCCGCATAGATCGTTACCAGATTCTGGTAGGAAGCCGGGAAAGCCGGATCGACTTCCTTGGCCTTCTGAATGTTTTTCAGCCCTTCATCCAGCTTGCTCTCCGAAAGCAGCACCGCCGCAATGCTGTTGTACAACAGGGCGTCACTCTTCTTGCCGGTCAGGCCCGCCCGCAGAACCGCCAGCGCCTTGGCCTTGTTTCCGGAGCGCTGATGATAGGAGGCCAGGATCAGCCGGCTGTTGAGGGCGTCCGGAGCGGCCTGCACCGCCGTGACAAGTTCTGATTCGCCTTGGGCGTTTTTGCCGCGGCTGAAGTAGAAGTAGCCTTTCTTCAGATAAGCGTCCACGATTTTGGGATCTATCTGGGTGGCGCGATTGTACTCGCGCAGCCCTTCGTCATACATACCTTTGGCCATATAGGCGTTGCCCAGCAGGTTATGGGCGATCGCATCACCGTCATCAGCCTGGATCACTTTCCGAATTTCAGTAATGGCGTCATCCAACCGCTTCTGGGCCAGGAGGATCGTACCGGTCATCAGGCGGGCCTGACGGGAATCGGGGACATTGTCGAGAATCTTGCGGAACTGACTCAGGGCGATCTCCAGTTCGCCGCGGTTATAGTGGCTGAGCCCCAGAAAGTGATAGGCCTCCAGGGTAGGGAAAATTTTGATTGAGTTCTGGAGGTGCGTCAAGGCATCGGCGTAGTTTTTGCGGTAGAAACTCACCAGACCCTTCAGGCGATGTCCATCGCCCCGCTTGGGGAAACTGGCGATGAGGTCGTCGGCGATTTTTTCAGCCTTGTCCAATTCCCCCTTCCCGAGATAAATCAGGCCGGATTTATAGGCGGCGGGGGTTTCCGTGGCATCCACGGCCAGGATCTGGCGGTAAATCTCCAGAGCACGGTCGGCGTTGCCCCCCTTCTTTTCCAGGGCGGCCAGCATATATGAAGCCCGGCTGTTTTTGGGATCGGTCTTTGCCAACTCCTCCAGAAAAGTTTTAGCTTTCGCTTCCTGGCCTCCGGAAACATAGACCGAAGCGAGCTCAAGCTTGATTTTTTCGCGGGTCGGGTCAGCGGTAAGGGCCTGCTGCAGATAACGTTCAGCTTCTTCATAATTGCCCCCAACCGCGCGGGAAACACCCAGGATCTCCAATCCTTCGGCACTGCCGGGGTGTTTGGCCAGATACTGCTCGCCAAGCTTGAAAGCCTCCTCCGGTTTTTTGGAGGAGTTGTAGACGACAGCCAATTCGGGCAGCACTTCATCGCGCGACGGGTTCTGCTTTAAAACTTTCAAAAACTCTTTTTCAGCCTGCTCCAGCCTGCCCAGTTTCGAGTAAGCCCGAGCCAGCTGAAAACGGGCATCAAGATAGTTTTCATCCTTCTCCAGAGCATTCTTGAACAGTACGACCGCACCGGCCGGATTGGCAGAATCCAGCTGTTTGACGCCCTCTTCATAAAGCTCTGCCTTGGATTTTCGGCCGCAGCCGGTGCAGACACACAGAATCAGCATAATCAGCAACAGTTTTTTCATTAGAATCAAACCTCCGTGTTTCAAAAAGGAATCGGCCTGCGCCAAGGATTAGTCACCTTCAATAACCGCATGTACATTAGCGGGTGTTTTAAAAAAGAAGACCTTACAACT
>JAJZRX010000117.1 GCA_021850095.1 Deltaproteobacteria bacterium
CGCGGCATGCCGTGAGCGGGAAATTCCGGTCATCTCCAGCATGGGGGCCGCCAACAAGCTCGATCCAACCAAGATCCAGGTGGACGATATCTCGGCCACCCGCAACTGCCGCATGGCACGCAGTATGCGCAAGATCCTGCGGCAGAAGGGAATCTCCAGCGGTGTCCAAGTGGTATATTCCACCGAGGAGCACCGTGAACTGGCGCCGGAGTCATCAACCGCCTGCGGCACGTCCTGCGTCTGCCCGAACCGCGATGAACAGGTTTTCAAATGCGAACATCGTCGCGTCATTCTGGGCAGCATTTCCTATCTGCCATCAATTTTCGGCCTGACCATGGCAGGGGTTGTGATCAACCATCTGCTGCAGCAATCGCCCGCTCCACTAGCGGCAAAGTAAACTTTTAACGGTAATTCGTGCTGTTTTCTGTTGACAAGCTCGAGAGACAAAAGGTAACTTTATCAACACCTCAAGCAGTCACCCTGATATTCATGCAGAAATCCCTGATTCATTCATATATATGCCGCGCTATCCGGCCTCGTTAACAATCCATAAGCAGGGAATTTCAGCAGACCCATCCACATATCCCCTAAAGGTCACTTTCGAGAACCATGCCCAGAAAAACTAATCACGATCAGAGTGCAATCCACCAGGAAAAACTTCACGCAGGAGAACAGATGAATTTACAGGAGCTTAAAGGCAAGAAAATCAGCGAACTCAATACGATTGCGCGTGATCTCAACATCGAAGGCGCATCCAGCCTGCGCAAGCAGGATCTGATCTTTGCCATTCTCAACGCCCAGACCGAACAGAACGGCTCCATTTTCGGCGAAGGCGTTCTTGAAACCCTGCAGGACGGGTTCGGTTTCTTACGGGCCACCGACTACAACTATCTGCCAGGCCCCGATGACATCTACGTTTCTCCCAGCCAAATACGGCGTTTCAACCTGCGCACCGGCGACACCGTTTCCGGGCAGATCCGCCCCCCCAAGGAGGGCGAACGCTATTTTGCGCTGCTGAAAGTAGAATCCATAAACCACGAGACGCCCGAAGTCGCCCGCGACAAGATCCTGTTCGACAACCTGACTCCGCTCTACCCGCAGGAAAAGCTGACACTGGAAACCACTCCCGACAACATGCCGATGCGCGTAATCGAACTGGTGGCCCCGATCGGCAAAGGGCAGCGCGGCCTGATCGTGGCTCCGCCCCGCACCGGCAAAACCGTACTGATCCAGAATATCGCCAACTCGATAGCCGCCAATCACCCCGAAGTGTATCTGATCGTTCTTCTGATCGACGAGCGCCCGGAGGAGGTGACCGACATGCAGCGCTCGGTCAACGGCGAGGTGGTTTCATCCACCTTCGATGAACCGGCCACCCGCCACGTCCAGGTGGCGGAAATGGTGATCGAAAAAGCCAAACGCCTGGTGGAGCACAAAAAGGACGTCGTTATCCTGCTGGACTCGATCACCCGCCTGGCACGGGCCTACAATACGGTCCTGCCCCCCTCCGGCAAGATCCTGACCGGCGGTGTAGACGCCAACGCCCTGCAGAAACCGAAACGCTTCTTCGGTGCGGCCCGCAACATCGAAGAGGGCGGTTCATTGACCATCATCGCCACCGCGCTGGTTGACACCGGCAGCAAAATGGACGAAGTCATCTTTGAAGAGTTCAAGGGCACCGGCAACATGGAGCTGCATCTGGACCGCAAACTGGTTGAAAAGCGCACCTTCCCGGCCATTGACATCAACAAGTCCGGCACCCGCAAGGAAGAGCTGCTGATCGAGAAAACCTACCTCAACCGGATCTGGATCCTGCGCAAGATACTGCATCCGATGAACGTGGTTGACAGCATGGAGTTTCTGCTGGACAAACTTTCGGAAGCCAAGACCAACCAGGATTTTCTGGATTCAATGTCAAAATAGCTGAAAAAATGGTTGCATAAATCTGTTCGAATCGCTACGATTGCAAGTTGCTGCTCGCACTGAATCAATTTAACGCTGTAAAGCAAGACTGAAGGAGGAAAAGATGAAAGAAGGCATTCACCCCCTGTATTCCGAGGTAACCGTCAGCTGTATCTGCGGGAACACTTTCCAGACACGTTCCACAAAGAAAGAGATCAACACCGAGATTTGTTCGGCCTGTCATCCCTTCTACACCGGCAAACAGAAACTGATTGACACCGCCGGCCGTGTTGAGCGTTTCAAGAAGCGTTACGGCCAAGCCTGATCAGCCGGTGCGCCGACACATGGAGGGGGTTTGTCGCGAGGCAGATCCCCTTTTTTTGCATCACCACTATTTCCATTCCAGAGCGTTCCAGATTCAGAACATGACAACGCATTCCCTGAAGATGGCTCGCGCCAGGGCACTATGAACAACGTCACACTGATCGAACACACCCCCAACCCCGAGCGTACCGTGGCACTGGCCGCCCGGCTCTGCTATTCACCCTCCTCCATCAACGATCTGCGGGAAAAACTGGAAAACTCAGATATCGAGACCTTTCTGGACAAAATCATGTCGCTGGGGCACCACTCGGTGCTGGAGCACGCCTCCTTCACCTTCGGCATCGAAGGCATCTCCCGGGTCACCACGCACCAGTTGGTGCGCCACAGGATCGCCTCCTTCTCCCAGCAGTCCCAGCGCTATGTCTCGCACAAGGAAGAATTCACCTCCATCATGCCGGACACGATCGCGGACAATGCGGAAGCCCGTCAGATTTTTGCCTTCATGTCGGAGACCGTTCACAAAGCGTATGCCCAACTGGTCGAGATGGGAATACCGGCCGAGGATGCGCGCTATATTCTGCCCAACGCAACCGAGACAAAAATAATCATGACCATGAACGCCCGTGAACTGCTGCACTTCTTCGCCCTGCGCTGCTGCCAGCGCGCCCAGTGGGAGATCCGCCAGATGAGCGTCGAGATGCTGCGGCTGGTGAAACAGGTGGCGCCGGTCATCTTCCGCGAAGCAGGCCCGGGCTGCGTCGGCGGTCCCTGTCCCGAAGGAAAGTTCTGCTGCGGCCAGACCCAGGAAGTGCGCGAGTTCTACAAGAATCTGGATTAAATCAAGAAAGAGGTTTCATGGAAAAAATACACGTTGGCGGTCAGGCGGTTATCGAAGGAGTCATGATGCGGGCTCCGCGCGCGGTCGCCATTGCGGTTCGCCGCCCCGACGGCGATATCGTCGTCAAAAAAGAACTGGCCATTCCGCTTTCCGAACGCTTCCCGGTCGTCAAACTCCCTATTATTCGCGGCGCGGTGGCTCTTTTCACCTCGCTGATCATCGGCATCAAGGCCCTCAACTTTTCGGCCAACGAAGCCATGACCGAAGAGGAAAAAGACAAGGAAGGGGTCAAAGAAGGCGGCGGCGAGCTTTCCTCCTGGGCCATGGCCGGCACAATGACAGTGGCCTTCGGCTTCGGCATCTGCCTGTTTTTCCTGTTCCCGCTTTATCTCACCAAACTGATGACTCCGGTCATCGGCGACAACAACATAATTTTCAATCTGGTGGACGGCGTTATCCGGGTGATCGTCTTTCTGGCCTATATCTGGCTGATTTCACGCATGGAGGACATCCAGCGGGTCTTCCAGTACCATGGCGCCGAGCACAAATCGATCTTTGCCTTCGAAGCCGGTGAGGAGCTGACGGTTGAAAACGTGCGCCGCTACAGCCGCCTGCACCCCCGCTGCGGAACCAGTTTCCTGCTGATCGTCATGCTGGTCAGTATCGCCGTATTCTCGCTGATACCGAAACTCTGGCCGTTCTATCTCAAGGCCGGATCGCGCATTGTCCTGCTGCCGATGATCGCCGGCATCTCCTATGAATTTCTGAAATGGAGCGCCAGCCATGACAACCACCCGCTGGTAAAGATGGTAATCGCCCCCGGCCTGGCACTGCAGCGCCTGACGACTCGCGAACCGGATGACAGCCAGTTGGAGGTCGCCATCCGCTCGATGAACGAAGCGCTGGAGCTTAACGCCGGCTACAAAGACGACCGGCTGGTGGTTTAGGCATTACCTGGATCACGGAGCAGTCTACACCTGAATCATCACTGATAAACTATGCTTACCTTTGAAATCACCCTCCAGGATCATTACCGGCGGCTGGAAAGCTTTCTGCGAAAGCTGATGCCGGCCGCACCTCCCGGCTATACCCGCAAACTGATCAAAAGCGGATCCGCCAAACTGAACGGCGCCGCTGCTCATCACGACACACTGCTGGCCCTGCGAGACAGCGTCACCCTCAAGGAAAGCGGCATTGCAACCGGCTACCTTTCAGCCGCCAGACCAAAACTGGATATTCTCTTCGAAGACGACCAGATTGTTATCGTCAACAAGCCTTCCGGCCTGCCGATGCACCGCACCGCCGAGTGTGAGGAAAACCTGGTCGAGTTCGCCCAGGAGTACATGGCCGTTCGCGGCACCCCCTGCAAGCTCTATCCGGTCAACCGCCTGGACCGCGGCACCTCCGGCACAGTCATCATGGCCAAAAGCTCCAGTTCAGCCGGCATCTACGGCCGCCAGGTCAAGGAAAGCGGCCTGGACAAACTCTATCTGGCACTGGTAATTGGGCAGCCACCCGAGAGCGGCATCATCAACGTTCCCCTGGATGACAAGGAATCGGAAACTCGTTTCCGGGCCATCGCGCGGGGCGAATCCTGCGCCCTGCTGGCGGTTACGCCGATCAGCGGCCGGATGCATCAGATCCGCCGCCATCTCTCGACCATCGGCCATCCGGTAATGGGCGATAAACGCTATGGCGGCGGGGCACTTGCAGACCTGTCCGGTTTTGCGTTACATTCGTTCCGCACGATCCTGATCAGGCCCGAGACCGGACTGCTGACGGTCTGCGCACCGTTGCCGGAAGAGCTGCTTGAACTGTGCAGCACAAGGGGAATTGAAGCGGAGCAGTTACTGGCGGCGCTCAATTCACGGCAAGAGCATCAAGAGGGGAACCTATGGATAGCAAAACCATCCTGATCACCGGCGCTTCGTCCGGTTTTGGCGCTGCCTGCGCCCGCATCTTTGCAACACCCGGCAACCGTCTGATCCTGGCCGCCCGAAGGATCGACCACCTCTTGAAACTGCAGGATGAGCTTGGCGCCAGCGCGGAGATCCATATCATCCCGCTGGACGTTCGTAAGCGCGAGGCGGTCAGGGAGGCGATCGACTCTCTGACGGAACGCTTCCGCGCCGTCGATGTGCTGGTCAACAACGCCGGCCTGGCATTGGGGCTGGAACCGGCCCAGCAGGCTGACCTGGATGACTGGGACACGATGGTCGACACCAACATTAAAGGATTGATGTACTGCACCCGCTTCGTACTGCCCGGCATGGTGGAACGCAACAGCGACCACATCATCAAT
>JAJZRX010000044.1 GCA_021850095.1 Deltaproteobacteria bacterium
TTACAATTGGGCGATTAAAGTTCATATTGCGGCACAACTCCTAGCCCGCCCATTTATGGGCAGGGCCAGCCCCCCTGTGGGGGGCGAATTTAAAAGCCGCGTCCTGTGGGCGCGGATTCTTTACTTCCCGTCTTATGCTTCTGGTCATGCTGACCATGACGATCAATGGTGTCCACGAAAGTGTTCATGCCATGCAGAGTCATGTGACATTTGCAAGCGATCGAGCATCACATTCGAAAATTTCCGCGCATAACCAATGCCCCTGCCCCCCCCTTGAACAGCATAACGATTATGATGGTTGCGACACGTGTGTTAACTGCACTTGTCATGCGTCATTAACCAATCAGCCCCTACGAATCAGTTACAATCCATCGATTCTGGCGCTGCTTGTTTCCGACTCCTTCAAGTTTTTACCTGAAGTCTATCTTTCCAAGTTTATCCCCCCGCAAATACACGCCTGAAACATCACGACGGGAGTAGTTTGTCCTGATTCAGGGACAATTACATCTTCATATTTATCGTGATACTTCCGTAATCTATTTCGAATTTTCACACCAAAACTGAACAAAAGGAGGTTTGTCCTTTGGGAATAACTGTATTTGAAAAAGGAGCTCGGCTCCTCGTACCTGGCATCCTGTGTATTCTTACGTCTGTACCGGTGTTGGCTGAAACACAAAAACTGGCATTGCCGCAGGTAGTCGAGGTTTCGTTACAAAATAATGGCGACCTCACCGCATTTCGTGAAGAAAAAGGCATTCGTGATGCCGGCAAAACCCGAGCAGGATTGCTGCCCAACCCGACGCTTGAGCTGGAAGGAGGGACTGGTGCCCTGACCGGCAGCAGTGCAGAAAACAACCTGGCGATTGGGGTCTCCCAGGAATTTCTGCTGGCAGGCAAGCGTGACAAGCGCCTGACTGTTGCCGAGCGGGAGTCGGACGCCTATCGCTGGCAGGTGGCCGAGCGCGAACGAGCATTACGCGAAGAGGTGAAGACCGTATTCTATGACGCCATGCTTGCCGAGCAGCGGCTCAAGCTGACGGACCGCTCCATTGAACTCAACCGGCAGCTTCTTGAGGTTACCAAGGAGCGCCTGGCGGCCGGTGACATCCCCGAACTGGAGATGAATCTGGCCAAAGTGGAACTGACCCGCAGTGAAGGAGCCCGAATCGAGATCGAGCGGACACTGCTGCAAACAAGAGCCAGACTTTCCACCTTCATGGGGCTCCCTGCCGGTGAAACATCGGCGCTTTCCGGAGGCCTGGATAACGGCTTCTCTCTCAACAAAAACCTGGCTGATCTGAAACAACTGGCGCTCGGGAAACGTCCGGATCTGAAGGTTCTGGAGGCTGAAAAATCAAGAGGAGACGCGGATATCGCCCTGGCCCGATCCGAAACAATCCCGAATCTTACTGCCGGTCTCGCATTCCGGCGCGACACGACCAGTATGGAAATCGGCGGAGTTGAAGGCAAGGATACCGCCTACAGCATTGGCTTGAAGCTGTCGATGCCGATCCCGCTGTTCGACCGGAATCAGGCCGGTGTTCAGGAAGCCCGGGCCAAGCGAAGCAGCATTGAAAGCCGTTTGACTGCCGCCATCAGGAATGTGGAGCGGGACGTAGAGACCGCCTACAGCAGTGTTCTGAATGCCGAGAAGGTGCTGTCGCTCTATACGTCAAACATTATCCCCCAGCTTGAGGAAAACATGGAATTGACTCAAGAGTCGTACCGTCTGGGAGAGGTCGGGATTCTCTCGGTCATTCAGGAACAGAAAAAATTCTTCGAGGTCAGCGACGGCTACCTGACGGCGCTCCACGCCCGGCAGCTGGCACTCGTAAAACTCGAATCAGCAGTGGCGACAGACATCAACGGAGGTGTGCAGTGAATAAAAAAGCAATTATCATCGGACTTATCCTTGCCGTAGCAGCTGCTGGCGGCTTTCTCTATCGTTCCGCCCAGACCGGGAACAGCGGCGTAAAGCAGGCAGATAGCCATAAGGACGAAAAGGCAGATGGCCATAAGGAAGAAAAAGAAGGCGGCCATAAAGAAGAAGGAGAACATAAGGAAGAGAAAGAAGGCCATGAGGGACATGACGAGGCAGGCAGCGTCAAGATGACTGCCGAGGTGCAGAAGCTGAACGGTGTGGTTGTCGCGACCGTAAAAAAACAACAGCTGGCCGGTGCCATTAACGCCACCGGCAAGGTGGAGGCCAACGCCGACCGGATCGCCCATGTTTCCCCGCGCATCTCCGGCAAAATAGTTGCGGTCCGGGCCTCCCTGGGGGACAGCGTTTCTGCCGGACAGTCCCTGGCAACCCTGGACAGTGTCGAGCTGGGCGAAGCCCTGGGCCGTTATCATCAGTCAAAGACCAGGCTGGCCCTGGCCCAGTCCAATATGGATCGGATCAAGGGTCTGGTGGAAAAGAAAATTGCTGCTCGTAAAGACATTCTGCAGGCTGAAACAGACTACAAGATGGCGCAGACCGAATTGCACACCGACGAAGAACGATTGTCCCTCTACGGCGTTTCCGTAGCAGACATTAAGGACGATAACCACAAACGGCCGCTGCTGCCGGTCAAGTCCCCGATCGGCGGCACTATTACCGAGAAACATGCCATTGTCGGCGAACTCTCCGATCCCTCCAAAAGTCTCTACACCGTGGCCGATCTGTCCAACGTCTGGGTGCTGGTGGACATCAACGAAAAGGATCTGGCCAAGGTGCGCAGGGGCCAGACGGCAACCGTCAGTATTGGTGCCTTTCCTGACCTGAAGCTGAAAGGTCGCATAACCTACATTGCCGATCTGGTCGACGAATCCACCCGCACGGTCAAGGCGCGCATCGAAGTTGCCAATCCGGGACGCAAGCTGAAACCGGAGATGTTCGCCACCGTCGAGCTGGCTCTGGCAGCTGATGCGCCGCCGGTGCTGGCGGTTCCTGAAGAGGCACTGCAGGATCTGGATGGTAAAAAGGTGGTCTTTGTTGCGGAAAATGAGGCTGAGTTCGCGGCGCGGCCGGTTCAGGCCGGTCGAACGGCAGCCGGCATGGTCGAGATCGTTTCCGGTCTGAAAGAAGGCGAGAACTACGCGATCAAGGGCTCGTTCATCCTCAAGTCGGAAGTGAAGAAGGGCGAAATGACCGACGAGCATGGCCATGGCAAGTGAGCAAGGATGAATTTTGAAGGTTGAATTATGAAAAAACCGGAAACCAGCCTGACTCTTTCATAATTCATACTTCATACATCATAATTCTGAAACAACGGGAGCGAGACACCGATGCTAGAAAAAATGATTGCCTATACCTTGCGGCAGAAAGGAATGGTCATATTCCTTGCGCTGCTGATAATCGTCTTCGGCACATATTCATATCTGAAGCTGCCGATTGATGCCTTTCCGGATGTGACCAACATTCAGGTTGAAGTGGTCAGTCATGCCGATGGACTTTCGGCAATAGAAATTGAGCGGAACGTAACCTATCCGATTGAAATGTCAATGCGCGGCCTGCCGGACATCGAGCAGATGCGCTCGGTAACCAAGTTCGGCCTCTCGATCGTCACGATCGTTTTCAAGGACAATGTGGACATTTATTTTGCCCGACAGCTGGTCTTTGAACGATTGGCGGAGGCTCGAGAGAAGGTTCCCAAGGGGGTCGAAGTGGCCATGGGGCCGATCGGCACCGCCATGGGGGAGATCTACCAGTATACTCTGGAAGGGAAGATACCGGATGATCCGCAGGGGAAGATTGCCTACCTGACCAACCTGCGCACGATTCAGGAGTGGATCGTCACCCCGCAGCTGAAGAGTGTCGCCGGAGTCAACGAGATCAACTCATTCGGCGGGTATTTCAAGCAGTACCAGGTGCTTGTCTCGCCGGAGAAGCTGGTGAAATACGCCGTAACCGTGGATGACGTCTATAGCGCCATCGGCAGCAACAATGAAAACGTCGGCGGCAACCTGCTCGAACGGGGTACTGACCAATACATCGTTCGCGGGGTCGGCCTGATCAAGGATATCAGCGACATTGAAACGATTGTCCTGAAATCCGCAGGCGGCACGCCGACCTATATTCGGGATGTGGCCCAAGTCAAGGTCGGTGAAGCGGTCCGGATGGGCGCGGCCATGAAAGATGGCAAGGATGAATGCGTCGGCGGCATTGTCATGATGCTGCGGGGTGAAAACAGCCGCGACGTGGTGCGCCGGGTGGCGGTAAAAGTCAAGGAGATGAATGAAAACAACGTGCTGCCGGAAGGGATCAGGATTGTTCCCTATTATGATCGCAGCGACATTGTCAAGGCGAGTGTTTCAACAGTCAACAAGGCGCTGATCGAGGGCTCCATCCTCGTCCTGATCGTGCTGTACCTGCTGCTGAACAGCATCCGGGGCAGTATCGTGGTGCTGATTGCCCTGCCGCTGTCGCTCCTGGCCACCTTCATCGTCATGAAACTGGCGGGGATCACAGCCAATCTGATGTCCCTCGGTGGCCTGGCCATCTCGATCGGCATGATCATCGACACCACCATCATCCAGGTTGAAAACGTCCAGCGCCACTTGAGTGAAGAAGGGGGGCGCCATCCCAAATTATTGACCGTACTCAAGGCGGTTATGGAGGTCAGAAAGCCGAGTATCTTCGGCGAGCTGATTATTGCCCTCACCTTTATCCCGATCCTGTCCCTGGAAGGGATCGAAGGGAAAATGTTCAGCCCGCTGGCCATTACGGTAGCCATTGCGCTGCTGTCATCACTGTTTCTCTCCATCTTTGTCATTCCGGTACTCTGTATCATGTTCCTGAAACCGCACCCGGAAAAAGAAAGTTTCATCATGAAGCACGCTACCAGGCTGTATCTGCCGCTGCTCAATTACGCCATGAACACGAAGCGCGTGGTCTTGAGTGCTGCCGCGATTCTGCTGGTTGTTTCACTCTTTCTGGTAACCCGCCTGGGAACGGAATTTATCCCGGTTATGGATGAAGGGTCGTTTGATATGGACGTTTCCCTGCTCCCCGGTGTTTCCCTGCCCAAGGCGATGGAAGTAAACCAGCTGGTCGCGGCAAAGCTGATGAAATTTGACGAGCTGGATACCATTGTCGGGCGGATCGGGCAGACCGGCGTAGCCATGGACACCAGGGGTACTGATAAAACCGGCTATGTCGGTGTTTTTAAACCGAAAAGCCAGTGGAAGCGGGATGTCACCAAGGAAGAAGTTACCAACGAGATGCGTGAGTCTCTGGAGTCGGTTGCAGGAATTCAAGTCGGTTTCAGCCAGCCGATCCAATGCCGCATTGATGAACTGGTGGCCGGGACCCGCGCCCAGCTGATTCTCAAGCTGTTTGGTGAAGATATAGATGTACTCAGTGAAAAATCGGCTGAAATTGCGCGCGTCCTTTCCACTGTTCGCGGGGGCACCGATCTGGCGGCGGAAAAGGTTTCCGGCCAGCCCTACCTGACCGTCAATATCGACCGGTCGAGAATTGCCCGCTATGGCCTGAATATCAGTGATGTGCAGAAGGTGATTGAAATTGCGGTAGCCGGTAAAGCCGCATCGCAGCTGTACGAAGAAAACCGCAGCTTCGACATCACCGTTCGTCTGCCGGAAGAAAAACGAAATTCGCTGGAAGCGATCAAAAATCTGATGATCACCACCAAAACCGGTATCAATGTTCCGCTGGAACAGTTGGCTGAGGTGAAAATGATCGAAGGGCCGGCGCAGATCAGCCGCCAGGACGGAAACAGAAGAATCGGCATCGAGATGAATATCACCGGCCGGGATATCGGCGGTTTTGTTGCCGAAGCCAAGCAGAAGATCAAGGAGCAGGTCAAATTGCCGCCGGGCTATTACCTCACCTGGGGCGGGCAGTTCGAAAACCAGCAGCGGGCCATGAAAAAACTGATGATCATCGGACCGGTGGCCATCGGCCTGATCCTGCTGCTGCTGTACGTCACCTTCCGGTCGATCCGTCTGGCGCTGCTGGTCATCTCGAACCTGCCGTTTGCCTTGATCGGCGGGGTCTTCGCCCTCTACATCTCCGGGCAATATCTGTCCGTTCCCGCTTCAGTCGGATTTGTAGTCCTGTTCGGCGTGGCTGTGCTGAATGGCCTGGTTCTGGTATCGCGCATCTCGCAATTACGTGATGAAGGGTTTGAACTGCCAGAAGCAATCAGGAAGGGGAGTCTTGACCGCTTGCGGCCAGTACTGATGACCGCATCCATCGCGATTTTCAGCCTGATCCCGATGCTGATTGCCGGCGGAGCAGGTTCCGAAATCCAGAAACCTCTGGCAACCGTTGTTGTGGGTGGTTTGGTAACCTCAACCCTGTTGACATTGCTGATAATCCCTTCAGTCTACAGTTGGTTTGAAAAGAGAAAAGTCGAGGAAGAGATGTGATTGATGGTCATACCCCCGCCACAAGTGGCGGGGTGATTTCGTCATTTGAGGAGTTTTCATGAAAGAGATAAAAGCAATCATACGGCCATCTAAATTATTGGAAGTAACCGAAGAACTCCACGAGATCGAGGGCCTACCAGGAGTGACGATCTCCGAAATAAAGGGTTTCGGCAAAAGCAGGGCAAAAAAAGCAGCGGATAAAATTGTGTATGAGATGGTGGAGTTCATTCCCCGCATACAACTGGAAGTTGTTGTGACTGATGAGATGGTTGATGACGTTGTCAATGTCATTCAAAAATATGCCCATACCGGCAATACCGGCGATGGGAAAATTTTCGTGTCTACCGTTGATGACATTGTAAAGATTCGAACGAATGAAAGAGGGAAAGATGCGATTTAACCGATCTTTAGCGGCATTCACAACAGTATATCGAGGCATCGTGAGAACCTGACCGAGTCAAAAAAATTGAAAGGTTTGTAAAATGACAATCAGAATGAAAATGAGAATGAATGTGTGTATGGCTGGAGCGGCTTTACTGTTCTGTGTTGTTGCGAGTGGGTGTGCAAATAACCGGGATCTTTTTGCCAAGACTTCGATTGCGACCAGAAGTGATGTCTTTACCGAGGTAGTCAACTCTGACGCTCATACCGGAAAGGCCATAATCGACTTCTCGTTTGCGGTCAAGAGAAATTCCTACTATCTCATGGGTATGTACGTCAAACATACTGCCCCGCCTTACCGCCTACATTTGAATGTTGACGGACAGACCGTAGCGTTTGAAGCCGAGCCGGTTCTGGAGGACAAATCTCCGATTGATCCCAACGTTCCTGATAGCGGTATCGGATGGAAATATCAATTCAGCAAACGAATTGCCCTCACACCAGGTAAGCATAACCTGACAATTGCGCTGCCTGTCGACGACGTGATTGTGAAACGTGAGATAGAGCTGCTGGCCGGCTTGAATACTGTCGAGCTGTTGCCGGTGTATGGCAAGAGGTCGCTTCGGCCCTATAACGGGCAAAATTTCACTGCCGGAGTGAAAACTTTGGAAGTGACGGTTCAGTAGTCCGGTTGATCCGGGATCAAAATCGGTCGCTGCTTACCCTGCTGCTTGCCACACCCCTGCACAGCTGATAGTGTACGAAAAATTTAAATCGGAGGAGTTACATGGATCATAGTTCGTACAACCCGTTCAAAATTGCCCAATACCAGTTTGACAAGGTGGCTGACCTGCTGGAGCTGGATGAGGGGGTCAGGAAACTGCTTCGGCAGCCGATGCGTGAATACCACTTTACCATTCCGGTGCGGATGGACGATGGCAATGTACGGGTGTTCAACGGCTTCCGCGTGCAGCACAACGATGCCCGTGGCCCGGCCAAAGGGGGCATCCGCTTTCATCCCATGGAAACCATCGACACGGTGCGGGCGCTTTCCATGTGGATGACCTGGAAATGCGCCGTGGTCGACATCCCTTTGGGGGGCGGCAAAGGGGGCGTTATCTGCGATCCCCACCAGCTCAGTATGCGCGAGCAGGAGCAGATCTGCCGAGGCTGGGTCCGCCAGCTCGCAAAGAACATCGGCCCCTGGAGCGACGTGCCGGCCCCGGATGTGATGACCAACGGACAGCATATGCTCTGGATGCTGGACGAGTTTGAAACCATTCACGGCGGCCGCTTCCCCGGCTTTATTACCGGCAAACCCCTCGGCAGCGGCGGGTCCCAGGGGCGCACCGAAGCAACCGGATTCGGCGTGGTGTATGTTATCGGCGCAGCCCTTGAAGAGCTGGGGATCAACATCGAAAAAACCACGGCCAGCATTCAGGGGTTCGGCAATGTGGCCCAGTATGCGGCCCGGCTTTACACCCAGCATGGCGGCAAGGTGGTTGCCATATCCTGCTGGGATCAGACCGACATGACCAGCTACACCTACCGTAAAAAAGGGGGGGTCAATGTTATCGAACTGCAGGAGATTGCCGACAAGTTCGGCGGCATAGACAAAAAGCTGGCCGCAGATCTGGGCTATGAGCAGCTGCCGGGCGATGCCTGGCTGCAGCAGGAGGTGGACATCCTGATCCCGGCGGCAATAGAAAGTCAGATACACCGGGGCAATGTGGACCTGATCTCGCCAAAGGTGAAAGTGATCGCCGAAGGGGCCAACGGGCCGACAACGCCGGAAGCGGACGAGGTTCTCCTGCAGCGGGGCATCCTCACCCTGCCGGATTTCCTGGCCAATGCCGGCGGTGTCACCTGCAGCTATTTCGAGCAGGTGCAGTGCAACAGCAACTATTTCTGGGACAAACACGAAGTGCTCGACAAGCTGGAAAAATACATGACCACGGCGTTCACCATGGTGAGCGAAGTTTCCCGGAGGCAGAAGATTGGCATGCGCGACGCGGCCTATGTCATCGCCATCAACCGGGTGGCCCAGGCGGTTCAGGCGCGGGGCTGGGCCTGATGCCGGCTGCCGCTGCCGCAACCTTCTGCTGAACGGGGAAACACTTCATGCACAACAACGAGACCCCTGAACTGATTCAGGTCCTGCTCGAACGGGAAAAAGAGCTGAACTGCCTTTACCGGATCGAGGATCTGTTGGCCGGCCGGTCTTGTACTCTTGGCGAGCTTTTCCGCGAAATCATCGCCATCGTCCCCTCCGGCTGGCGCTACCCCGAACTCTGCCAGGCCCGTATCGTCTATGGCGGGGAGGTGTGCGAGCCTCCCCGCTACACGCCGAGCCGCTGGTCCGAAACCGTTCCCATAGCCACCGGGAACGGGGAGTCCGGCTCTCTCGAAGTATCCTATACGTCCGAGGTGCCCCTTTCCTCCGAAGGGGTTTTCCTGGAGAAAGAGAGCAAGCTGCTCCGGACGATTGCCGAGCGGATCGGCCAGACATTGATGCAGCGGGACATGGAGAAACTGCTCTGCGAGCAGAAGACGGCCACCCGCGAATGGGTGGCGCTTGTCGACGTGCTGCGCCGCACCGATGAAAAGCTGTATCTTTACTGCTCCCGTAAAATGCTCTACTTCCTCTGCCGAAGCGATATCAAGGAAGCCCGCCAGGCTCTGGACGCATTTGCCGTCACCTTTGCCGCCCACCATCCGGACACCGTATCCGAGATCAACAGCCCCAGCAGGCACAAACCCCGCACCAGCATCCTCGAGATGAGCGAACAGGTCTTCGAGATTGCCGCCCGTCACTTGAGCGACGCCGAGATAACGTCCTCGCTGCACCGCTGGATGCAGGAAAACAGGTTGAGTTTTCTGATCAAGACCGTGGACTCGGCCAACGTATCCCTGGGCAAGATCATTGATGTGATCCTGAATTATCGCGCTCAACTGAGCGACGGGGCCGTTCTGGCGCAATCGACCGATAAATGGCTGCGGGTGTCACTGATCCGCCGTTTTTTTTCCGACAGCACCGATTTCATCAATCTGGTAAAACATCACCTGCAGGTGTCCGATTTTTTCGATCTGGTGACACGAATCATCTATCCCGCCGGAAGCAACGGACTGCTGGGGGGAAAGAGCGCCGGTCTCTTCGTGGCCTGGCGCATTCTGGCCCGGGCTGCCGACAGGGAGGGGCTGCTTGCCGATATCAGGATACCGAAGACCTGGTATCTGACCGCTGATTGTCTGACAGCATTCATGCACTACAACGACCTGGAGGATGTCAACGAGTTGAAGTACAAGGATATCGAGCAGATCCGCTTCGAATATCCCAATATCGTCCAGTTGTTCAAACACGCCCGTTTTCCGGCCGACATTTACCGGGGGCTGTCCCATGCCCTGGACGATTTCGGCGAATGCCCGATCATCGTGCGCAGCTCCAGCCTGCTGGAGGACCGGGCGGGAACCGCCTTTTCCGGCAAGTACAAAAGCCTGTTCCTCCCCAATCAGGGGGACAAGCGCAGCAGACTGCATGCCCTGCTCGATGCCATCGCCGAGATTTATGCCTCGGTATTCGGCCCGGATCCGATTGTCTACCGCACCGAACGGGGCCTGCTTGATTATCGCGAAGAGATGGGCATTCTGATTCAGGAGGTTGTGGGGCGGCGTATCGGCCCCTATCACCTGCCGGTTTTTGCCGGGGTCGCCTTGAGCTCGAACGAATTTCGCTGGTCGCCGCGCCTGAAACGGGACGACGGTCTCTGCCGCCTGGTGCCGGGCCTGGGTACGCGGGCCGTGGACCGCGTCAGCAACGATTACCCCGTTCTTCTGTCGCCCGGCCAACCGGGTTTGCGGGTGAACGTCACTCCCGACGAAATACGCCGTTATTCGCCGGTCAAGGTCGATCTGGTCAATCTGCAGGAGCGGATTTTTGAGACAGTCCCCCTTGAGCGGCTCATCCGCCAGCACGGAACAGAAATTCCGCAGCTTTCACATCTGGTTTCGGCCTACCGCGACGGGCAGATCTGCAACATTCCGTCCATGGAAATTCACCTGAATCGTGACGAAACCGTCGCCACCTTTGAAGGGCTGGTGAAGCGGACACCGTTCATCAAGCAGATCAGAGCGATACTGCAGTCTCTGCAGGAGGGGATGAGCTCACCGGTGGAGATAGAGTTTGCCAATGACGGCAATCACCTCTACCTGTTGCAGTGCCGGCCGCAGTATATCGAGGAGGATCTGTTTCCCAGCACCATTCAGCAGGACATCCCCGACAGCGAGACACTTTTCACCGCCAATCGATTCATCTCCAACGGGCGCATTCCTGACATATCCCATGTTGTGTATGTGCCGCCGGAACACTACGCGGCACAAAAAAGCCGGGATACGCTGATGGCTATCGGCCGGGCGGTGGGGCTTTTAAACACCAGGCTGCCCCGGCGGCGCTTTATCCTGATGGGGCCGGGGCGCTGGGGGAGCAGGGGGGAGATCAGTCAGGGGGTCCATGTTTCCTATGCCGACATCTCCAACGCGGCCGTGCTGATGGAGATCGCCTATCGGGCAGGATCCCACGAGCCGGATCTGTCTTTCGGCACGCATTTTTTTCAGGATATGCTGGAAGCCGGCATCCGCTATATCCCGCTTTATCCGGAGGATCAGGGCAACAGATTCAACCGGCAGTTTCTGCTGGATTCGGAGAATCTGCTGGCAGCTCTGCTGCCCCAGTATGCCCATCTGGCTGACGTGCTGCGTGTCATCGAAGTACCGCGAGAACGTCCCGGGAAGATGCTGAAGATATTGATGAACGCTGACCAGGTCATGGCTATCGGGTTTTTTGCAGAACCGTCAGCGAAAGGGTGATTGACCCCTGCCCGACAGGCTTGCCCGGATAAAGGTCGTATTGGCAAAAACAATTCTGCAAAAAACAATTGCACGCCGTTAAAAAACCGGAATCAGGGCTGCGCTGATGGTGTGGGGCTGTTGTCAGGCATTGCCGCCGGAAGCAGGAGCGTGAAGGTGGTGCCCTGACCCGGCGTGGATGCCACTGAAATCTGCCCGCCGTGCCTGCTGATGACTGAATGGGCTGAAGGCAGTCCTAACCCGGTGTTGGATGGGTTGGTGGTGAAATAGGGATCGAAAATCCTTTTCAGATCCGCTTCCGCTATGCCGCAGCCCTGGTCGCTGAAGGTCAGGCAGACGTAGTTGGTCTGCTGATCGGAGGTGAGCGAGTCAAGGGCCGGTCTGACGTTGTCCGCGCCAATGGTGAGTGCGCCTCCATCCGGCATGGCCTGGACCGCATTGAGTACGATGTTGCCGAAGGCCTGACGGAGCTGCTCCTCATCGCCCAGGACGGCGTGCAGCGACTCCGCTATCCGGAAATCCAGCCGTATCCTGGCGTTGTCCGGAACGAAGCGGGCCGTGTCCTCAAGCAGTCTGCGCAGCTCTACCGGCTTTTTGACCGGCGCACCGCCGCGGGCGAAGGTCAGCAGCTGTTTGGCCATCCCGGCCGCTTTTTTGGTGGCTTTTTCGGCGTGCTGGAGCAGCGGATAGGATTTGTGGGACGGGTCAATATGCATGGCTGCCAGTGAAATGAAGCCCAGCACACCGGTCAGGGCGTTGTTGAAATTGTGTGCGACACCGCCGGCCAGGATGCCGATCG
Organism: Deltaproteobacteria bacterium; assembly: GCA_021850095.1. Taxonomy (GTDB): domain Bacteria; phylum Desulfobacterota; class Desulfuromonadia; order Geobacterales; family Pseudopelobacteraceae; genus JACRCG01. The sequence goes on from JAJZRX010000044.1 coordinate 12,419, forward strand.
ACTCCAGTTTCTGGGTTTTGATCAGCTGTTCCTGCAGTATCTCGCGCTCGGTTATGTCAATCAGGAGTATGACGGTCCGTTTTCCGATCTTGGTCAGTTTGTTGATGATCTGCCGGATCCTGCCGTCCCCGCTGCGTATCCGTGATTCGTACATGGGAGTGTGCGAGCCGTTCTGCTGGCCGGCTTCAAGCGCCGTTCGACGCAATTCCATGATCTGGCTGCGGTAGTCCGGATCCGGATAGGCGCGGCTGAGCCAGTCGTTGACGGTCCGGAGATCTTCCCGGGTGTAGCCGAAATGCTCCACAAAATAATTATTCAGGTAATCCACATTACCGTCGCTGTCGGTCCAGGCCACGCCGATCGGCATGCCGTCCAGCAATGTTTTCAGATTCTGCTCGCTTTCGCGCAGGGTCTGTTCGGCCCGGATACGCTCGCCGATTTCTTCTTGCAGCGTCTGGTTGGCGTCCAGCAGCTCCCGTTGTAGTGCAAGGTTCTCCTCTTTTCGCTGCTGCAGCGAATCCGCCAGCTGATTGACAGCCATGGCGGCTTTTCCCGGCTCGTCGCCGGAAATCACCTCTATCCTGGAGCTGTAATCGCCCCTCTGCATCGTCTGAATGCCTTCCAACAGTGCGTCGAACGACCTGGTTACCTGTTTGAGAACCAGGTAGCAAATGGATGAGACCGCCAGCCAGAAAACAAAGGCGAAAAAGAGTGCCGACAGGATCGTTCCGGTTATTTCACGCGACAGTCCGGAAACGTCTTTCTCCATGCGCACGCTTCCTATCCGGGCTGGCGCAGCAGGGGCGGCGCCGGTCAGGACTTCTTCGACCGAGGATGCCAGCGGATCGCTGAAAACGTCTTCGGTTTCGGCGATGGTTTCGGTCCTGGCTTGAACGGTGGTGGGGTGCGTCGCTGCCAGCAGCCTGCCATCGGCCGCCATGATGGATACAGAGTGTATCAGGGATGTGCTGGCCGCCTGTTCGGCCAGATGCTGCAGGGTCTCGCGATTCTCAGCGTAAAGCGGCAAGCGGATCGATTGGGCAAACTGCTGCGCCAGGAGCTGAAGCTGTTCAGAGGCGTTTGCCCGCATCTCGCGTATTTCATTGCTGACATAGAGCGTGCCGAGCAGGATCGAGAGCAGCGCGGTCAGTATCGTGAAGACGAAGAACAGCCGGTAGCGGAAGCTGGAACGGAATTCAGTCAGGATCTGTTTAAATGGCATGGCAGTACCCTTTACTATTCAAGCAGTTTATTCCACATCGCCCACCTGCCGCCTGACTCCCATCAGGTAGGCCACCACGAATTCTTCCAGGGCGCCGTCCAGGACCGCATCGGGATTGCCCGATTCGACGCCGGTGCGCAGATCCTTGACCATTTTGTAGGGGTGCAGCACATAGGAACGGATCTGGCTGCCCCAGCCGATATCTTTTTTTTCGGCGGCGATTTCGGAAGCCTTGGCGCTGCGCTCCTCCACCTCGCGCTCGTACAGCTTGGCACGCAGCACCTTCATGGCCGTGGCGCGGTTGGAGATCTGGCTGCGCTCGCTTTGGCAGGCCACCACGATGCCGGTGGGGATGTGGGTGATGCGCACGGCCGAATCGGTGGTGTTGACGTGCTGGCCGCCGGCCCCGCCGGAGCGGAAGGTGTCCACCCGCAGGTCGGCGTCGCTGATCTTGATATTGATGTCATCCTCTTCGATCTCGGGAAAAGCGTACATCGAGGCGAAGGAGGTGTGACGGCGGGCATTGCTGTCAAAGGGGGAGATGCGCACCAGCCGGTGGATGCCGGCTTCGGCCTTGAGGTAGCCGTAGGCGTATTCGCCGCTGACGCTGACGGTGGCTGATTTCAGCCCGGCTTCGTCGCCGGCCTGGAATTCGGTGATGGTGGTTTTCCACCCCTTTTTCTCGCAGTAGCGCAGGTACATGCGCAGCAGCATCTCGGCCCAGTCCTGGGATTCGGTGCCCCCTGCGCCGGGATTGATGGTGATGAAGCAGGAGTTGCGGTCGTGATCGCCCGAGAGCATACGCTGGAATTCGGCCGCTTCGACAGCCTGGATCAGGCGGTCGGCCATGCCGGCGGTTTCGGTCAGCGTGTCGGCATCCTGGGCCTCTTCGCCCAGTTCGATCATGACCTTGACGTCTTCGGCCTGGCGCACCAGGCTGTCCCAGGTCTGAACCAGCTTTTCCAGGGCGGTGCGTTTGGTGATGATCTCCCGTGATTTTCCGGCGTCGTCCCAGAATCCGGGCACCGCCATGATCGATTCGATCTCCTGGATCGACTCGCGCTTGACATCTATGTCAAAGAGACCCCCGAAGCTTGGCGATCCGTTCTTCACAGTCCTTCAGTTTGGCACTTTCCTCACGGTACATGGGCTACTCCTTGTCGTTATTAGTGTTGTTCTGTTTGCGCCAGGCCAGCAGGGCCACGCCGGCCGTCAGCAGCAGGCAGATCCAGGCCGGGGTGTCGCCGATGGTCAGATACAGTGACTTCCCGCTGCCGGGGGTGATTTCTCCGGTGCGAAACCCTTCCACAAACAGACCGGTCATGTCGCTGATATGCCCGTTTTTGTCAACCAGGGCGGTTATGCCGGTGTTGGCGGCCCGGATCAGCGGCGTGCGGGTTTCAACGGCCCGGAAGGCGGCGATCGAAAGGTGCTGGTAAGGGGCCGATGACCGGCCGAACCAGGCGTCGTTGGTGATCGCCACCAGGACCCGGGCTCCGGCCCGGACGTACTGGCGGGCCAGTTCCGGAAAGATGACTTCATAGCAGACCTGGACCCCCAGTTTGACACCGGCTGCCTCCAGGGTCACGGCCTTTTCTCCCGGCGCGAAATCGCCGATGCCGACCACGATCTTGTTGATGAAGGTCAGGATGCTTCCCAGCGGCACATATTCACCGAAAGGCACCAGGTGCAGCTTGTCGGCCCGGCCGGTGGTTTCTCCGGCCGGCGACAGCATGAAGGCGCTGTTCAAAAAGGTGCTCCGGCCGTTGCGCAATTCATGGGCCGGGCTCCCCAGCAGCAGATGGGCGCCGGTCTCCCGGGCCAGGTTCCTGATCCGTTCGGCCTGCTGCGCTTCGTCCTGAAAGAAAAACGGCACCGCGCTTTCCGGCCAGACGATCAGATCAACCCCATCTTTGGAAGCCTCGCGTGTCAGGCGTAGGTAAGTGTCAACCGTCCGCTCGCGGAATTCCGGGCTCCATTTGACATCCTGGGGGATGTTGCCCTGAATCAGGGCTACCTTGAGCGGTTTGTGCGCGCTCTGCTCCCCACTGTTTTGCAGCTGGCTGAAGCCGTAGAATAGTGTCGCGATCAGCAGGGCCAGCAGGGTCAGGGCGCTTTTGACCGGATAGGGGATCTCTGCTCCGGATACGGCCCGCAAGGCCCGGTACAGCACGACATTTGCCAGCACGATCAAAAGCGTGATGCCGTAGACGCCGCCCAGGTCGGCAATCTGGATCAACGGCAGGGTGCGGAACTGGGAATGTCCCAGCATGGCCCAGGCGAAGCCGGAAAACAGAAACGAGCGGACAAAGTCGAAGGCCACCCAGGCCACCGGCAGGGTAAAGGCGGCTTTGATTCCGATCCCTTCCCCCAGGCGGGCTACGGTTGTGCTCAATCCGTAGAACAGGGCCAGCCAGAACACCAGCAGCAGGTAGACCGCAACGCTGACCGACCAGGGCAGATGACCGTAACGGGTGAAAACGATGTTGAGCCAGTACAGGATCAGGGCGTAGGCCGTCACACCGCAGCTGCAGCCGACCCGGAAGGCGATCCGGGGAGTGCTGCCTTCCAGTGCGATCAAAAGCGGGATCAGCGCGATCCAGGCCAGAAATGAAAAGCCCGGAGTCGGAAAGGAAAGGGCGATCAGCAGGCCGGAGGCAATCGCCAGCAGGCCGCGGCGATCGAACAGACCCTTCAGATTAGAGAACATAGAAGAAAGTGCGATCACTCGCGCCCCGGGATTTCGGAATCGGTGCCGCTTAAGCGGGTCACGCTGACCTTTTTGACCCTCCGCAGATCGGCATCCAGGATCTTCAGGCGCAGTCCGGCCCCTTCGATCGTGTCGCCGACGGCCGGAATCTTGCCGGTCAGGTAAAACACCAGGCCGCCGACGGAATCGAACTTGTCGCATTCGATGCTGATATCGAAATACTCCTCCAACTCCTCCACCGGCAAACGTCCGTCGGCGGTGATGCTGCCGTCCGGGTTGGCGCTGAAAAGATCTTCTTCGCTGTCATATTCATCCTGGATATCGCCCACGATCTGCTCCAGCAGATCCTCAATCGTCACCAGGCCGGAGGTTCCGCCGTATTCGTCGATCACGATCGCCAGGTGAACCCGTTTGCGCTTGAATTCCTGCAGCAGCTCTTCCAGGTTTTTGGATTCGGGGATAAAGTAGGGCGTGCGCATGATCGAGCGCACCGAAACCGCGTCATCCGGACGCCCCCACTGTTTCAGCAGATCCTTGGCATACAGCAGGCCGACGATGTTGTCGATGGTCTGTTCATAAACCGGAATGCGTGAGTGGCCGCAGTTGATGATCGTGTCCAGCAGTTCCCGTACGCTGGCATCGACGGTGATGCAGGCCATTTCGGTGCGCGGCACCATGATCTCCCGGACTATGGTCGTGCCCAGCGAGAAGATCGAGCGCAGCATCTCGCTTTCTTCCTCGTTGACCAGACCCTCTTCTTCGGAGGCTTCTATGAAATCGTTGATCTCTTCTTCGGTGGTCTTTTTTCGTCCGGATATAAAACGGCTCAACCGCTCGATAAACCCGGACTTCCTACTGCTGCCGTCTTCCACTGCCCGTTCCTCCTGATTTATGCGCCGAAGTTTTTGAATAATAACAGTACAACGATGGTGATCGCGCTGCCGAGGCAAGCTCCCAGTATGACATCGCGCATGTTGTGAATCCGCATCAGCAGCCGCGAATGGCTGACCATGGCGGCCAGGGAGATTGACAGCAGCGAAATCAGCGGATCCAGCGTGTTGAGCGATACCGCCGTGGCGATCGAGAAGGCCACGGCCGCATGACCGCTGGGCAGGCCGCCATGCAGCGGGGTTCCGCTGCCGGTCAGGCTCTTGAGCATGATAACGGTTATGATGACGATCAGTACCGAAACGAGCGTACCCATGTCCGATGGCGTTCCAAACATCGCAAGAACCTTTCCGTAGTGCGGCAGGACGTATTTGGCCAGGATCAGGTAGCCCATGATGGCTGCGCCGCAGGCCGCGATCAGCACCGCCCCGGCGGCGGTGTCCTTGGCGATCTTGGCCAGCGGGTGAAATTCGGGCGAAACCAGATCCACCACCGCCTCGACCGCGGTATTCAGCAGTTCGGCGCACAGTACGAACAGAATCGAAAGCGCCAGCAGTGCAAACTCCAGCGGGGTAACCCGCAGAAACAGCACCAAAAGCAGCACCGCGCCGGCCGAAACGAAGTGGTTGCGCATATGCTTTTCGGAGCGGGCGGCGTGCAGGATGCCCGAAATGGCGCAGTTGGCCGAATCTATGAACCGGTCGGGTTTAACAACCCTTCCTTCTTCAGAATCCTGAATAGCTGCTGCTCCTTGTGCTGCATTTTTTGGGCTTCCTCCTCGCCGCTGCGCTCATGGTCATAACCGCACAGGTGCAGTATGCCATGCAGCAGCAGAAAGGAAAGCCTTTCGAAAAATTCGATTCCGCCATCCCGGGCCTCCCGGGCGGCGGTGTCGGCCGAAATGACCACGTCACCCAGAGCCAGCGGGTTGATGCCGGAACAGTCGCCCTCCTGCAGCGAAAACGAGATCACGTTGGTCGGCTTGTCCCGAGCCAGATAGTCGCGATTGATGACCCGTATGGAACGGTCGCCGACGATCGATACCGAAAGCTCGGTACCTTCAGGACATTCCAAGGCGTTTAAGATTCTCAGGGCCACTTTTTTTAGCTGGCGGCTCGCGAAGCGGTGGCGCCTCTGGCGGTTGTCCATCAGTATCAGCATTCTGTGCATCTCCGTTGTCAATTTTTACGGCGTCCTGTGTTTCCGCTTTTCTGGCGCCCCCCACCTTGTGCACCGGTTCGGGATAATCGATCCGGTGGTGAAAGATGCCGTTTAAGATCCGGTTGAAGCTCCTGGCGATCTCGTGCAGATTTTTAAGAGTCAGCTCGCATTCGTCCAGCTGCCCGTCGATAAAAACGTTGTTGATCAGCTTCTGCACCATGCCCTGGATCCGGTCGGGGGTCGGGTTGACCAGTGTGCGGGAGGCCGCTTCGACGCAATCAGCCAGCATGACGATGCCGGCTTCGCGGGTCTGCGGCTTGGGACCCGGATAGCGGAAATCCTTTTCGTCCACCTGGCTGCCGCTGGCTTCGGCCTGGGTCTTGGCCCGTTCGTAAAAGAACTTGATCAATCCGGTGCCGTGGTGTTGGCGGATAATGTCGATGATCTGCTGTCCGATCCGTTTTTCGCGGGCCAGTTCGGCGCCCTCCTTGATGTGGGAGATCAGAATCAGGGCGCTCATGCTGGGGGTCAGCTTGTCGTGCCGGTTTTCCTCTCCCCCCTGGTTCTCGATGAAGTAGTGGGCTTTGGAGGCTTTGCCGACATCGTGGTAATAGGCCGCCACCCGCGCCAGGAGCGGATTGGCATTGATCGATTCGGCGGCGGCTTCCACCAGGTTGCCCACCACTACGCTGTGATGATAGGTGCCGGGCGCCTTGATCATCAGTTCGCGCAGCATGGGCGAGTTCAGGTTGGCCAGCTCCAGCAGCTTGATGTCGGTCGTGTACTGGAAGAGGGTTTCGATGGCCGGAACAAATCCGGATACCAGGCCGGCGCTGATGATGCCGCTCAATAACGCGAAAAAGGCGACGTAGAGCGTCTGGGAGGTGAAGATGACATTGTTGAAGGTCTGAAAGGCCAGCGCCATGGAAAGGTTGACAACCGAGACTTTGAGTCCGGCCGCGTATATCGTGCCGCGGCTGGTGCAGTACCGCACCCCGTGGGCGCCGACAATGCTGCCCAGCAGAGAATAGATCACGACCAGCATGTTGTTCTCGAACATGATGCCCAACAGCGGAGCCAGGGCGGCGCAATACACCAGGGCCACTTCCGAATTGATGAAGATGCGCACGATCATCGCGCCGGCTGCAAAAGGAAACAGATAAAAGTAATTGGCCGTCTCGATGGAAGGAAAAACCGGGCCGATGTTGTGGCTGATCAGCAGGGCGGTTTTGAAACAGAGGAAACTGCCGCTGATCAAAAGTGAAATGATCAGGATGTCCTTGTTGCTGGGGTTGAACTTGCGGATGTTTTTACAGGCAAAGCGGTAGGGGAAATAAAACAGCACGATGATCAGGGCGAAGGTTCCGATGGCGGTCAGCAGGCGGTTGCCGCCCCGCTGCTCACCATAGACGGCCTGCAGTTTGTGGGCCTGCTCGGGAGTTATCCGTTCGCCGACGCGGACGATCATCTCGCCTTTCTGAAGCTTGAAGAGCACCGGCCTGACCGTTTCCATGGCTGACGTTACCCGGGCCTCGGAAGCTTCACGGTTATGGAACAGATTGGGCAGCAAAATCCGGGTGATGACCGCTGAAATCAGCTGGTTGTCGCCGGCAGATCCGGTTCCGTCGTAGTTCCAGCCGCTGACGATCCGGCGGGCGTCTCCGATATCGGTAAAAGTGCTGGTGATGTCGCCGCCGTCGATGATGTGGCCGTTGTTGTCAGCCACTTCCAGGCCGCGGCGGGCATCGTTCTGAAACACCTTGCCGTCCAGCACGATCCGGCGCTGGTACAGATCATTCAGCCGCTTCAGGGCGCTTGCCAGAAAGGCCTTGTCGGATTTGATCCGGATCAGGGCCTGGATCTCGGCCGGTTTCAGTTCGGTGTCCAGCAGCGGCAGCAGCAGATCCCGCCATTCGGCCAGGGAGGTTTCGGACTGCTCGTTTTGTTGTGTCCGAATGGCCGCCAGGGTCTGGGCAAGCTTCTCGTAAATATTCGACTGCACACGATCGTTCAGGTTGTAGATCACCGGCGCGGCGTTGCCGGCATCCTTGCGGCGCTGTTCGGTAAGTGCGCGGTCTTCCACCAGCAGATCCTGGGTGGCGCGGATGTCCGATGTGGCGATGTCGCCGGTTTTGTACGAAATGGTGGAAAGGTGCTGGCTGGGGAGAATGGTCAGCGTCAGCAGCAGTGCCGTGACGGTCAAAAGGATAAAGCGGTTGCGGCGGGAGGTCTCCGGATTGGAAAACCTCCTGATGATTGAATCCAGGAGGTTCGACCCGACTTTGCCAAGGTATGACAGGGTATTCTGATTGTGAGTGCTGCTGGATTGGTCTGGCATATATGTGTGAGTGCCGGATGCTTCGTAAGTGTTTGAAATATGTTTAGATATAGTCCAATTTGTAGAACGTGTCAATAAAACTGTGTGTCGGCGCCGGGCGGGCCATGATGCTGCTCAACCGCGGGGGTGAATCTGCTGGTGCAGCTTCTTCAGGCGCTCTCTGGTTACGTGGGTGTATATTTGAGTTGTGGCCAGGTCGGCATGTCCCAGCATGATCTGCACGCTGCGCAGATCGGCCCCGTTTTCCAGCAGGTGGGTGGCAAAGGAGTGCCGCAGGGTGTGCGGTGAGATGCTTTTGCGGATGCCGGCCAGCTGCGTCCTTTTCTTGATGATGTTCCAGAAGGCCTGACGGCTCATGGCTTCCCGCAGGCGGGACAGGAACAGGTAGGGATTGCGGCTGGCGGGATCCTGCTTCTGACGAATCTGCTGCAGATAAACGGCGATCCGGCGGCAGGCCGATTCGCCGATCGGCACCAGCCGCTCCTTGTCCCCCTTGCCGACCGTCATCAGATAGCCGGACTGCAAGTTGACCTCGCGCAGCCGCAGATTGACCAGCTCGGAGACCCGCAGTCCGGTGGCATACAGCAGTTCCAGCATGGCCAGATCGCGGATGTCTTCCGGGCTTGGGCCGCTGCAGGAGGCCAGCAGCGCATCCACCTCCGCCCCGGTCAGGAACTGGGGCAGCTTGTTAAGCGTGCGGGGCGCTTCGATGATGGAGGCCGGATTGCTGTCGGCGTAATTTTCAATCATCAGAAATTTGTGGAACATGCGGATGGCGGACAGGCACCGGGCGCGGCTGCGGGCGGCAATGCCGCGCTCTTTCAGAACAGCCATGTAGGCGGCCACATCCAGCGGGAGCACGTCCGCCGCTCGTTTTCGGCCGGCTTTCTCCAGAAAATCGAGATACTCCGTCAGATCGCTGCTGTAGGCGCTGCGGGTATTGGCTGACAGCCCCTTTTCGACCGTCAGATAGCTGATGAAAAGATCCAGGTAGTCGTTCAAAACAGTGAGATCCTCATTCCTTGTCCATCTTCCCCAGCAGATACAGCGCCTCGACCTTGTCCCTGGCCCAGGGGGTTTTTCGCAGGAACTTCAGGCTGGAAGCGATGCTGGGGTCGTGGGTGAAACAGCGGATGGAGATCTTGCGGCCCAATTCCTCCCAGCCGTGTTCTTCCACCAGCCGGGTCAGAATGGCCTTCAGGGTCATGCCCTGCAATGGATCATTGGATTGAGTGGTCATGGAGTCAGACCCATTCGTCAATGGCGGTGATCAATTTGGCGCGGATTTCAGTCAATTTGTCCTCGGAGGTGATCTTGTGCCCGAAAATATCCCGCACATAGAACACGTCCGCCACCTGATCGACCTTGGTCGAGATCTTGGAGACGCCGATATAGAGTCCCAGTTCGGTCAGGGTGCTGGTGATCAGGTACAGCAGTCCGACTTTGTCGTGGGCATAAATATCCATGACGGTGTAACTGTCGGAAACTTCGTTGTCGATGTCCACCCGGGTGGCGAAACGGGGCGAAGGACGTGACGTCATCAAGGTCGGGCGCTGGCGTTTGGCAACCAGCTCCGTCACCCGGGTTTCGCCCTGAATCACCCGCCGCATTTCGTCCTGGATTTTCTGCCAGCGCTGCTGATCGGTGATGAGCGTGCCCAGGGGCGAGTTGACCTGCAGAATATCCAGAACCTTGCCGTTGCTGCTGGTGTTGATCTGGGCCCCCAGGATGTTGACCCCGTTGGCGGCCATCACGCCGGTGATGCGTGAAAAAAGACCCGGCATATCATGGGCGCAGATGGTGAACTCCGAATAGCCGCTCTCCGGCTGATGGGTGATGCGCATCAGGATACCGTCCTGCTGCTGGGCGATCAGCATGCGGGCCTGCTCGCAGATCAGCTGCGGAGTGTTGGAAAGCAGCAGGCGCACCGGCATGGCTTTCAGCTCCTCGCGCACCAGGGCGGCCGGAAAGTCGTTTTCCAGCATGTCGGTGACTTTTTTGATGATCGAACGCACCCGGTCGCTGCTGGCCTCCTGCTGAAATTCTCCCCGATCCAGGATGCTGAAGGCTTTTTCGTACAGTTCCTGGAAGAGGGAGGCCTTCCAGTTGGTCCAGACCTCCGAGCCGACCGCCCGCACATCGGCCACCGTCAGCAGATAGAGCATCTTCAGATTCTCGCTGGTCTCCATCTGGCGCGCAAATTGTGCGATCATCTTTTCATCATTCAGATCGCGGCGCTGGGAAATGTGGGCAAACAGCAGGTGCTGGCGCACCAGGAATTCCAGGCGTTCGTTGTCCTCCCGGGAAAGTCCCATCCGGCGGGCAATGGTCGGAATCATGGCGGCGCCCTTTTCGGCGTGTCCGCCCCCTTCGCCCTTGCCGATGTCGTGGAAGAGAACCCCCAGCAGCAGCAGTTCCGGTTTGCCGATCTGGGCTGCGACTTCGCAGGGCAGAGGCAGCTTCTCCTTCAATTCGCCGTTCAGCATCTTTTCGGTCTGCTCCACCGCGAAGAGCGTATGAATGTCAACGGTGTAGATGTGGTACATGTCGTGCTGAACCTTGCAGTAAATGTGCTCCAGTTCGGGGATATAGTGGTTCAGCAGTTCCAGGTGGTGCATCAGCCGCAGCGTGTCGGTGACCCCCTTGGGAGCACGGAGGATATTCATGAAGGATTGGTTGACGTCACGATTGCGGCGGAATTTATCGTTGATCAGGTGCAGGTTTTTTCTGATGGCGCCCTTGACCCGGATATTCAGGCTGACGCCATGTTTCTGGGCCAGTTCAAAGATGCGCATCAGCACGGTCGGGTTTTTCTGGATGAGCGATTCATCGGGGATGATCAGCTCGCCTTTCAGTACGAAACAGCCGTCACCAACCGGCCGGCGCACGAAGTAGCCCAGAATTTTCAGGGCGCCCTCGTCACGCCAGATGCAGCGCGAAACCAGGCTGGAGGCGAAGTGCTCGACTTTGTTGGCATGGCGGTAATAATCCCGCATGAAGTCTTCCACCGCCAGAACCCGCTCGCGATCATGGTAACCCATGAAGGCGGCCAGGTGCACCTGGGCGTCGAAGGTCAGCTGATCGTTCTTGCGTCCGCTGAAATAGTGCAGTTCGTTGCGGATGCGCCAGAGATAGTCCAGGGCGTCATGGTACAGATCCAGCTCTTCATCCGTCAGGATGCCCTTGATGATCAGTTCGCGCGGCTCGGAGAACTTGTATTTGACCCGCGCCACCCACATGGCGGTCTGCAGGTCACGCAGCCCCCCTTCGCCCTCTTTCAGGTTCGGCTCCAGCAGGTATACGGTGGAGCCGTACTTGTCGCGGCGCACCTTCATGTCGGCAATTTTCTCTTTGATGAACTTGTCGCTGGATTTGGGCAGGATCTGGGTGAAAATGACCTTGTGGAGCTGATCGTACAGCTGACGGCTGCCGGAAAGAAAACGGGCGTCCATCAGGGCGGTCTTGACGGTGCCGTCACTGGCGGCCATCTCCACGCAGTCGCTGATGGTCCTGACCGAGGAACCCACGTCCAGGCGCATGTCCCACAGCAGATAAAGTAATTTCTGGGCGATGTCCTCCACCTTTGCCGCCGGCAGAGTCCCGTCGTGCAGAAACATGATGTCGATGTCCGAGAAGGGGTTGAGCTCGCCGCGGCCGTAGCCGCCGACCGCCACCAGGGTTATCTGCTGCAGCATGTCGTCGCCGCCGGCCAGATCAAAGATGATCGAGCGGAACAGCTTGTTGTTGACCTCATCCATCATGTCGCAGATCAGATGGGCCACTTCGCTTCCGCTGGCGCCGGCCTCGTGCCGTTTTCTGATCTCATCGCGATAATGGCTTAAAAAGCTTTTACAGCCCGAGAAATACAGGGGCCGTTTTTCATCAAAACCGGCCATGCCGGCGTCGCCGACGGCATGGATGTCATCCGGGAAATAGGGGTCGATGTAGAATTGCATGGCGCCTCCGCAGCGTTTCGGTCAGTGATCTTTATGCTACGAATGGCGGGTTTATGGCAATTGATTTTTCCTGGCAAGGCGAGGGTCAGGCCGTGATTGGATTATTTGGCAATGGATCGACCGGTTTTACAAGGATGAATTTTTCAGATAGCCGGTCAGTGTGTTGTAACTGCAGCCCAGTGCTTCAGCCAGTTTGGTTGGTTGAATTTTGTCCTGGCCTCCAAGGCAGGCTACAACGTGACGTACAAAGGCGGGCTGAAGTTCTTTCAGCTTTAGCTTTCTGTTTTCGAGTTCCTCCTGACTGGAGAACGGCAACAAAAAGCCTTGCAGTTCTTTGTCGCTGACCCGGCACAACCCGACCGAAGTATCGAGTTTGTCTTGTTTCTTGCAGCGTAATTCCACAAAAATATCATCGTCCAACAGGACGAAGCGTTTGATCAGAGCGGACAACTCACGCATGTTACCCGGCCAGTTATACCCTGCCAATGCCGTAGCGTGTTCGGGTTGTGCCAGCTTTTGCCATATTTCTCGAATGATGTCCGGCGTCAGGATGCTCTTGCCATTCGCGCTGATCACCGGCTGCCACATCAGGCGATAGGCCAGATTGCAGGCGATATTGATGATATCGCGCTCCTCCATTTCACGCAAGGCGACCGTATGGAGCTCCACATCGGAGAGACGGTAGTACAGGTCGGATCTCAGTGTGTTCAGTCGATCCGGCTGTGCAGCTGAAATAACCCGCACATCGGCCCGCAGCATGCGCGTTCCTCCCAAGCGCGAATAACTGCCGTCCTGGAAAAAGCGCAGCAACTTGGCCTGAACACGGGGTGCCATTTCCGGCAGTTCGTCGAGAAACAGTGTCCCGCCATCCGCTTCTTCCACCAATCCGCGCTTGGCCTTTTTGGCATCGGTGAATGCTCCCTGCTCATGCCCGAACAGTTCCGATTCCAGACGTTCTCCTTCGAAAAAAGCACAGTTAAGCGCCAGGAAAGGTTTGTCTCCGCGCAGGCTGAAATCGTGAAGATACCAAGCCAGAGATTCCTTGCCGGTTCCAGTTTCGCCAATGATCAGCGTATTCAGGCCCGAACGGCCGACCTTTACAGCCCGTTCCCTCAGCAGATCAATGACATTCGGGTTTAGCTGGCGCTCCTCAGCGTAATTGCCGCCTGCCATATCCGGCTCGCCCTGCTGGCAAAACCTTTGGCTGCGATTCAATTGTGCCGCGGAAAGTCCGTCAAAACGCAAGGTTTCGATAATTTTCCGAAAAACGTCAGCCGGATTTTCGCCCGCTATCAACACCCGCATCAGGCGATACTGGATCCAGTTCCGTTCCGAAAGTGTAACCGCGCACGATACGACAGGCGGCTTCCATGTCCTGCGGCGCGGCGCTTCATAGCAATTATCTTCGTAATGCAGTCCAAGCCCTTCCGTCCATTGGCGTAGATGGGAATTGTACGGGGAACAGGACAGGGTGATGCGACTGCGAAGGTCGCGGGAAAATCCGGAAACCATGTCTGTGGCTTCGTTAAACTGTTGTTCGCGGGCATTCAGTAAAAAGATCATCCCCAGGTCATCGTCAGTCATGACCTCGGCCAGCAGGCGCAGATTTTCAGACAAGGTGGCCGAGCGGGCATGGGTGACCTTCAGGGCATAGCGCCCCAGTCGACGAGCTTCGTGGACAGCACGGGAAAGGGATGGTTCGCGTAGATCGCAATGAAGGTGCAGAGTTGGCATGGGGGGCGTTCCTGGAAAGTAATATTTCAAATATTAATACTACATATTTCATATTTTGAAAATTATAAAGTTGGTAACGCATGAAAACCTTTTGTTAAATTTATTCATAACGTAGAAAACCACACCCTGCGGGTGTGGTCATGTGGACTGGCTATGCCGGTCCCGTATGGGTCTGGCTGATAAAGCCGCTCACTGCTATC
>JAJZRX010000045.1 GCA_021850095.1 Deltaproteobacteria bacterium
TTACAATTGGGCGATTAAAGTTCATATTGCGGCACAACTCCTAGCCCGCCCATTTATGGGCAGGGCCAGCCCCCCTGTGGGGGGCGAATTTAAAAGCCGCGTCCTGTGGGCGCGGATTCTTTACTCTCACCTGGACTTTAACGGGACAGCCATGAAAATAGCGCCATCCGATGTTTCCTATAAAACTTTCTGCGATATAACAACTGCTTACCGGTTGGCTGCAGTCGTCACGCAAGCCGTCAAGTCGGGCATTATCGAAGCTGCGGGCGATCAGGGCTGTCCGGCGGCGGAACTCATTGCCGTCGCGGGTATGCGGATTCCGGAGGGAGAGCGCTTTCTGGCCCTGCTCGTCAATGTCGGGATCCTTGAAAAATATGCCGGACGTTTTCACTTATCACAATTTTCCCGGAAGTTCTTAACCAAACGCAGCGAAACCGGGCAGTTGCCGGCACTGGAATTCGAACAGCTTCTGATTGAAAAATGGGGCACGCTGGGCAGCGTTCTCCGCCAGGGACAGGCTACTCTGCCGGGCGACAGCTCGGATGAGGCCTACCGGCAGAGATTGAATCTCTTCCAGAAGGCGATGCACGCCGCGGCGGCCGTGCGTTCGGAGGAGCTTTGGGACGCCTTTCCTGCGCTGCCGGACTCCGGTCTGATCATCGATCTTGGCGCAGGTGACGGAACCTACCTCAAAAACTTCATCAAACGCCATGCGGGCTGGCAGGCGGTAGCCTGCGACCTGGCGGATGTGGTCGATCAGATCAGAGACCCGGCCGTCACGACCCAGGCCTGCAACCTGATTGATCCGCAGGAGCTGGAGAGGCTGGTGACCGCATATAAAAAACAGGCTTCGATCGTGCTGATATCAAACCTGCTGCACTGCTACAGCCAGGAGGAAAATTCCGCACTGCTAGGTTCTATCGCCAATCTTGCCGGGGATGACGGCCTGCTGGTCGTGCATGACTTCTTTACTGACGGAAACAAATTCGGCGCTCTGTACGACGCACATATGCTGGTTAACACCTACAGCGGGCGTTGCTACAGTTTTGAGGAAGCCGCCTGGCTGCTGGACGCCGCCGGATTCAGCCACAACGCCATTATCGAACTGCCCTCCTATTCGTACGCCATCCTGGCCGCCCGGCGGACGCACCCTGCCCTGGCCGTCGATCCGGTTTTTCTGCTGCGCCAGAAAGCGCTGTCCGCAGGTTTTTTCCAGGCGGTCGCGCTTGAGCCGGGCACTATTTCAGGCAAAGCGTGGGTCAGGGCCAAGTGCCGCTACGGCTGCAGCCACTATGGCAGAACCTGGAGCTGCCCGCCCCACTCCATGGATAGCGAAGAGTTCAGGGAACTATTGGGTTGCTATTCAAAAGCGATCCTGGTGGCGGGACAACCACCGCTGGGCCTGTTTCAACAGAATCTGCTGGATCTGGAAAAATATGCCTACCTGCGGGGCTTCAAAAAAGCGCTGGTGTTTAGCGCTGGTCCTTGCAGCTGGTGTGAACAATGCGCTGACGAGCGCTGCCGATTCCCCGAAAAACGGCGCCCGTCGCTGGAATCTTGCGGTGTGGATGTGTTTGGGCTGGCCGAAAGCTGCCGCATGGATCTCAAACCGCTCAAAACCAGCGCTGATTTTGTTCAGTATATTGGGCTATTACTGATTGACTAGGATTAAACGGGAACCATGCATGAAGATACTGGTAGTTGAAAATCCGCGGCCACCGGTGATGGAGCATTATAATGACGTTGCCAACGCCCCACTCTCGGCCAGCCTGAACAGCGGCTACGCCCTGGCGGTTGCCCGGCGGGCCGGTTGGGAAACGGCCTACCTTGATCTGGCTGCCAGCCGGGAAAACGTAGAAACCCTTGCCGGGAGAATAGTGCTTGAAGATGCCGACCTGATCCTGTTTCACTGGGTCTATTCCTGGGGCAGCGAAAATATCGTCCGCGAGCTTGTGTCACTGCTGAAAAAGAACCATGGCGCAGCCATCGGCGCATTCGGGCTCTTCCCTACCCTGGCCCATCAGCGTCTGTCGGTGTATGTTCCGCAGCTGGACTTCATATTGCTGGGCGAGTTTGAAGTTACACTTGAAGAAATGTTATGCAACAAACCTGAACAAAACAACATTCAATCTTTACCTGGTCTGTATAGCGGACGCAGTGATGTTGTGCGTCGGGTACCGCTCTCCGATCTGTCGCACTTACCGATCCCGGATGATGTCGGGGCGAACCGTTGCTATCCGACCATGAATATTGCTGCCAGCCGCGGCTGCTTCGGCGATTGCAGTTTCTGCTTCATCAGCAGCTATTACGGCTGCCGCAGGCGGCGCGAACGGAGCAGCGCTTCGTTCGCCAATGAACTGGAAACCCGCCTGAAACGCAGGACCGTTGAGAACGTATATCTGATTGATCCGACCTTTGTAGGCTATGATGAGCGCCAGACCGGTCATGCCCGGCAGGTCAGCGCAATCCTGAAGAGCAACAATCTGCCATTCGGATTTGAAGCCCGGGTCGATACGCTTGACGAGGCACTGATCGACGAGATGGCAAAGAATGGTGCCAGCTCTGTTTTTCTGGGCATCGAATCAGGATCAGAGGCCGCCCTGCAGCGCCTCAACAAACGCATTACCCGCCGGCAGATCGTTCGGGCCGCCCGTGCTGTCCAGAACAGCGGCATCACGCTCTCGGTCGGCTTTATCATGTTCGAGCCGGACTCAACCCTGGATGAGCTGTTTGAAAATTACGACCTGCTGGAAGAACTGGAGTTGCTGTCTCATCACGACCGAACCATCAATATGCTCTATCACAGCCAGATCGTGCTGTACGGATCAAAATCCTGGCAGGCTTTCGCCGCTGCCGAGCGGCTGTTGCTGGACGAACGGCTCCCCTTTGAGGCATGTTATCAATTCAAGCATCGATCGGTCGAGCTGGTCTGTACTGCCATGCGCAGACTGTCGCACTATTACTTCATGCGGATGGATCAGTTGCCCCGCCAACCGGGAGTTGCCGGGGCTGAACAGATTGCCGGTCGTCACCTGCATCATCCCCCCGGAGTGGATGGAGAACTTCTGAACCGGATACTTAAAGAAGCCTTTCTGGCTTTCATCACTGCTGCTGGCAGCTGCGACTCACAGTGTTTCAATGAGCTGGAACAGACCCATACACAGCGATTGACTTCGGTACTGGGGGGAGTCCCGCAAACGCTTCAGTAGAATGAAATTGCATTCCATCCCGTGCTGATGGTAAAAGGGTCTTCACCCAACCCCGTATCAAGGAGCCGAAGATATGAAAAAAAATGCCGTAAAGGTAATGACATTGATGGCAGCGGTATTTTTTCTTTCGCTGACCGTATTGGAACTTGAAGCCCAGGCCCGGGCCGGCGGCGGTCGCTCCATGGGCAGCCGCGGCTCGCGCAGCTATTCCCGCCCCGCCAGCCCCACCCAGCAGGCCGCGCCCAGCCGGCAACAGCAGGCCTCACCCAGCCCGACTTTTAATCAGCCGGCTGGAGGTGGCTTTCTGCGGAGCATGGCCGGCGGGCTGGTGGGCGGTATGCTGGGCGGCATGCTTTTCCGCAGCCTCGGTTTCAGCGCCGGCGGCGCCGGCGCGGGGGGCGGCATCGGCTTTTTTGAAATCATCCTGATTGCCGGCATCGGATACCTGATTTACCGCTATATCAAGAAAAAGAGGAACGAAGGGTCAGTAAACACCTATAACTCGCCACTGCAGCAGGGGGGCTACACTCCCGCCAACACGACACCGGTTTACGGCGGAGCCCAGGAGGCGCTGCCAACGGGTGATGATCCGCTGGCCGGCTTGAACCATATCCGTCAGTTTGATCCGAATTTTGATGAGGAGCGCTTCAACGATCAGGTCATGGACAGCTTTTTTAAAATCCAGGGTGCCTGGATGAACCGCGACCTGACGCCAGTAACCGTAATCCTGACCGACGAAATGCGCCGGATCATGCAGCAGGATATCGACAGGCTTCTGCAGGAGCGGCAGATCAACCGGCTGGAGAACATCGCCGTCCGCAATGTGGAGATTGCCGAGGCCTGGCAGGAATCAGGCCAGGATTTCATCAATACGCTGATCTACGCCAACCTGCTGGACTACACCACCGATGACAGCAGCGGCGCGGTGGTCTCCGGCAGCAAGACCGACCCGGTCAAGTTCGAGGAATACTGGACCTTTACCCGGCCGGTCGGCAGCAACTCCTGGAAATTGTCGGCCATCAATCAGAAGTAAGATGAGCTTTTTGCGATAGTCCGTTCACCCTTCTATACATCAGGGTGAACGGACTATTGAACACATAAGTAACCGGCTTTCCGTTCGTGCTGAGGTATCGAAGCATGAATGGAAAGACTTATGCGAAGTTAAAGGACAGCAGATGCAGATCATATCCACAACAATTCCGGATGTTCTGATTGTTGAACCGAAAGTTTTCGGTGACCAGCGCGGATTCTTTTTCGAGAGCTTCAATCAGCGCGCCTGGCAGAGCCTGACCGGGCTGGATTCCCAGTTTGTTCAGCATAACCATTCCCGCTCGGTCGGCGGTGTTCTGCGCGGCCTGCATTACCAGATCCGCCAGCCCCAGGGCAAGCTGGTGCGAGTGGTGGTGGGTGAGGTTTTTGATGTGGCGGTGGATATCCGCCAGAGTTCACCGACCTTCGGCCAGTGGTTCGGAACACCGCTGTCGGCCGAGAACAAGCGCATGATGTGGGTGCCGCCCGGCTTTGCCCACGGTTTCTGCGTCACCTCGGAGGTGGCCGAATTCCTCTATCTGACGACCGATTATTGGGCCCCCGAACATGAGCGCTGCATCGCCTGGAATGACCCCGACCTGAACATAACCTGGCCGCTGGCGGGCGCTCCAAATGTTTCCGACAAGGATCGCCAGGGTTCCCGCTTCAAGGATGCCGACCTGTTCCCATGATCCGCTCCAACGCCCGCTGGCTGTTCCTGCTCTGCTGCTGCCAGCTCTTCATCATGCTGGTTTTCATCAACTACTCCGCCATCCTCCCCCTTCTGCGCCAGGAATGGGGCATGAACAACACCCGGGCCGGCATGATCTTCTCGGTTTACCAACTGGGCTACATCGCCTCCGGGGTGCTGTTGAGCACCCTGACCGACCGGATCAACACCAAGCACATCTTCATCACGGCCGCCTTCTGCTCCGCCGGGGGCAATCTGCTGTTTGCCCTGTACGCCCATGACTTCACCAGCGGCATGCTCTTCCGCGCCCTGACCGGCATCGGCATGGGGGGCACCTATATGCCCGGCCTGAAACTGGTGGCCGAGCGTTTCGACCCGGTCCGGCGCGGCCGGGCGATCGGGATTTATGTCGGCTCGCTAGTGCTGGGTGGCTCGCTTTCGCTGGCGGTGACCGGTTGGCTGACCGACCTGTACGGCTGGAGAATCGCCTTCATCTGCTGTTCGGCCGGCGTGACCTGCGGCGCCCTGCTCTCTTTTCCGCTCTTCAGCGGCTACCGTCCCGCCGTGCAAAAAAACTGCTCTAGCGGCTATTCCGGAGAGGTTCTGCGCAACCGCCCGGCCCTGCTGATGATCCTGGGCTATGCCGCCCACATGTGGGAGATGTACGGCATGCGCAGCTGGCTGGCACCCTTCTTTTCGGCCGCCCTGATCGGCTGGGGCATGGAGGCGGCCGCCGCGACCGGCTACGCATCGACCATTGCGGCCGTCCTGATCGGCATCGGCGCCTTCTCCACCGCCATCACCGGCACGCTTTCGGACCGTTTCGGCCGCACTGCCACCATCACGCTGGTAATGATCTCCAGCGCCGTGCTCTCGTTTTGCTTTGGCTGGCTGATCAACACCAACCTCTGGCTGACGCTGCTGATCGGTGTCGTCTACGGCTATCTGATCGTGGCCGAATCGCCGGTTTTCTCCACCGGCCTGACCGAACTGGTGGCACCTGGCTATCTGGGCGCTGCCATGGGTCTGCAGTCGCTGATCGGTTATTCCATGGGGATGATTTCACCGACCGTATTCGGCTGGGCCCTGGATACTTTCCGGGGTTGGCAGCCCTGGCCGGGGGTCAGCGGCGAATGGGGCATCGCCTTTGCAACGGTCGGAGCGGGAGCCCTGGCCGGGCCGGTTTTCATGTGGCTGCTGCGGAGATCGCCGGAGAGCGGCAAGATGGCGGGGGGCAGGCGGTAAAGTCGGGGCGCATTGAATACCCCCCGGTTCTACTTTATCTTTGAGGTTTTGATTCTGCCTGACCGTTCGACCGCAACGGTGTATTTGCTGCCAGCGGCATCATTGATGCGGACAGTATAGTTGCCGAAGGTGCTGCCGTTGGTATTAAATCGGATGTTGGGAACGGGCGGAATGACACTGGCGGCCGTTCCGTTCAGGTTCAGGGCGATATTGTTTTTCAATGTACCTACGGCGCTGGAGTAGGTCCAGTGGCTGTTCTGAAATTTGCCAATCTGGTAGGAACCTTTAGCCGGATCAAACGTGACCCCGTGCGGCTGGTTTAAGGTAACCGCCCTGCTTTTGGCGGTTTTAAGGGAATTGGCAACTTCAAAGGCCGCTGCTTTGTAACTCAGATTCCGGCGCCATTCAAAAAAAGGCGGCAGGGAAAGAGCGCCTATTATCGTCAGCAGGGCAATCACGACCAGCACTTCGGTCAGTGTAAACCCGTTGCGGGAAAACAATCTTTTGCAGTATGGTCGGCGTATGTTTTTCATAAGTAGATATTTTCAGGCTTCCCGTTGAACTCTACATCTGTCCCCAGTACAGGTTGATTACTCTGCCGCCCGGTTTGATCTTTTCCGGGGGAATGCCCCCGCCCGCGCTAATAATAAGTTTATCTTTCAAAAACTTAGGTGTTGATGGCGGGCCGGATCCGAGTGTTTTTACCCGGTCGCTGCGAACTTTAATAACACCTTCCGCTTTTGCCCGTTTATTGCTGGTGACGGTTGTGTCATTGGTCGTGTCGTAGTTCATGACCGATTCACCGGTGGCGTAGTTGAGGACATATATCCGGCCCGTTCCCAGGTTGGAAGGTTTACAGGGATCTGCGCTGATCGAAGCCCCGGGCGTAAAGGTCGTAAAATAGGCGATCTTGTTTAACAGCGCCGGGGCGGCCAACACCTTCTCACCCTGGTTTTGATCCAGCCGGATATACCAGCCGAAATTTGTTCGCAACTGTTTCAGGTAATAATCCACCGAACCAACGGTGGGATTGGCTGCGCTGCCGCTGTTGGCGGTGGTGGCGGTCTGCAGTTGATCGCTGGTCACGTCCAGCAGGTCACTCTCGCTTTTGGCGCTGATCTGTCCCTTGTCGCGCACGGCATAAATTCTATCGATCACGGCAGTATTGAGAGGATGCTCCCGGTCGCCACTGCCCATGAATATCAGCGCATCGTTGCCGCGTGCCTTGATGGTAGCGGAAGCTTCCAGTGTTGCCACCGGCCGGTAGAACATCTTCCGGCCGGTGTCCGTGGATGCGCCCGGAACAGGGTTGGTGCTGAAAATTTTATAAGCTTTCCAGTCTGACACCGTTGTGCTGCCGACATCAAAACGCCAAAGATTGCCGCCCACATCCGTGGTGTACAGGCGGTCGACATAACCGTTACCGTCCACATCCAGGGTGGTGATATCGGCGGCAAAGGAGAAATCCATGCCGGCGTGGGTGGCTGGCGTGGAGGTGTAATCGGTGCTGCCCCCCTTGACAACGCCCCAGATTCTGCTGCCCGAAGAGGCAAAGCTGGGGACTCCGGCACTGTTCAAGGTGGCGATTTCAACCGCATACAGGCCGCGACCCCGGGGACTGCCTTGTGCAAGAGACCCACTACTGGTGACGTTGCCAGCGCCGCTGACGGAATTGCTGACCGTGGCGCTGCCGCTGAAGGTCTGTGTGTGGCCGAAACGGCTGTCTTCATTCATGTTGTCGTATCCACCCACGATTAAGGCCGCAATCTTGGTTGCCGTGCCGACCTTCAATTTCACGACCCTCGCTTCTCCCCAGCTTTCAGCCAACTCGGCAAAATTGGCCGAAGCATTGGACAGGCTCCAAAGATAGCGGGGAGCAGTCGGGTCGGAAACATCCAGGGCGTAATAGGACCCCTTGGTCGGGGCGCTGTTCAGCCCGCCGCCTCGTCGGGTGCCGAACAGCAGGATGACCTTGTCGTTAGCCGTTTCAATATTCCCGTTTTTGTTCTGGTCGTAGAGGTAGACGGAAGGGGTCGCATCCACGGCGTAGGTATGGAGCTGGCCGTTGATGTCCTTCAGGTTTCCCAACACTTCGGGAGGGATAAAAGCCCAGGCTTCGCTGCCGTCACAATCCTTGAAGGCGTGCAGCATACCATCGTTGCTACCGACATAGATAATCGACTTGTTGACCGTGCAATTGCTTTCATTGGACGCTATGGATGTGGAATAAGTTGAGTAATTGACCGCCAGCGGATTGGCATGGAGAATATCGCCCAGGAGCCAGCTTCTTTTTTCGGTCAGGTTTCCATTGGTATTTTCATCGTAAGCATCTAATCCGTAAGTGAAATCGATCAGCTTATCTTTGGCGGCCGCATCAGTAACATTCAGCGTCGCAGCGGAAAGAGCCACATTAGTTTTGCTGAAAGCATTGCTGCTGTCGGTCAGGGCGGCGTTTGTCCCGGTGTAGGTGTACAGTTTGCGGGGATTGGTTGAAAAGTCGCGCAGCAGCAGCTGATCACCGGCCCCGCCGCTGTTGACCTTGCCAGCGTCGGCCACGGAGCCCCAGAAGGAGACGCTGCTGTTCCTGAAACTGCCATGGCTGGCGTTGGCCGGCAGCGCGGTGCTCGAGACATCGTCATTACCATCGTTGTCACTGTCCACCCATATGGCTGGATTACCGTTTTTGTCGGTGATATTGTTTTGGGCGTCCAGGCCGTATTTTTTGAGATTGCCTTCCCAATAGCTCTGGTTGATCGGTTTGAAGAAGCCCATGTAAATCCGGTTTGAACTGTAGGTGCGATTGTCCGGGCTGACCGGTACAACCGGCGCGACAAACGAACTGTCGACCGACAGGATACCCGACATGATGTTGGTCAGAGCAGCAGTCAGGGCAGATTGATTGCCGGCCAGGTAGGAGGCCCCATGTCCGTGACTGGCATCGGCGGCCCGCTGCAGCAGCTCGACCGCATCTGCATTGGCGCCATCCAGGCCGAAGCCGATCGTATAGGTCGAGACGTTCTGTTTGCCAAGGGTATGCTCCTTGCCAACGGAGGTATCATCCGGCAACAGGTCTTCGTCATAGAGATATTTGGCTACATCATCTAACATATGGCACAAGGTCGTAGAGTTAGAATCACCGCATTTCTGATTGTCCGGTTCCTTGTTGTCACCATCATAATCGCCCCTACAGTTCAGCCTGGTCGATGGACAGAGACTATTCAGCGGGGGCAGATCGTCGTCGGAAGTCGACATACCGTCGGTCACCAAAATTATGTAGTTCTTCTGGCAGCTTGCCGTGATCGGCGTGGTGTATTTTTTTGAAGAATTGAGACCAGGCAGAAGATTGGGGGCATCGGCACTATAGGCACTCGTCCCGCCTTTGAAGTACTGACCAGCCTCGTAGAGCGATTCCGCTAGCGGGGTCCATCCTTGGGAAACAACGGTCGATGAATTGATTGAATCAAGTAATGCGGCACGATTGGTTATCGTTCCGCTGAAAATGGCATCCATGTCCTTGATGGTAGTTGTATAGTTTGTGCCACTGACGCTAAAGGTGAAAAAACGGGATCCGGCAGACTGCTTGACGGAATTGGTCTGGTTGCTCTGGCCGCCGTTATTGTAGAGCATGACGCCGAAATTGACGCCGGTAGTACTGGAAATCAGGTTCTTGACCACATCGCGGGCGATGGCAATTTTGGGGACTTCAGTGGTCGGGCCCTTATTCCAGTTAATCCAGTTGCCGGTCGCATAAATTGAGGTTCCGCTGGTTGAGCAAGCGCCGATACTGGAAAGAGAGCGGCCGTTATACTGGCCGTTTGAAGCAAGCATTGCGTAAGGGTTGACGCCGTTGCAGTTGGTCGTGACATCGGCAAGGTTGAAGCCAGCATCTACCCATCTTCCGGAGTCTTGGCGGTAAATACTGTTGCTGATACAGTTGACTTCCCTGCCGCGACTATTGCGGCATGATTCTGTCGCTGTATAGGTTATGGCCGCGTTGTAGGCGGTTGCCGTGCCAGACACGTTTTCGTCCATGCTCAAGGAAGTATCAACGATAATCAGGACATTCGGTTTGATGGTGGAGGTTAAGCCGCCGTAGATCCAGGTGTCACCCGGGTACTGATCGCAGGTTGCCGCAGCTGAAGCCTTAAAGGGCAAGCAGACGACAAGGCATAACGACAACCAGACAAATATCGATTTTTTCATAATCAACCTCCACCAGAAAGAAACCAGACCCATAGTTCAGCGTATCAGTTATCTGTTTTTTGAAGATTCGAAATTCAGCCAATTACCCACAGCCCACTCAACCGGTTCGGCATCAGCGCCGCAGGATCCATCCGGCTTGAGATGACCTTGCCAGGTTCCGCTCTTTCTGAAGCTTTCCAGCGCGGGTCTGCAGATGATGCTATCAAGGCTGATTCTGGATACAAGCCGCCAATTGGGATTGCCCGGATTGTGGAAATAAAGAGCAGTGCCAGCGTGGCTGCCGCTATAGACTACAGTAGGGTCGTACACGTAGCGGCTGAAGAACCTGCTCTGCGTGTTGGCGGCAACGATAATGATCCCGTTACCTGAAGCGGAAACGGCCTGGCCAGGCAGTGCGCCAGCAAGCAAAGAACCGATAAACAGCAGGCACATGGATTTATTTCTGATTGCGGGATATTTCATGGCGTTCTCCTTGTCACATTACCCTCTGGGCTAATCGCAGGGTTTGCCCCTTTGATACAGATTTCCAGCCAGTGTGGTGACAGCTGCATTGTTGGGCCCCTCTGCAGATATGTCGATGGCATACACATTATAGGCATTGCCGGTATCGCTGTCGCTGCCGCTGCCGGGCGGCGCGCCTCCCAGACAGCCCACATTGGTAATGGTATAGCTGACGGGCGGCACCTCTCCGGTGACCGGATCAGGCGGCAGACGTTTGTTGGCGATCGACATATCCGGTTGCGGCAGTTGCTCGTACACATCTGCCGTACTTTCTTCCGATTTCAGAAACTCGTAGGCACGATCATTGATGTAAAAGGCTTCCTGGTTGTTCCGGTAGTTTCCGGCAATCTGCAGATCGGTCGTGGAGCTTGTCAGCAGGGTGCTGCCCAGAATTGTCAGCAGCATCAGCATCATCAGAACAATAATCAAGGCCGCTCCCCGCTCGTTGGAGCAGGTCGTGCGCAACGATCCGGGTGCAGAAGCTGCTGCACTGATATTTTTGGGCGGGATCACCGGTAATTCCTCAATTTGATAAGCGATGTTAATTCACGGCTCTTGACGGTTCCATCCGATCCCGGCTTGGTCTGTCCGGTGACCATAACCCTGATTGCGGTTATTCTTCTGAGATCATTATCCAATAAGGACGACAAGTCAGTGTCAGCTACGGGTGCATCATTTGCTCCGTCCAGAAAATAGTCGAAACGAAGACTGCTGATCCCTTGTGCAATGATTTCAGAATTCCGCATCAGACAGGGCAACTTGTCACAGCCGTTAGCCGCGTCGGCGCGGTCAATGCGATAACGGATCAGTTCTGGGTAAGCACTTGCCTTGCAAACCATGTCTCCAACCCGCAGATTGTCAGCCGGCGCAGCGGGAGATATGCTCATCCGGCCGGAAGAACTCGATGACGAGAGCACGGAGAAAACTCCGCCAAGCTGGCTTTTAGTTGAAGGCCTGACAATGGTAACCGTATCAAGACCAGCTGTATAACTGTCAAGCGCGGCAGGCGGAACAACAGCAAATTTGTCATCCTGTAAAACTTCCCTGATCGAAACATAGGTTGCGTCAGAAGAAGCGGTCTGAATGCCAATGGTCGAATAATTGAGCATTGCCAATTCAACAGGCTGTGACGCCAAAAATCCGGCCATGCGTAAATCACGGGTCAGGCGATCCATTGCGATACGGACGTTCTGCTGCACATCCAGAACCTCTTCACGGGATATTACGGTTTTCATGTGTGCAATATACAGCGAATACACCGCTCCGGCAAAGATCCCGAAAATCAGGATCACAACCAGCAATTCCACCAGTGTGAAGCCGGACTGATGCCTGGGCAAATACCGTCTCCTGGTCATTCCGAACACCGGTAGGCTGTGGATCTGAACGGGCGCCTGTCGTCCGGAACAGAGGTGACCTCGACGTCAATGCGAATCATGGATGAAGAAGATTGAATGGTTGTATAGACAGCGTGGTAGGTTCCGGCCCCCTCGGCTGACAGGTCATTGGTGCTGGCGTTAAGATTAAGATCGTAGACAACGTTTGTGGCGGGAACCGTCAGTTCTTGTTGAGAAAGCAGGTCTTCCAGAATCTGCTGAGCCAGAGAAGTTTTGGTTGTCAAACGGTTGGCGTGACTATTGGCGTTCATGGCCGTGCTTACCATGCTCAAGGTGGCAATTACACCGACAGACATCAGCAGAATGGCCACCAGCATTTCGACTAAAGTGAATCCGCGTCGGTTATGAAGTGGGTGATTCAGCTTCATGGGGCCTCGTGTGTCAAGACAATGCTTTGATTTCAGCAAATAACATGCCACCAGAATCGAACTGTCTGATATCTGTCAATCATGGCAGTCTGGTAACCTTTCGGGGTGGTGAGGAGGTCTGATATGATGGGGCGGCTAAAAAACGGTGCACTCCAGCTTTTCATACTTCAGATTCATGACTCCCGAATCCTTGCAGTTGCTGTTCAGAAGTTTAGGAGTTATGAAAACCAGCAGTTCTCGATTGTTCTTGGTGGATGTCCGGGATTTGAACAGTTTTCCCAGAAACGGTATGTCCATCAGATAGGGAACCCCGTCATCGGTTTCGGTTTCGGAATTGACATAGGTACCGCCGATAACGGCGGTTTCCCCGCTTCTGACCGTCAGTTTCGTTTCGGCACTTTTCTTGTTGATCGGAGGAGTGGCATCACCCGTTGCGGTTCCCACCGAATCATTGGTGATCTTGAGATCCATGACCACGTCGCAACTGGGGGTGATGGTCGGCGTCACTTCCAGGGACAGTACCGCTTCCACAAACTGGGTCTGGGTTCCGTTCTGTGAGGTCGTCTGGTAAGGCTGTTTTTTTCCGTCCTTGATGGTTGCTTTTTCACCGTAGGCTACGGCAACCTTGGGTGTCGAGACGATCTTTATCATGCCTGCACCGGCCGCGGCCGAAAACTTCAGATCCAGGTTGATATTGCTGGTCAGTGTCCCGAACGAGATTCCGGTCGCCATGCCGGGGCCAAAGGTGCTGCTCTGGGGGGGCGCGTTGGTGATGCCGCCGAAGCCGGTATCAAGCGAGTTTATGCCCAGGAAGGACGCGCTGCCGTCCCGGTAATGGATTCCCCACTGCACACCCAGAGATCTCTGGAAATCGGTTGACGCTTCAATGATGCGGGCCTCGATCATGACCTGCTGATCGGGTACATCCAGCAGACTGAGGATTTTGAGGACCTCCGGGAATTTGGAGGGGTAATCGCGGATGATCAGACGGTTGGTGTTGGGTTCGGCATAAATATTGTTGATATTGAAAACGGTCGATTTTTCATTTTTATTGAGATCCAGACTTGTTTCAGTCCTGGTGCCATCGGCATTGGCAGTGGTATTCTCCGCACCTTGGCGTTGTGCTTGTACCTTGGCGGCTGAATCACTGGAGAAGTCCTTTGTGCCTGTGCCGCGTGTCAGAATAGTTTTGGCGGCAGCGGCCACCTTGGCCGATGCCGCGTGGCGCAGTTGCACCGAACAGATGCCGATCTGTTCCTGAGATTTGTTGAAATCGTCGAATTCCAGATCGCGTTTGATGCGCTCGGCCTTCTGGGCCACCGTGATAACTTCGGAGACATTGCCCTCTTCCACAACGATCAGGTTATGGGCGCGCAGGATCAGTTCCTGGGCCTGCTGCCAGGGCACATTCATCAGCTTGAGACTCATGCTCCCCTTGATCGAATCGGACAGGACGTAGTTCCTTTTGGTGACTTCGGCCAGCATTCTGAATATATGCCGTAGATCGGCATTGTCAAAATCGAGAGATATCCGCGGGCCTTTGTATTTTTCTGCCGAAGCTTTTCCCTGATCCAGAGGCAGCTTTTTGGCGTACGCTGCCGGCTGCGAATCCCTCTCTTCCTCGGTCACGAAAAACCTGATCTGGAGTGAGTCATTCTCCTTGCTGGAAAAATAGTTGGGCACGGTGGTGTTCGGTTTGACATGGAAGGTCAGCCGGGCATTGCTGCCCTGCTGTTCGGCATCCACGCCGGTCAGATTGTGGAAATCTAGCTTGTAGCGCCCCTGCTTGAAATTCAGCAGTGTGTTGGCCAGTACAAAAACAAAGCGATTGGATTCGGGAATGCTGTAGGTGGTGACATTGTCGATAAATCCGTCGGTGCCGATGTTGAGTAGGCCGTCTTTGATGACCAGGCTGGTGGCCCGGACCAGACCCGCTGCAGCCGGCTGAGTAGCGGTAATATTCGCGGAAGCTGCCGCTTTGGCATCGATCGGTTTGGGCGCCGGGGAGTAGGTCTGGCGGGACATACCCTTATCCGGAAGCCCGCCGGTGCCAAAGATGGTGACATCGTTGTTCGCATTCTGCCGGAGGTACAGCTGAGCACCAGCAAGCGGCTCGATCGCGATCCGGACGGAATTGCCGCTCTGGTTGACCAGGATGTTCTGGATCTGCGGATGTTTCTTCTCGAAATCCCGGGGGTTGACCGTAACATTTTTAAGATCGATCACCAGACGGTAGGGGTTGTTGACTTTGAAGGAAGACAGTTCCAAATCCCGGGTCGACGTGATCTGGATGTAATCATTGCCGGAACTGTTGAAGGTAACGGCCAGTTCTTCGGCAGTACAGACTGAAATACCGGCTGCCAGGAACAGGGTGACCATAAAAATGAACGCCGAAGCAAAACCGTGAAGTTTATTGTGGAGAATAATCATCTTTATTTCCGCCTGGTTCTGTAAGACAGCCGCTGGGCTTGAGTGCCCGTGAAAGCGGTCCAACACCGGTTAAGATTAGCACGACATTATTTTTTATTGCAGATTGGACAAATAAGCAAGCAGAAGTTGCCCGGTCAGGCCGTTTGAACCAGTCTCCGATAGATAAAAGAGCAGCCCAGCATCAGCAGATTGATAACCACAACCGTGGCGCTGGTGGGCAGGTTGCTGGCAAATGATACGAATATGCCGGCCACGACCGACACCCCCCCCTGTAGCGCCGCCAAGGCCACGCAGGCCTTGAAGCCCCGCGCAATCTGCAGCGCCGAAGCCGCCGGCAGTATCAGCAGCGATGAGATTAGCATGATCCCGACCAGTTTCATGGCCAGAACCACCGAAAGCGCGGTCAGCATTACCAGAACGGCATTGATCAGATTGGTGCGGATGCCGGAAACCCGGGCCAGCTCCTCGCTAAAGGTCACGGCCAGCAGATCGTTGAAAAAAAGCAGCAGCAGAAACATCACAACACAGAACAGGCCGATCGCAATATAAAGCTCTTCAACGCTGATGGAGAGGATGTTGCCGAACAGGTAGCTCAGCAGGTCGACATTATAGCCCCCGCCGACACTTGCCAGAATGATGCCGGCTGAAATCCCCAGCGACGAAACGATTCCTATGGCGGCATCGCCGCTCAAGCGCCCTTTTTCGGTCAATTTGAGGATTCCCAGCGAGGCCAGCAGAACGATCGGCATGGAAACAATCAGCGACATGGCGGAATAAAGCTTTAAAGCCAGTGCTATGGCGGTGCTGCCGAAGGTGATGTGCGCCAGGCCGTCGCCGATCAGCGACAGACGGCGCAACACCAGAAAGACCCCCAGCACCGAGCAGAGCAGCGAGATGAGCGTGCCGGCCAGCAGGGCACGCTGGATGAAGCCGTATGACAGAATTTCAAGCAGGTTCATGGCATCAGTGTCGGTGGCACATCAAGTGCTGGGAATGTTCACCGAAGAGGGACGACATCTCCGGCGAGTGGCAGAACTGTTCAAAACTTCCATAAAAAAGCACCTTCTTGTCCAGGTAGAGCATCTTTGAAGCGTGCTGTCCGATGGCGCCGCTGTCGTGGGTCACCAGCAGCACCGTCACTCCCCGCCGGCGGTTGATCTCGCCGATCAAGCTGTAAAAGAGTCCCCTGGTTTCCGGGTCCAGCGCCGCGGTCGGCTCGTCCAGAATCAGCAGCTCCGGGTCGTTGACAATCGCCCGGGCCAGCAGCACACGCTGGAGCTGGCCGCCGGAAAGTTCGCCGATCAGCTTCTGTTTCAGATCGGATATGTTCAATTCTTCCAGAGTCTGATCGATTTTGGAACGGTCGGCGCGATTCAGTCGCTTGGGGAAAGATTTTTGCGACAGCAGCCCCAATCCGACCGTTTCATGAACCGTTGCCGGGAAAATCGGATTTACCAGATGCAGACTCTGCGGCAGATAACCGACTCGCTGCCAGTCGCGAAAATCAGCCAGCGGAGCGCCGAACAGTGCCGCGCGGCCGGCGCTGATGTCAACCAGGCCCAGCAGGGATTTGACCAGGGTGCTCTTGCCGGAGCCGTTCGGCCCGACGATGCCGACGTAATCGCCGCGCAGCACCCGGATGCTGATATCCTCCAGTACCCTCCCCTCGCGGTAGCAGCAAGCCAACCCTTCGGTTGTGACTATTTCGGGCTGCATGCGAGACCTTTCTGCAGGCGCTCCAGGTTGTGTTCCATCAGATCGAAAAACGACACTCCCCCGGCCAGTTCCTCACGCGCCAGGTTATGGGCGCCATGCAGCATCAGCACCCCCACCCCGGCTTCCCTGGCCAGGGTTTCTGTCAGGCGGGGCGACAGCAGCTCCTCGGCGAACAGATGGGTGGCCCCGGAGGTTCTGATCTCTTTCACCAGAGCGACCATCCGTGCCGCCGACGGCTCGGAATCGGAAGATACCCCGCTCAGGGCGTGGTAATCCAGATCATAGCGCCGGGCCAGATAGCCGAAGGTGTAATGACCGCCATGCAGCAGTGTGCGGGTGCCACAGTTTGCCAGCCTTTTCCGGTAACGTTCATCCAGAGCGGACAGCCGCTTTTTCAAGCTTTCGGCATTGCGGCGGTAGAGATCGGCATTACCGGCATCGGCCTTAACAAAGCCCTCCAGAATCGCGTCGACCATCAGGGAAGCGTTGTCAAAATCCAGCCAGACGTGCGGATCAAGACCTTTGTGGTCATGGGATTTTTCTCCGCCGGCCGGGTGATGGTCATCATCCGGGGAAGCGGCGGCGCGGTAATTGGCCCGCTGACCGGCCTCCACGATGCGCAGCGTTTTACTGTCGATTCCCTTGAGCAGTTTTTCGGCCCAGGGCTCCATAGCAGGGCTGGTATAGATGAACAACCTGGCCCGGCCGATTGTAAGCATGTCTTCCGGCCGGGGTTCAAAGGTATGCGGCTCGACACCCGGCGGCAGCAGCATGGTCACCTGGGCCTTGTCTGCCCCGATCGTGCGGGCAAAGTCATAGGTCGGAAAGAGTGTCGTAACGACCTGCAGGCCGCTCGAAGGTTTTTGCTCGGCTTTGTGGCAGCCGGTAATAAGTACCAAGCAGAAACAGATACTTAATAGTAGTAAGATCAACTTGTTGTTCAGCAATTATAACCTCTCAAATATTCGTAGATACCTGGCTGGTTCTGTTGTTTCCTTCATAGCGCCATTTAAAGCTGACCGCCTTGCAGCCCGGCCTGACACGCCGGAAAAGGTTCAAGCCCTCTTCGGTGATGGCCGTGCCGCTGCAGGTCAGCCATTTCAAGCCGGACAGCAATGCCAGGCTGACAAGCCCCTGATCGCCGATGGCGGTGTGATAGATCGAAATCCGCTGCAGCGAATGGAGCGACCGCAAAAGCGTCAGGCCATGATCGCTGATCTGGGTGTCGGAGATATACAGCTCCTGCAGCCCGGTCAGGTGAGCCAGCTGCGGTAGAATGCTGTCGTCCACGTTGTAAAGAAACAGCGCCTGCAGGTCATGCGGCTGGAGTTCGGCCAGGAAGGAAAAATCACTGCCGTTACCCCCCTTCAGGTCCAGGCGCAGCGACTTGTCCAGAAAGATCTCCCGGGCGCCGCGGGCATTGCCCATCTGTTGCCAGTCACGATAATCAACCGAGTCACACTTTCTGACATAGAGTGTGCCGCAGGAGCGTTCGACCGGAAAGCGGACGATGCGCGTTTCAAACGGCAGGTCGACGGCGCCGGATAGTCCGCCCCCTTCCCCGCGCAAGGTCATCAGACGGCGCTGGATGCGGATGATATCACTGTCAACCTTGGCGGCCATTTCGGCCAGCAGATCGATGCCGTCGGCCAGCGAATCATCCACCCGAAGCTTGAAGAGATAAATATCGGTCTGCTTCAGCTCTTCGGTCTGGCGGATCATGGCATGGATATTCTGCTCTACCAGGGCAATCTGGCGGATGACCCGGATCAGTTCCATGGCTATATCAAGCTCGCTGCCGAAAACCGGCGCCTGCTCCCACTCGCTCAACAGATCCGCCAGCACCTGGCGGTTGCCGCTTTGATAGGCTTCATTGGCCAGGGCCATCAGCTCCTGCCGGCGGCGTCGATCGGCTTCATCGGAGGCCAGATCGGGATGCACCGCCTTGGCCACGCCGCGATAGAGTGACTTCAGGCTGAGGTTGGCGCTGTCGGGGGGGCTCTCTTCATCATCCAGCAGATCGGTCGTGTGATGAAAATGGGAAAACGACGGTTCCTGTTTCAGTGATTCGGTCGCACTTTCGGCGGTCTCCTCACCCAGCAGTCCCCGCAGCTGCCATTCCAGCTCTTCCAAAGCCTCGATGCGCGCTCCCAGTATATCCTCATAAACCTGTTCAAAAACTCTGATTTCCGAGCGCAGGGCATGGTAAATCTGCTCGTGCTGCTGCAGATCGGCCTTGAAGCGGTCCAGTTTCTGATACTTGTGCTCCAGCTCGATCTCTTCCGGAGTTTTCAGCTTGTTCCGGAAAGGGGTCATATTTCCCTGCCGGACTGGACCAACTCGCGCACCTCGCGGGCCAACGGCAGTGTGATGCGCCGTTTCTCGGCCATGGAGTAGCGGTAGAGCCGGTTGAAGTTTTCAATCAGCGCTCCGACTTCGCGGCTGGCGGTGGCCAGGATGTAATCGACCACATCATCCGGAATCCGGATCTGGCGGTCATCGGCCACTTTTTTGAGGATCATGTGCCGGGAGTGGTCGTCGGACGTATCCAGGCGCGCCACCAGGCCCCACAGCAAGCGCGAGGACAGGTGATCGTCCAGATTGGTCAGCTCGCGCGGCGGATGCTGGCCGGCCATGGCAATCGCACGCCCGGAGGTATGAAACTGATTGAACAGTTCCCACAATGTCCCGCGCAGGGCCGGGTCGTCCGGCATGGCCTGCAGATCGTCCAGCACCAGCCCCCGGGCGCTGGTGAAGAGGACCATGACCTTTTCCGGATCGGAACAGTCGCGCAGCGAAAGGTAGGGAAAATCTGCGGCGGCGATCGACTTCAATAAATGGGTTTTTCCGGAGCCGGAAGGACCGTGCAGATAGAGCAGCTTCTCCGGATCGGCCGGATCGGCGATCCGCAACGCAAAGCGCAGGGCGGCCGCGTTACCTTCGCAGGGCACGAAGCTGTCGAAGCTGAAGGACGGCGATAGGGGGAAATCGAAGAATTGCTGCATGGTCAGAACAGGTTCGCCTGGGGCGCTTCCGGGGCGATGCGGCCGAAGTGCAGATAGGCGGCCCGGGTCGCAACCCGGCCGCGCGGCGTGCGGTTGATAAAACCGTGCTGGATCAGAAACGGCTCGTAGACATCCTCGATCGTGTCGCTTTCCTCACTGATGGCGGCTGCGATCGTGTCCAGGCCGACCGGCCCGCCGCCGAATTTGTCGATGATCGTCAGCAGGATCATGCGGTCCATCTGGTCGAAGCCCATCTCGTCAATTTCCAGCAGTTCCAGCGTACGCTTCACAACCTGGCGGGTGATAACTCCATCGGCCCGGACCTGGGCGTAATCGCGCACCCGGCGCAGCAGGCGGTTGGCGATGCGGGGGGTTCCGCGACTGCGGCGGGCCAGCTCGGAGGCCCCCTTGGGATCGATCTCCATCCCCAGAATGCGGGACGAGCGGCAGATGATTGTGGCCAGTTCGTCAATGGTGTAGAATTCCAGCCGCGAGATGACCCCGAAGCGGTCGCGCAGCGGCGAAGAGAGCAATCCGGCACGGGTCGTGGCCCCCACCAGGGTGAAGCGGGGCAGATCCAGCTTGATCGACCGGGCGCTGGGCCCCTGCCCGATGATGATATCGAGCTGATAATCCTCCATGGCCGGATAAAGAATCTCCTCGACCACATGGGAAAGGCGGTGGATCTCGTCGATAAAGAGCACGTCGTGCGGTTCCAGGTTGGTCAGGATGGCCGCCAGATCGCCGGGGCGCTCGATAACCGGGCCGGAGGTCGATTTGATGTTGACCCCCATCTCGCAGGCCACGATATTGGCCAGGGTGGTCTTGCCCAGGCCGGGCGGGCCGTACAGCAGCACATGATCCAGCGCTTCCTCGCGCCCCTTGGCGGCATCGATGAACAGGCGCAGGTTGCCCTTGATCTTCTCCTGGCCGATATAGTCATCCAGGGCGCGCGGACGCAGAGTGTTGTCAAACTGGTGATCGTCGTCGCGTTTTTCAGGGGTGATAGTGCGGGCTTCCATCGCTGCTCCGTTATGGTCATGCCGGGCTGTTGTACGATCGGGAACTATGCCCCAATTCGGCACGATTGTCAAAGTCTTGTGGGAAAGGGAAAGCGATGCTTACAGGATGCGGAGATAGGGGGCGATTGTTATCGAGGGGCGATCAGTCTGCACGGGAGCACATCCCCGATGGACAGTTCCCGCAGCATCCCCCTGGTCAGGAAATCTTCGACTTCTTTCAGTGCGGTGGGCTCAAACGGTATATTGTCCAGCTTGCCTCCCGCCATCATTCCATGTCCTCCGGCCGTTCCCCTGTCTGACACCAGTCGTTGGATTATCTCTCCCGCATTGATCTGGTGGCTGGTTGTTCGTAGGGAGAGTATCACTCCAGCGTTATAATGCCCCATGCTCAACACGGTCTCAATACCCTCCAGCCTGATCAGGTAATCTGCAATTTCGGCCACCACTTCGGGAAAACAGATCGCCTGCAGGTTCACCACCAGTAGCTTCCCGTAAATCGTCGAATTTTCAACGCCGCTGTGAATTGTCCGGAAGTGTTCTACCGGCAGTTTAGGTTGGGAAATCTGGTAGAGGAGGCGCTTGTTGGCCAGAGGAAAGAGGCGCAGATACGCGTTCCGGTCGGGACGATTCGCTTCCCGCCCCAGATCCTGGGTCTCGGATTTGATGGCATAGAACAGGGCCGTAGCCAGTTTCGTACCGATAGTGATGTTGTGCGCCAGCAGGTACTCATAAAGAATCGTGGCGGTAACACCGTAATCTTCGCGAATATCCACCCAGCGGCACGTCCTGGTTGCATCGCGCAGAGGGTGATGATCAATAACGATATCCACCCGATGATCCGGAGCAAGGGAGTTGTTGCCCGTACCAGGCTGGGTATCAAGCATGCAGACCGCGCTGACTTCATCAAGATTGACTATTTCAAGGGGGGTCAGTGTTATATCCAACGCTTTTGCCATGGCGATGTTTTCACTGCGTCCAATCATTCCTGAAAAGGTAATGATCGCATCCCGGTTCAGTTTCATGGCCAACAGGTGGCGTAAAGCCATGGCAGAAGCCAGACAATCCGGATCCGGATTGTCGTGGATGATGATAATTGTCTTTCCTTTGCCCCGCAGCCATTCCAGCATTTCATCGGAACGGGCTTTTGAGCGCCGAAGATTTTCCGGGATGCAACTATCGTTTGTCATGGCTGTTCCTCTAACGCCGCCACCTTTTTGGAAACCTGATGAATTCGCTTACTGTTCGATTTGATGCCGGCTTACAAGAGGATAGTTTTCTGGATAGAGAATGCTGTTTACATCTAGATCGATATCCAGTTCAGGCCAGTAAAGGTGGTTTTCCGAAGGCATTTCGACGTGCAGGATTTTCTTTATTGATGCTTCCTGAAACCAAGGAAAATGCTCAAATGCCAGAAACATCTCTTGGTCATCAATCAGCATCCAGATTCCATTGCAAGATATGTTAGTAACTTCAGCCGGGAAAATGTTGTTGCCACGCTTTGCGGATTTCATTTTGATGCTCCTTTATGAGGCTGTCAGCCTCGTTAAGTTCCCTCATTGAAAGACCGTGATTCTGCGCGATCTGAATTTCTGGTTCTATCCAGAATTTTGCTTCTCCGTTGCTTGACTGCACATGAATATGCATTCTCGGCTCTTCTCTGGAAAAGAAGTAAAATCGAAAGCCGGCTTCGCGGAATACTGTTGGACTCATAGTAGACTACCTCATAACGAATTGAATTTGCTCAGCCGGTTTGCTGGATTCCAAGTTTCTCAACGATGTATTTTTCCGGATCTTTCGGGATTTCATCATTCTCTGACTTGTGAATCCGTTTTGACTCAGAATCAAGTTTGACATCTTCCACGAATTTAGCAAAGTCTCCATTCTGCTCGCAAAGCTTATTGTTGGTCCCACAGTCGATAAAATCTTTCCCGCGTACTGGGTAAATAACTTTGGAGCTATCAAAATCGCTCAAATCCAGGTTTATGATGCCGATGCCGAAGGGTGCAGCGAGCCTTTCAAGTTCGCCAAGAAAATCGTCATCCTGCAGAACGCCATAAGGCAGTACCGGCCGGCGGAGTATTTTCCCGCCGTCCGGTGCTGCCGCTAGTTGGACCTTTTACTGGAGCTTTGCTTCCAATTCACCAGTAACGTTATCAAACATCTCTTCTAAAAAGGGGATCGGAGATTGCTCGTATGAATCCAAATGCATTTCAAACAGGTATTTCTTTGTTTTAGGGTCAGAATTTTCTTCTACTGCCTTTTTTAAAACTTGAGAGATTAAATTGCCATTGGCAATAACAACTTTTACTAAGTCTTCAAAGCTTTTGACTGATGCGAAAAGAATGTTTTTCAGCGGGATGTGGGTGATGTCCAAATTTTTGGTAGCTACATACTCTTGCAACGGTTCTGCTAAAAATTCATCCCATAGGTCTTGCCCATCGCTTAGGTACATCTCCTTGTACGTAACCACTATTGCAAAGATCTCTCTGCCCTTAAGAATGTCTCTACCCTCGTCAGTGGTATTCAGTAGATTTCCCACTTCGTATATCTGTTCAAAGGATTTAACGATGTTGGTTTTTAGTTGCTGAGTCAAAAAAGCATTAGTAGGGTTGATTTGAGCATAGGGATGCATTTCAACGCCTTTAATCTCTATCAATACTAGAGCATCATCCAGCTCTAGTACCGCGTCACAAACTCTTTTTTTTCTAAAAATATCTTTGAGCTGCGTTTCTGAGATGTAAGATATGTGGTTTTCGTCCATGAGTCGGTAAATGTAATTCTCGAATAGCACACCAAAGGCTTGTGTAA
This sequence comes from Deltaproteobacteria bacterium, assembly GCA_021850095.1. GTDB lineage: Bacteria > Desulfobacterota > Desulfuromonadia > Geobacterales > Pseudopelobacteraceae > JACRCG01. The sequence continues at coordinate 23,622 of JAJZRX010000045.1, forward strand.
ACTTGTCCCTGTGTGCCTCTTTTAAAATGTCATAAATTGCATGTTTGATTTTTTCTTGCAGGACATAAGGCGAGTAGCAGTAATAATTGTCTTCAATATTGAGAAATGGGTACTGCTTCAGAGGTGTTTGCTCGGTTAATTGCAATAGCTTGTCTTCTGTGTTTTCATAATGTCGCTCAAAAAACTCCCTTGTTTCTTCTGCCGAAAGTGCTACGAGCCTAAAAAAAGATTCTATGATTTCTTCGCTACAGCCTAAGGGCGCAAACCACTCTTTTGAAATTTGGGTTCTACCACTACCGTCGATAAACCCTGACCATGCTGCTACAAGCATTTGAAGAAAAGTTCTTATTTGAAGGCCTGTGATGGCAAGAAACATTTCATTTAGATCGGCGGCGGTACTACCATCAAAAATAATGAGTTGTCTTGCCATGTCGCTCGATCTAATTCCTCGCTGAAACCAAAACTGCTGGAAGGCCAACGTCCTCATGAACTTTCTGAGGCCGCCTTTCTCACCGTTCAAAAAACGTGTCTCGTTGCCGAGTTCGATAATGTGATTCAGTGCGGTGTTAATGTCACCTATCATAGCAACTTTGTTGCCGTTTCTACCCCCTTCAAGAAATGCTATTTTTATTAAGTACAGCAGATTCCAGGGGGTATACCCCCCGTTTTCATGAACAGCTTTTTTACTGATCTCATGCAGTTTCTCAATGCATGGCAAGACTATAGATAATGTTTGAAATTTTCTGACTTTGTTGCGTAGAACTTTGTAATCGTCAAAGCTCGACATTTGTTCTCCTGAGTTGATACTCTTCATTTATGGTTCAACGGTGCTGCGGTTGAACTATAATACTCCCGGTTTTTCGGACAGGTAGTTAAGTTTGGTTTGCTCATGATTGCGGAGGCAATTATGATTGCAAGTATGAGAACGAAACGAAGTCCGGAATTCAAAGCTAAGGTTGCCTTGGCTGCCCTGCGGGGTGACAAGACGGTCAATGAGTTGGCCTCGCAGTACAGCGTGCATCCCAACCAGATCACGGCATGGAAGCGACAAGCCCAGGATCAGTTAGTCGCGGTCTTTGACAGCAAGAAAGTCAATGCTTCCAAATCCGAGGAAAAGCTGAAGGAAGAACTCTTCCGTCAGATTGGCCAGCTCAAGGTTGAACTTGACTGGCTCAAAAAAAAATCTGGCCTGTAGTGCTTCCCGGAAGCGTGAACTTATCGACTGGCATCACCCGAAGATCAGCGTTGCCCGGCAGTGTCGGCTCCTTGGTGTAAGCCGTTCCAGTCTTTACTATAAACCTGTTCCGGTATCAGCAGAGAATCTGGTCTTGATGAGACTGCTCGACGAGGAATACACCCGGCACCCCTTCTTGGGAGTCATCAAGCTGACAAACTGGCTACGACGTCGGGGGTACCGCCACGTGGGCCATCGTCGGGTACGGCGTTTGCTACGGCTTATGGGGCTAATGGCAATTTTTCCCGGCCCCAACCTGAGCCAGCCAGCTCCCGGCCACAAATTTTATCCCTACCTGCTGCGTGGGGTAGCTATTGAACGGGTCAATCAGGTCTGGAGTGCCGACATAACCTACGTCAGGCTCAAGACCGGATTTGTCTATCTGGTGGCTGTTGTTGACTGGTACAGCCGCTATGTCCTGTCTTTCGACATCAGCATAACTCTGGAAGCTGATTTCTGCATTGAGGCACTCAAACGGGCTCTTGTGAGAGGCACGCCGGAGATCTTCAACAGCGATCAGGGCTCTCAATTTACGAGCCCACGGCACACCGAGATTCTTCATCTATCAGGCGTGCGGATCAGCATGAACGGCAAAGGCAGAGCACTTGATAATATCTTTGTCGAACGACTCTGGCGCTCAGTCAAATACGAGGAAATCTACCTCCATGACTATGAGTCGGTGCAACAGGCCAGAAACGGAATCAAGCGCTACTTTGATTATTACAACAACGAAAGGCAACATCAGTCACTCGGTTATCTGACCCCGGCTGAGGTTTACTTCAAAGGCGTTCTTGAACAAACAGACCTGAAAAGCAGGCGGAAAACTGAGCTGAACCAAACTTAAATTCTTCAATTTGCTGTCTTGACAACCGGTAGTAGCTTAAACCGCGACCGTAGGGAGTCGTGTTCTGACCGCGTGTTGGTAATTCCTTTGTCCGGTAAACATACCAACTCTTCAATACGCAGCTCCACCGCATGGCTCATCCATCTTTCGGGTTTCACGATGACAGATTCATTCCCCTTCGGATTACTTCCTTCAGTTCCGATACCACGGCATGTTCCTCTCCTGTTTCTGGCAGGTCGTACTTATATGGCCGAAAGGCGACCTTCATCCCAAACCTCGTCCGCGTCTTGAAAGAGACATACACAAGGTAACTCGGCAAACCTCTGCTGATCTCCCGTCTCGACCAACATTTTTCTATCTCAGAATATGGAACTCTGATCGACTTGACGCCATCGGAAACGTGAAGAAAGCCGGGAACAAAGCCTACCTCTTTGACCAGCGCGAGGTGTAGGACGCCCAACCAGCGCGACACCCTATTTGACAGGAAGATCACATCATCCTGAACGTGCTGTTTCCCGCCAATACCGCGAAACATGAGGACTGTGACCGCAATGAGGATTCCGGCAAGCGGAAAAGCAACAATCCACGCAACTAGTTTTATAAAAGGACTTGGACTCATAACCACTATGTTAATCTCCGCTTCTCGCACCGGGTAGGTCAGGGGCCTCTCGGCCCCTTTCCCCCCTCAGAACCGTACGTGACAGTTTCCCGTCATACGGCTCAAGCCCTCCAAAGTAATCTCCCTCTCGGGATACCCGGCTGTCTGTTTCTTT
>JAJZRX010000046.1 GCA_021850095.1 Deltaproteobacteria bacterium
TCTGGGGCTTTCCCGGGTGACGAAGTGCGCAGCGCCGTAAACAACCTGGAAGTCAACGGCAACCCCTTCGGTCTGGCCTATGCAGCCCGGGGCGATTGGGCCGACGGGCTGGATGTGACCCTGATGGAGAGTGGCGCCGAAGTGGACATCCTCTATTTCGTCGGCTGCTACGCCTCTTTTGACAACCGCAACCGCCAGATTGCCCGCAGCTTCATTACGATCTGCAACGCGGCCGGCATCAAGGTCGGCATCCTCGGCAAAGAGGAAAAATGCTGCGGCGAGCCGGTCCGCAAACTGGGCAACGAGTATCTGTACCAGACGCTGGCCCAGGAGAATATTGAGACCATCAAAAACTACAACGTCAAAAAAATAGTAACCACCTGCCCGCACTGCCTGAACACACTGGGGCGCGACTATCGGGATCTGGGCCTGGATATTCCGGTCGAGCATTACAGTACCTACATCAGCGCGTTGATCACGGACGGGCGGCTGCGGTTGAAACCGGATCCGGAACCGTTCCGGGTCACCTACCACGACTCCTGCTACCTGGGACGCTACATGGACATCATCGACCAGCCGCGCAGCATCCTGACCGCCGCCGGCGGCGCCATCACCGAAATGGACAAAAGCGGCTACGACAGCTTCTGCTGCAGCGCCGGCGGCGGACGGATTCTGGCCGAAGAGAAGCTGGGGGGCAGGATCAACATCGCCCGGGTCAAAATGGCCCAGGAAACCGGCGCGCCGCTGCTGGTCTCCAACTGCCCCTTCTGTTTGACCATGTTTGAAGACGGCATCAAGACCGGCGGCTGCGAAGAGGAACTGCGGGTCAGAGACCTGGCCGAGATCGTGGCGGAGAGGATTACATCGTAGGGGCGAATCTTGTATTCGCCCATTTCCAGGGCGATTACCAGGATAGGGTGATTCCAAAGATCCAGGGCGATCACAAGGATCGCCCCTACAGAAGAACGAAGACAAATCGGAGGCACTATGAAACTACTGGTCTGCATCAAACAGGTTCCTGACATGGAATCCCGCTTCAAACCTGACGCTGCCGGCACCTGGTACAGCGAAAGCGACCTGGCCTGGCGCATGAACGAATATGATGAATTTGCAGTGGAACAGGCGGTCCAGCTGCGCGAGAAGCTGGGCGAGGGCGCCGAGCTGACCGTGCTTTCGATCGGTCCCGACCGGGTTGTCGAAGCGGTCAAAAAGGCGCTGGCGATGGGCTGCGACAACGCTGTCCATATCCAGGACCCGGCCGCTGCGCTCAAAGACCCCTGGCAGATCGCCTCGATGATTGCCGCCTTTGCCAAAGATAGAGCTTTTGATCTGATCTTTACCGGCATGCAGTCCCAGGACCGCGGTTCGGCCCAGGTCGGCGTGACAGTTGCCGAACAGCTCGGCCTGGCCTGCACGACTACGATTGTCGGTTTTGAGTACGATAACGGCACCATCACCACCAAACGCGAGCTGGAAGGGGGCGTCAAGGGGGTTGTCAAATTGAAGACCCCCGCCCTGGTGACCTGCCAGCTGGGGCTGAATGTTCCGCGCTACCCTACCCTGCCCAACATCATGAAGGCCAAGAAGAAGGAGATCGTTGCCATCGCGGCGGCCGAACTGCTCAGGGAAGAGCCGCTGACAACCACGGCCAGCTTCCATCCTCCGGCAAAAAAAGGGGGCGGGATCGTTCTGGAAGGCGAAGTGGGAAGCCTGGTGGATCAGTTGATCGGGATACTGAAGGAAAAAACGGCGGTATTGAGATAGGAGACAATTTATGAAAGCACTATTGATCGGTGAATACCGCGAAGGAAAGCTGCTGGACTCGACTTATGAACTGTTCGGATTTGCCGCCCAGCTGGGCGCCGAGAGCGCGCTGCTGCTGGTGGGTAACGAAGCCCAATTGCCGGCTTTCGGCGGCACGCTCTACCTGGCCGATGCTGCTGTCTGCGGGGAATACAACCCGGATCTGCATAAAAAACTGGTGCTGGAGGCGGTGCAGAAGGAAAACCCGGACTACATCATCTTCGTCCACTCCTCCTACGGCTGGGATCTGGCGCCCCGGGTGGCGGCCGCTCTCAAAACGGCCCAAATATCCGAGGTGACCGCCATCGTATCGGGCGGTTTTGAAGTCGGCTGCTGCAACGCCAAGATGCGCCGCACCGTCAAGCAAAATAACAACAAAGCGGTGCTGACGATCCAGGCCGGCGCTTTTCCGGCTCTGCAGCCGGGCGGCACTCCTCAGCTGCAGCGGTTGGCGGCCGAGGGGGCAACAACGCTTGAGTTCATCGGCTACGAACCGGCCGAGAAGAAGGATGTGGATCTGGGCAAGGCCGAAGTGATCGTTTCGGCCGGGCGCGGGGTCGGCAAGAAGGACAACATCCCGATCATCGCCGCCCTGGCCAAGACGCTGGGAGGCGAACTGGGGGCCAGCCGCCCGGTGGTGGATGCCGAATGGGTCAGTCACAGCCACCAGGTCGGGACCACCGGCCAGACCGTATCGCCCAAGCTGTACGTGGCCTGCGGCATCAGCGGCGCGATCCAGCATCTGGCCGGCATGAAAAAATCCGACTTCATCGTGGCGATCAACAAGGACAAGGATGCACCGATCGGCGAGGTGGCCGACGTGCTGATCGTGGCGGATGTGATGCAGTTCGTGCCGGCCCTGACGGCCAAGCTGGCATGACCGGCCTGCCGAACTGTCCTGTAAAACATTCACCACAGAGTCACAGAGACACGGAGAAAAGCAAACCATAACAATCACGTTTATTGCACCAAATTAATATTATTGAGCTTCACCTTTTTTGTGCCTGCAAAATGACTGAATATAACTCTGTTGAGGAGGCGCACATGTTTCTTGACCTGACCGAAGAGCAGAAGCTGATCCAGGATACGGCCCGGGATTTCGCCAAGGCCGAGTTGGAGCCGGTTGCGGCAGCACTTGACCAGAGTGACGACCGAGGGCCGCTGCTGGCAAATCTGAAGAAACTGGCCGAACTGGGCTTCATGGGGCTGAACGTCAAGGGCGACTACAGCGGCTCGGAGGCCGGCGTGGTGGCCTTCAGTGTCGCCATGACTGAAATCGCCCGGGCCTGCGCCTCCACCGCCGTCACGGTCTCGGTCAACAACATGGCGGCCGAGGTGATCCAGGCGGTCGGCTCGGAAGAACAGCGCAGAGCCTATATCCCCAAAATATGTTCCGGCGAGTATCCGGCGGCCGGCTTCGCCCTGACCGAAACCTGCGCCGGATCCGATCCGGCCGGCATGTGCAGCCAAGCTGTGGATGACGGCGACAGCTGGGTGCTGAACGGTTCCAAGATTTTCATCACCAGCGCCCCCTATGCCGGGGTCTTCGTGGTCTGGGCCGTGACCGACAAGGATGCGCCCAAGGGCAAGGGGATCAGCTGTTTCCTGGTGGAGGCCGGCACACCCGGCCTGATCGTCGGCAAGGAAGAGAAAAAGATGGGGCAGCATGCTTCGGCCACCTGCGAGCTGATTTTCGCCGATTGCCGGATTCCCAAATCGGCCCTGATGGGCAAACTGAACGACGGATTCCGGATCGCGGCCGGGGAGCTGGCCGGCGGGCGGATCGGGATCGGCTCGCTGGGACTGGGGGTCGGGCTGGCAGCCATGGATTACGCCACCCGCTATGTCACCGAACGGAGCCAGTTCGAACAGAAAGTCAGCAATTTCCAGGCCATCCAGTGGATGATCGCCGACGGCTACACCGAGCTGGAGGCGGCCCGCCTGCTGCTGATGAACGCCGCCTACCGCAAGGAATCGGGTAAGAGTTTCGCCAAGGAAGCCTCCATGGCCAAGATGTACGCCACCGAGGCGGCCAACAAATCCTGCTACAAGGCCCTTCAGATGCTGGGTGGCTACGGTTACACCCGCGATTTCCCGGTCGAGCGCTACGCCAGGGATGCACGGATTACCTCGATCTACGAAGGGACCAACGAAATCCAGCGTTTGATCATATCGCGTGAAATATTGAGAAACTCCAGCTGACAAGGAGGTCGCATGAGTACCAACAAGCGCATCACGCTGCAGCAAGCCGCCGAGATCATCAAGGATGGCTCCAGCCTCACCTTTTCTGGTTTCACGATCTGGCGCCGGCCGATGGCGATCATCTTCGAACTGATCCGCCAGCGCCGCAAGGGGCTGCACCTGATCGAGGTCAACGGCGGTTCCCAAACCGAATTCCTGGTGGGGGCCGGCTGCGTTGACATCTGGGAGTCATGCTGGGTTGGCCACGAACTGTACGGCAAGTACGGCGCCAATCTGTCGCGCAAAGTGGCCAACAAGGAGATCATCGTCGAGGATTACAGTCACGCCGAGATGATGTTCCGCTTTGCGGCCGCCGCCCAGGGCGCTCCCTATGCGGTGACCCAGACCTCGCTGGGTAGCGATATCCACAATCCCGAATACGACATGCTCGGCCGGGCCGGTCTGCGGGACGGAAAACGGATCGCCGCCCACAAGTATCAATTCACCGAAGACCCCTTCTTCGGGGCCGGCTCCCAGGTGCTGATCCCGGCCGCCAGGGTCGACATCGCCGTGCTTTGTGTCCAGCAGGTCGGCGAAGAGGGGACCGTGCGGGTCAACGGCCAGTATTACTCCGACCCGGAGGTGGCCCGGGCGGCCGCCATCACGATCGTGATGGCCGAAGAGATCGTGCCGGAAGAGTACCTGCGGCGCAACGCCGACCAGAACACGATTGCCAGCTTCGAAGTCAATCACATCCTGGAGTGCCCCTTTGGCGCCCATCCGACCGGCATGTTCGGCCGCTATGACGTGGACGGCGCCTTTCTGAAGGACTTTTACAGCCGCACCCGCACCCAGGAAGGTTTTGACGACTTTGCCAACGAGTGGATTTACGGCCAGGATCACATCAGCTATCTCGAAAAACTGGGCTGGCCGCGAATGCTGGGCCTGAAAGCCAACACGGCCCTGAATTACAGCCCCCGCATTTCAAAGGGAGGTAAGTGACATGACTGTGTACGCGAAACCGGAAGAATTCGGCCTGGCCGACCTGCTCTGCTGCGCCGCCTCGCGCGAAGTGGCTGACAATGAGATCGTTTTTGCCGGCACCGGCCTGCCGATGGTGGCAATCATGCTGGCCCAGAAAACCCACGCCCCCAACCTGAAGCTGATCTTCGAGGCCGGCACCCTGGACGGCCGCCCGCCTGAAATCCCGACCTCGGTCGGCGATGCCCGCTGCGAGATGGGCGCCTCCCGCTCATCCGGCCTGAACGACGCCTTCAGCATCGCCCAGCGCGGCTATGTTGATCTGGGGTATCTGGGAGGGGCCGAGGTGGATCAGTACGGCAACGTCAACACCACCTGCATCGGCGATTATCTGGAGCCGGAGCTGCGCCTGACTGGCAGCGGCGGCAACCCTGATATCAACTCCTTCGCCAAACGGACCGTTTTCATCATGGTTCACGAACAACGCCGCTTTGTGGAAAACGTCAGTTACATCACCAGCCCCGGCTGGCGGGTTAAAAAATGGCCGGGGGGAGAGTTTGTCCACCGGCGCGAATTATACGGAGCCGCCTACCATGGCGGCCCATCCGCCGTGATCAGTACCGCCGGCGTATTCCGCTTTGACAGTGATAGCGGCCTGATGTACCTGGACACCTGTCACCCCGGCAAAACCCCGGAAGAGATCCGCGGGATGTGCCAATTTGATCTGGATATCAGCCGAGTCAAGGGTGAAACCGAACTTCCCACCCGGGAGGATCTGCGGATCATCCACGATGTTCTCGACCCGAATGAAATCTTTATCCCCAAAGTCAGGCAGGGGTAATCAGGAAGTACGTTTTCCTGTGCTTGATGGCAGCGCGCACCCTTGCGAAACATAAAAAAATCCCCGTTCCTGTCAGGAAACGGGGATTTTTAATTGCGCTGTCTGAAAAGCTACTTTTTAGCTTTTCGACCGGCCGGTTTGGCAGCCGCCCGCTCGACCTTCTTACCGGCGGCCGCCATCGCCTCCAGCATGGCTTCGCCCATCTTGGTCGGACTGGTCGAGACCACCACGCCGCACTCCTGCAGGGTGCGGATTTTATCCTCGGCCTTGCCCTTGCCGCCGGTGATGATCGCTCCAGCGTGCCCCATACGCTTGCCGGGAGGGGCGGTGACACCGGCGATAAAAGCCGCCACCGGTTTTTTCATGTTGGCCTTGATCCATTCGGCTGCCGCTTCTTCGGCACCGCCGCCGATCTCGCCGATCATGAAAACCCCTTCGGTGTCCGGATCCTGGTTGAAGAGGGTCAGAACATCGATGAAGTTCATGCCGATGATCGGATCGCCGCCTATGCCGACGCAGGTTGACTGCCCCAGTCCCACGTCGGTCAGCTGCTTGACCGCTTCATAGGTCAAGGTGCCGCTGCGCGAGACGACCCCGATTTTGCCTTTTTTATGGATGTGGCCCGGCATGATGCCGACCTTGCACTCACCAGGAGTGATCACACCCGGACAGTTGGGGCCGACCAACCGGGTCTTGCTTCCCTGAATGATGGCTTTGACCGGCACCATATCGCGCACCGGAATTCCTTCGGTGATGCAGACCGCCAGCTCGATACCGGCGTCGGCGGCCTCCAGGATCGCATCGGCCGCGCCGGGAGGCGGCACGAAGATCATCGAGACATTGGCCTGGGTATACTTGACCGCTTCGGCCACGGTGTTGAAAACCGGGATGCCTTCGATGTGGATGCCCCCTTTGCCGGGTGTCACACCGGCAACGATGTTGGCGCCGTATTCACGACACTGCTGGGTATGGAACAGTCCGCTTCGTCCGGTAATGCCCTGCACGAGAATTTTCGAGTTTTTATTGAGCAGTATTGACATAAATGCTGTCTCCATTTTGTCTGATTTCTGTAGGGGCAAATCTTGTATTTGCCCATGATGGTCGAACACAAGGATCACACACGTGCACGCCCTACCCCAGCATTTTCACGATCCGCGCCGCCGCGTCACCCAGGTTATCGCCGACTTCAACATTCAGCCCTGATTCACGCAGCAGCCGTTTGCCCTCTTCCACCTTGCTGCCGTCCATGCGGACGACGATCGGTAGCGTGCAGTGGAACTCTTCGGCCGCCTCGATGATGCCGTGGGCGATAACGTCGCAGCGCATGATGCCGCCGAAGATATTGACAAAAACGCCTTTGACGTCGTGATCCTGGAGGATGATCCGGAAAGCTTCGGCCACCTTCTCACGGGTGGCTCCGCCCCCCACATCCAGGAAGTTGGCCGGCTCGCCGCCGCACTCCTTGAGAACATCCAGGGTCGCCATGGCCAGACCGGCGCCGTTCACCAGGCAGCCGATCGATCCGGTCAGCTTGATATAGGCCAGATCATATTTGCCGGCGGTGATCTCCAGCGGGTCAAGCTGGGAGTAATCCATCATATCCGGGTATTCGCGGTGACGGTAGACGGCATTGTCGTCGAAGGTGATCTTGGCGTCCATGGCCATCAGCCAGCCGGCCTTGGTAACCACCAGCGGGTTGATCTCCACCAGGGCGCAGTCCTTTTCCTGGCAGGCGCGGTACAGGTTCATCAGCAGTTCGACGCAGTCCTCGCAGACCGAACCGGAAAGTCCCAACGACAGGGCGATCTTGCGGGCCTGATAAGGTCGCAGGCCGGTGAAGGGGTCAATCTGGAGCGTATGGATTTTTTCGGGACTCTTGTTGGCCACCTCTTCGATATCCATGCCCCCTTCGGCCGAGGCGATCAGGATATAGCGCGAGCTTTCGCGATCCAGGGTGATCGAAAGGTAGAATTCGCGGGCGATCTCGACCGCCTCTTCCACCAGGATACGGCGAACTTTCAAGCCTTCCGGGCCGGTCTGATTGGTGACCAGCGTACGCCCGAACAGCTCCTTGCCGTATTCCATGGCCTGCTCCGGGTAATGCACCAGACGGACCCCGCCCGCTTTGCCGCGTCCGCCGGCATAGATCTGGGCCTTGACCACGCAACGCCCTCCCATCATTTTGGCGGCCCGCTCAACCTGGTCGGAGGTCAGCGCCACCCTTCCACGGGGAATCGGGATGCCGTAACTGCTCAGAATTTCCTTGGCCTGATACTCATGAATGTTCATGGTGTACGCTCCATCGGATGAAATTTTGGGGAGTATAACAGGAAAAAAGACGTACACAAGCGGTTTTTATTGCAAGTTAAAATATTTACTTTTACTAAACCTATGGCTGTCCGACTGACATTTTTGCGATTCTGTTGATCTCTGCATCCGAAGCCCGCAGATAGACCGGTAACAACAGCTCCGGGGCTACCAGTTGTCCTCGTCTGCAGGCATCCAGCGCCAGCAGGGCGCCATGGGCGGCCCGTGAAGTATGGAATTGAAAGGGCGCCAACCGGGCCTGTTCGCCAAGGTGGTTCTCGATCACATCGCGATAACGCAGAGCGCCATCCCCGGCAAAGATAACCGGCTGATCGGTTCTGGAGCGGATCAGCTCCGGCAGACCGGCCGGCGGCAGGACGCACTCTTTCAGGAGCGGGACCGGCAGCGGGCCGGAGCAGTCATACAGCCCGGCGTAGACTTCACTTTTGCGGGCATCCAACAGCGGGCAGACCGGATAGGGAGACAGTGAGAAATTCATCGCCAAAAGTGCCAGGGATGAAAAGCCGCAGCAGGGCTTGCCGCAGGCCAGCGCCAGCCCCTGGATCGTCGCCACGCCGCCCCGGACGCCGGTAAAGGAGCCCGGGCCGATGGAGGCGGTGAACAGGTCCAGATCGGTAATCGCAAACCCGGCCAGCGCCACCAGCCGTTCTATCTCCGGAACCAGGCGGGATGAGAGCGTCCGGTCGGCACAAAAACTCGCTTCGGCGACAACGCTTTGGTCAACGGTCAGCGCCAGGGAGATCATGGATGTGGAGCTGTCGATTGCAAGAATTTTAAAGGTCGAAGCCTGGTCGGAAGCCGAGCCTGTGGTTACGCCGGTTTGCCGTGCTGTCATGCAGATGTCTCCCGTCATGGTAGTGTGCACCTTAAATAACGCCCCGTTCCTTGACCTCGGCCTTCAGCCAGGCGTACACGACCGGGGCGGCCACCAGACCGGCGATGCCGAAGGCCGACTCCAGAATCAGCATGGCGCTCAACAGTTCCCAGGCGGTGGCCTGGACTTCATTGCCGACGATCCGGGCGTTCATGAAATATTCAGCCTTGTGGATCAGCACCAGAAACAGCAGCGAGGCGATCCCTACCCCCGGCGACACGCCCAGACTGATGACGACAATGAAGGTGTTGGAAACCAGATTGCCCACCACCGGCAGCATCCCGACCGCAAAGGTAAGCAGCACCAGGAGAGTCGCCATCGGCAGGTGGATACCGAAGAGCGGCAGGACCGCCAGCAGGTACAGGGCGGTAAAGACGGTGTTGAGGGCGGAAATTTTAACCTGGGCCAGAACGACCTTGTCGAATGCGGTCACCAGCACCCGCAGCCGGGAGCGCAGGGCCGCCGTCAGGGGCGGCAGCTGGTGGTGCTCCCTGAAATGGTGTACCGCCGCCATACCTCCCACCACCATGCCCAGCAGCACATGGGCAAACAGCTTCAGACTGCCGAATCCCACCAGGGATATTTTCTGGACATGCTCGGTCAGGATTTCGGCCAGCTGCTGGCGCAGCCCCTCGATGGTGGTCGGCAGCACATCGGCCACAGAAGGGGGCAAAGTCCGCCGCAGGGTTCCCAGGGTGTCCATAACCGTTGTCAGCAGCGCCCCGATGCCCTGACTGCTGCCGATAAAGGACCAGACGGCGGCAGCCAGGCCGGTCAGACAGGTCATTACGCAGAGCACAACCACACCCAGGGCGACCTGGCGGGCGACCCGGTTCATGTTTGTCGGCAGGTGGCGGGAAAGCTTCAGCGTCAGGACATACACGGTCAGCCCCGCGAAAACGGCCGGAACCAGATGAAAGCGCAGAACAAAAATAACGGCGGCAGTGGCCAACAGGTAACTGATTGTAAGGGGGGTCGGCATGGAATCTCCTGATGCTGGCATCAGCACGGGCAGTCAGCGGTTCTCTGATTTCAAGCGTTATCCTGGCCAGCGATCGAAAAAGACGGTCTCTTCCACTGTTTTACGGGGTGTTTCACCGCTATTTGTGTGCAGCGGGTAGCCCAGCGGAAACAGGCCCACTATGCTGATGTAGGCCGGGATGCTCAACAGGTCGGCCAACGCTTTTTCATCAAAGATACTGACGAAAACGCTGCCCAATCCCAGATCGTGGGCCGCCAGCATCAGGTTCTGCGCCGCCAGCCCCACATCGGTCATGTAGTAATGCTGGCCGCGGATATCGCCGGACTGGTTGGGCAGTGCACAGGCCACGATCACCAGCGGCGCCTCGGCCAGCGCAAGCTGCGAAGGGTTGTTCTTATAGCCCCGGGCAGCAAAAAATGAATCCACATAGGATAGTTCGCTGATCCTGCGCCTGACAGCCGCATCCCGCACGACCACAAAACGCACGCACTGCAGATTGGCCCAGGAGGGGGCCCGGCGGGCCGCATCCAGCACGGCCAGCAGTTTTTCCTCTTCCACCTCCCGGTCGGCATAGCGGCGGACGCTCTGTCTGGTTTTGATCGCCTGCAGGGTTTCCATGCTGTTCCACCTTTCACTGCTGTCGGAGCAGGCCGCAAGAGCACAATTTTTAAAAAAATCGCCCCACCCTGCCAAAGCACGAAACCCTGTCAATGATGCGGCGATTGGAGATCAAACCGGTATGCGACGCCGTCTGCGGCCTAGCCCTGACGGGTGACGAAGTACCTGACGATATCGTTGTAGAAGGCCATCACCATCAGTCCCAGGAGCAGCACCATGCCGATCTGCTGGGCATATTCGCGAACCTTTTGCGGGATGGGACGGCGGAAGATCAGCTCCATGAAATAAAACAGCAGGTGCCCGCCGTCGAGCACCGGCACCGGCAGCAGGTTCAGTATCCCCAGGTTGATCGACAGCAGCGCCATGAAGGCCAGAAAACTGGAAACGCCGGCCGAGGCCTGCTCGCCGGCCATCTTGGCGATCATGATCGGACCGCCGACACTGTCCATCGGCACGACCCGCTGCACCATCTTGACCAGCGACATGATGGTGATATCGATCACCTTCCAGGTCTGTTCGGTACCTTTGATGACGGCCTGAAAGGGGTTGTAGTATTCCGTCACCACCTCGCCGGCCGAGGCAACACCGATGGCATAGCCGCTGACCTGTTCGCCGAACAGGTTTTTGGATACCCGCGGTTCGGGTGTGATCGAAAAGGAGAGTTCCCGGCCGTCACGTTTGACTTTTAAGGCCAGGGGCTGACCCTTGCTGGCGGCGACCCCTTCGGCAATTTCATCCCAGCGGGCGATCGGCGCATTGTTGATCGAGGTTATCACATCACCCTTCAGAACGCCGGCCCGGGCGGCCGGCTTGTCCTTGAGGGCTTCGCCAATTTTGGCGGTAACGGTCGGAACCCCCATCATGCAGAGCACGATGAAGATCACCCAGGCAAAGACCAGATTGAATACGGGACCGGCCATAACGATGGCGATGCGGGCCAGAACCGGCTTGTGGGCGAAGGAGCGCGACTTTTCCTCCTCGGTCAGCTCACGCAACGTCTCCATCGGGAGCTCTTCGCTGGGGGCGGTGTCGACACCGCCGGGATTGTGGACTTCGCCCCCCTCGATGTAGCCCCCTTCACCGAACATCTTGACATAGCCGCCCAGCGGGAAGGCTGACAGAAGGTACTCGGTTTCGCCGATCTTTTTACCGATGATTTTGGGGCCGAAGCCGAGGGAAAATTTTTCCACGCTGACCCCCATCATCTTGGCCAGCAGAAAGTGCCCCAGCTCATGCACAAAGATCAGAACACCCAGTACTATGACAGCATAAACGATCATCATATCAAGACACCATTTCCCGGCAGATTTCACGCGCAGTTTCCCTGCTCCAGAGGTCGGCCTTCAGGACCTCGTCGATAGACCGCAGATCGTGAGCCGTGTGAGCATCCATGGTTCGCTCGATGGTTTCGGCGATCTGCACAAAAGCGATCCGACCCTCCAGAAACGCATCAACGGCGATTTCATTGGCGGCATTCATGACAGCCGGCATGCTTTCGCCGGCGTTGATGGCCCGGTAGGCCAGACCCAGGCAGGGGAATTTCGCCAGATCCGGTTTGAAAAAGGTCAAGCCCGAAAGAGCGGTCAAATCCAGAGGTTTCACGCCGGTTGAAACCCGTTCGGGATAGGAAAGCGCATAAGCGATGGGAGCTTTCATGTCGGGCGTGCCGAGTTGAGCGATAACGCAGCCGTCAATATACTCCACCATGGAGTGGATGATGCTTTGGGGGTGAATATTGACGTCGATCTTCTCCACATCCGTATCGAACAGCCAGCGCGCTTCCAGCACCTCCAGCCCTTTGTTCATCATGGTGGCCGAATCAATCGTTATCTTTTTGCCCATGCTCCAGTTGGGGTGATTGAGGGCGTCCCTGACCGTGACCCGTTTCAGTTGATCAACCGGAGTGTTCAGAAACGGGCCGCCGGAAGCGGTCAGTATTATTTTCTCGATATCCCGGCTGCGGTGCCCCTCGATCGACTGAAAAACGGCGCTATGCTCGCTGTCGACGGGATACAGCCGCACACCGTATTCCGCCACCATATCCATGAAGAGGTGACCAGCCGTGACCAGGGTCTCCTTGTTGGCCAGGGCGATGTCCTTTCGGGCACGGATGGCGGCGGCCGTGGGTACCAGTCCGGCTGCCCCGACAATCGCGGCGACCACCATTTCGGCCTCGTCGGCGGTTGCCGCCGCGATCAGCCCTTCAACGCCACCCAGAATTGTGACATCCAGACCGGCGCACATTTCCTTGAGGCGCGCAACATCCGCGACAGCGGCAACGACGGCAATGCGCGGGGCAAATATCCTGATCTGGCGGGCGAACAGCTCCAGGTTTCTGCCGGCCGTCATGGCGACAACCCGGAAGCGATCGGGATGGGCCGCCACAATTTCAAGCGTACTCACGCCTATGGAACCGGTTGAGCCGAGAATCGATATATTCTTCATGAACTATCCCTTGAAAAAATAAATGGCGTAGTAATAGGTGACCGGAGCGGCGAAGAGGATACTGTCCAGACGATCGAGCACACCACCGTGGCCGGGAATGATCGTACCGGAATCCTTGACGCCGAAGCTGCGCTTGAGCAGGGATTCGAAAAGATCCCCCGCCTGCCCGAGAGCGCCGATGACCAGGGCGGTGACAAACACATCCGCAAACGTCAGCTGGGAGAAAAAAACATACTTGGCCGCAAGCGTCCCGCAGAGACTGCCAAGCAGTCCTCCCAGCGCCCCCTCGACGCTCTTTTTGGGACTGACCAGGGGATACAACTTCGTCCTGCCAAAAGCGCTGCCGGTGTAATAGGCGGCCGAATCATTGGTCATGACAATCAGCATGATCACCAGCAGCCACTGCACGCCAAAGGGGGTTTGGCGCAGCATGACCAGGTGCATCAGCAGAAAGGGTATGTAGATAAAGGCTAGGAGGGAGCAGGCGACTTCACGGGCGGCATCGGCAACATTCCGAATGCGGAACAGGAACAGCAGCGCAAAGGCCAGAAAGAGAACCCCGACCAGTGCCAGAGCCAACCGGTCGCCGTCGGCAAAGGGGGTAAACAGCAAGGCCGCACCGGACAGCGCGGCCACATAGCCTTCCGGTTTCCGCTCCGGCAGCGCCATTCGGTAGAATTCGGTCGTGCCGATGCATGAAAAAACCGCCAGCAGGCAAGCGAACAGAAGAGCTCCCCCCTTGACGATGCTCAGGATCACAATCGGCAGCAGCACCAGTGCGGTTATCAGGCGTTTAATACGTCGCCCCTTTGCTGATCTGGTCACTGGTTTTGCCGAAACGGCGCTCGCGGGACTGGAAGTCGGCCAGCGCCTTGTGCAGCTCGTTAATCGTAAAATCAGGCCAGTTGGTTTCGGTGAAATAGAGTTCGGTATAAGCCAGTTGCCACAATAAAAAGTTACTGATGCGCATCTCGCCGCTGGTGCGGATTAAAAAGTCCGGGTCGGGCAGCCCGCCGGTATCCAGATAGCTGCCGAACACTTCGGTGGTGATCGCATCCGGCGACAGCGTGCCAGCCAGCACATCCCGGGCCACCCTGGCGGCAGCCGCGCTCAACTCCTGCCGTCCACCGTAGGAAAGCGCCAGAGTCAGCACCATGCCGGTGTTGCCGGCCGTCTGGCTGATGGCGCTGTCAAGGGTTTCGTTAACATCGTCCGGCAGATCGCTGCGATTGCCGATGACGTTATAGCGGATATTCTTGCGCATCATGCGGGCCGTTTCCTGACGGATGTACTTCTTGAGCAGCGCCATCAGCGCCCGCACTTCCAGGGCCGGCCGGGACCAGTTCTCGGAAGAGAAGGCGAACAGGGTCAGGTATTTGATGCCCAGCTGCGAAGCCTGTTCAACCACCATCTTGACCGTTTCGGCGCCGCGCTGGTGACCGACGACCCGTTTGAGCATGCGCTGCTGGGCCCAGCGCCCGTTGCCGTCCATGATAACCGCCAGATGCACCGGCATTCTGTTCAGGTCAAGCGGCTCCATCAAACTTCCATAACCTCTTTTTCCTTGTGAGCCACGGCTTCGTCAATTTTGGCTTCAAAACTCTTGGTAATGTCCTGAACCTCTTTTTCAAGTTTCTTCAGTTCATCCTCGGTGACAGCCTTGTCTTTTTCGAGCTTTTTCAGCTTGTCGATCGCATCGCGACGAATATTGCGCAGAGCGACCTTGTCGTCTTCGGCCTTTTTCTTGAGATCCTTGACGATATCACGGCGACGCTCCTCGGTCAGGGGGGGCAGATTGAGGCGGATGGTTTTGCCGTCATTGGAAGGGGTCAGGCCGATGTTCGAGTTCATGATGGCTTTTTCGATGGCCGGAATGATCTTGGCTTCCCAGGGGGAAATCGTGATCGTGCGCGGCTCCGGTACAGCCAGTGTGGCAACCTGGCTGATGGAGGACGGATTACCGTAATAATCGACCTTGACGGAATCAAGAATACTGGTGCTGGCCCGGCCGGTACGGATCTTCTGAAATTCGTTTTTCAAAACACCCAGGGTTTTTTCCATATGGGACTTCATATCAGCGAGAACATTTTTTGGCATGACTACGCTCCTTGTACGATGGTACCGATATCCTGACCGTTGATGACCTTTTTGATATTGCCCTCCGTCGTCAGGTCAAAAACGATGATCGGAAGGTTATTGTCCATGCAGAGTGATATCGCCGTGGCGTCCATGACCTGCAGCCCTTTTTTGAGAACGTCGATGTAGGTCAGGCTATCCAGCTTGACCGCATCGGGATCCTTCTTGGGATCGGCCGTATACACGCCGTCGACCTTGGTTCCCTTCAGAATGGCCTGGGCATTGATCTCCATCGCCCGCAGACTGGCGGCAGTATCGGTCGTAAAATAGGGGTTGCCGGTACCGGCACCGAAGATAACAACCCGCCCCTTTTCCAGATGGCGCATGGCACGGCGGCGGATATAGGGTTCGGCCACCTCCTGCATCGCGATGGCAGACTGGACGCGGGTTGAAACACCCTGTTTTTCAAGGGCGTCCTGCATGGCCAGCGAGTTGATGACCGTGGCCAGCATCCCCATGTAATCGGCGCTGGCGCGATCCATCCCCTTGGATGAAGCCGCCAGACCACGAAAGATATTGCCGCCGCCGATCACGAGCGCCAACTGAACCCCCGTATCGACAACCTCCTTGATCTCGCGGGCGATTGCGTTGATGGTCTGAGGGTCGATACCGTAGCCCTGGTCACCGGCCAGAGATTCACCGGAAAGCTTCAGAAGTACCCGTTTGAAGGACTGCCTGCTCATGGCACACCTCTTTCTGGAGATTATTTTAAAAAAAAAGCCGGCCATTCAGGCCGGCTCAAGTAATTATTAAAGGCCGGCTGCTGCCGCCACCTCGGCGGCAAAGTCGGATTCTTTCTTTTCAAGCCCCTCGCCCAGAACAAACTTGGCGAAACGGGTGATGGTGATGTTCGTACCCAGCGCTTTGCCGGTCTCAACGGCATACTGCTGGATGGTTTTGTCTGTATCCTTGACAAACTGCTGCTCGACCAGACAGATGTCGGCGTAGAACTTGTTGACCTGTCCGTCGATGATTTTTTCGATGATATTTTCAGGCTTGCCGGTTTCACGGGCCTTGCTGCGGTAGATCTCTTTTTCACGCTCCAGAACATCCGCGTCAACCTGATCGCGCTTTACATACAAAGGCGATGCGGCGGCGCTGTGCATGGCGACGTCCTTGACGAAAGCGGCGAAACGCTCGTCCCGGGCGGCGGCTTCATTGTCACAGGTGGCTTCGACCAGTACGCCGATTTTGCCGCCGGCGTGAATGTAGAAGCCGACGGCACCATTGCCCGACACTTCGAAGGTGCTGAAACGACGGATCTGCATATTCTCACCGATAACGGCAATCGCCTCGCTCAACAACGTCTGGATCGTCTTGCTGCTGTCGCCGATGTAGGCCTGGGTAAAAAGCTCTTCGACGGTGGACGGCGAAGCCTGCAGAACATGCTGAGCCACGTCGTTCACAAAAGCCTGGAACTTGTCGTTTTTGGCAACAAAGTCGGTTTCGCTGTTGATCTCCAGCAGAACACCCTTTTTTCCATCCTCCGACAGGACTGCGGCGACCATGCCTTCGGTCGCGGCCCGGCCGGATTTCTTGGAAGCGGCGGCCAGCCCCTTGGTGCGCAGGAAGTCAACCGCCTGATCAAAATTTCCGTCGGTCTGCTCAAGCGCTTTCTTGCAATCCAGCATACCGGCGCCGGTCGATTTTCTCAATTCACTGATTTGTGCAGCTGTTACAGCCATCTCTATCCTCCCACTCCTGAACAGGAATTTAATATTTGTAGTTATTCGCCAGCCACTTCTTCAGCAACTTCGTCCGGTGCGTACTCGTCGGAACCTTCGCTGCCGGTCTGCAGAGCCGCGTTGCGGGACTGGAGACCTTCCAGGACTGCGTCGGCCATTTTGGCGGAAAGCAAACGGATGGCGCGGATAGCGTCGTCGTTGCCGGGAATGACGTAATCAATCGGATCAGGGTCGCAGTTGGTATCGACAACGGCCACAACCGGGATACCCAGCTTATTGGCTTCCTGAACGGCAATTTCTTCGTTTTTCGGATCGATGACGAACATGACGCCCGGCAGCTTGTTCATGCTCTTGATGCCGCCCAAAGTCTTCTGCAGTTTTTCACGGTCGCGCTCGAACTGCAGGGCTTCCTTCTTGGTGTAAGCGTCGATGGTGCCGTCCTCGAACATGGCGTCGATCTTTTTCAGGCGGTCGATGCTCTGCTTGACGGTGGCAAAGTTGGTCAGCATGCCGCCCAGCCAGCGCTGGTTGACATAATGCATGCCGCAGCGGGCAGCCTCTTCAGCCACCGAATCCTGAGCCTGTTTTTTGGTGCCGACGAAAAGAACGGTATTGCCATCCTGGGCGGCGTCTTTAACGAAACTGTAAGCGGATTTGAAGTAGCGGACGGTTTTCTGCAGGTCGATGATGTAGATCCCGTTGCGGGCCCCGAAAATATAGGGCTTCATCTTGGGGTTCCAACGCTTGGTCTGGTGACCGAAATGGACACCGGCTTCCAACAGTTCTTTCATGCTGATGCTTGACATACTCTTCTCCTTTGGTTTTTCCTCCGCCCCCATCGAATCCCCGCCAGCCTCCAGGGACACCGCCGGATCTGCCAGGGGCGTGTGAATTGAATAGCGGGAATTTATAACACGGCATTTCAGCAGAGATCAAGCAATAAATGGCGGATTCAACCCTGAACAGCACCCAGCGGGCAATTTTCAATGCACCGGTCGCAGCGGGTGCAACGTTCTTCGAACAGGATCACGGCCTTTTTGCGGTATCCGGCCGCCTCAAGAGTAATAATCCTGACGGGACAGACGGCCACACAACGGCCGCAGCCGCTGCAGACATCGGCATTAATGACCGGAACCGACAGGACTACAACCCCAGATCCATCTGCTTCCAGGTGAACTCGGGTTTGGATTGTTTGCGGGAAAAAGGATAATAGCGGGGACATTTGGCGACCACGGCGTTGGCCGCCTGCTTGCAGGTGCGGCGGCACGAACTGCAGAGCTTGTTGGGGGCGGGGCGTTGCGATGTCTTTTTATACTTGATTTTCATGGCGTACCGTACGGATCTCCGAAACCAGGCGATTTCGGAGATCCCGACTGCGAATGGAAATGAAACAATACTATTTATTCTACGAACTGGATCCAGCCGAACGGATCATTTAACTTGCCGGTCTGAATGCCGGTCAGGGTGTCATACAGTTTCTGTGTGATTTCGCCGACCTGGCCGCCGCTCAGCTGCAGCACCTCGTCCTTGTAGCAGAGCTTGCCGACCGGAGTGATGACTGCGGCGGTGCCGCTGCCAAAGGCTTCGGTCACGCGTCCGGCGCGGATATCGGCCACCAGCTCGTTCACATCGATCCGGCGCTCTTCGACCTCGTAGCCCAGCGTCGGCGCCAGTTTGAGAACCGAATCCCTGGTCACGCCGGAAAGGATCGACCCGTTCAGCTGGGCGGTGACGATCTTTTTGCCGTAGGCGAAAAACATATTCATCGCGCCGACTTCCTCGATATAGCGCTGTTCCCTGCCATCCAGCCAGAGCACCTGGGCATAGCCTTTTTTCTCGGCTTCCAGACCGGCTTTGAGCGAACTGGCATAGTTGCCGCCAGTTTTGGCCTCGCCGGTACCGCCCGGAACGGCGCGCACATAATAATCCTCCACCAGGATGTCGACCGGTTTGAATCCAGCCGCGTAATAGGCTCCCACCGGCGAGAGGATTACGAAAAAGTAATAGTGTTTGGAGGGATGAACACCAAGAACCGGTTCCACGGCGATCATGGCCGGACGGATATACAGCGAAGTGCCCGGCAGAGTCGGAATCCAGTCCTGCTCCAGCGCCACCAGTTTTTTGATGCCGCCCAGAAACAGCTCCTCCGGCAGATCCGGCATACAGAGCCGGTCGGCGGACTGATTGAAGCGGCGGGCGTTCATCTCCGGCCGGAACAGAGCCACCCGACCGTCCGCCCATTTGTAGGCCTTGAGCCCCTCGAATATTTCCTGGGCATAATGAAAAACCGAGCAGGACGGATCAAGCACAAAGGGACCATAGGGTTCAATGCGGGCATCGTGCCAGCCCTGACCGGTTTTCCACTCTGCCACCAGCATGCGGTCGGTAAAATGCTTTCCAAAGCCAAGCTGCGACTGGTCGGCAATTTTGGCCTTCATTTTTTCTGCCGCTAACGGCACGTTCCTGATGTCCATACAACACCTCATTAGTTCTGATTTTGCAGCGTTCGTACCTATCATATTCAACCAATTGCGGCAAGATGAAATTGTGATTGACAAAACCAAACCAATCTGTTTTATTGCCGGCACTATAACGGCTAACTATTCAGAATAACTGAATTATTTTAGTTTTGCTAAATTTTTAGTATAACTGTAAACAGGATTTCAAACTACATTGAAGGTAAAATTACAACTCTGGGGGACAATTCATGCCGAAGCACAAATTCCGTAAAGTCATGGCCGCCAACCGCGGCGAAATCGCCATCCGCATCTTCCGCGCCTGCACCGAACTGGGCATCGGCACGGTGGCGATCTACTCCGAGGAAGACAAGCTTTCGCTGCACCGCTACAAGGCCGACGAAGCCTACCATATCGGCAAGGGCAAAGCGCCGATCGACGCCTACCTGGGCATCGACGAAATCATCGCCCTGGCGCTCAGGGCCGATGTGGACGCCATCCATCCCGGCTACGGCTTTCTGGCGGAAAACGCCGAGTTTGCCGAGAAGTGCGAAGCCAACGGCATCGCCTTTATTGGACCGACCGCTGAAATGCAGCGCGCCCTGGGGGACAAGGTGGCCGGCCGCAAGGCGGCCATCGCCGCCGGCGTCAACGTGGTGCCCGGCACCGAAGAACCGATCGTCAAGGAAGAAGAAGCGCTCAAGTTCGCCAAGGAGCATGGTTATCCGATCATCATCAAGGCCGCCGCCGGCGGCGGCGGGCGCGGCATGCGGGTGGCGCACAACAAGAAAGAGCTTCTGGAGGGTCTGGTGGCGGCCGGCAGCGAGGCCAAAGCTTCCTTCGGCAACGCGGCCGTGTTCCTGGAGCGTTATTTGATCAATCCCAAGCATATCGAGGTCCAGGTGCTGGGGGACAACTACGGCAATCTGGTGCATTTCTTCGATCGGGATTGTTCGGTTCAGCGCCGCCATCAGAAGGTGGTCGAATTCGCCCCCTCGCTCTGCCTGACCCAGACCCAGCGCGAAGAGCTCTGCACGGCAGCGCTCAAGATCGCCGGACAGGTCAAGTACCGCAACGCCGGAACGGTTGAATTTCTGGTAGACCAGGAGGGCAACCACTATTTCATCGAAATGAACCCCCGCATCCAGGTCGAGCATACCGTGACCGAAATGATCACCGGACGCAATCTGGTCCAGGACCAGATTCTGGTGGCCTGCGGCCACAAACTGTCCGACCCGGAGATCAACATCCCCAGCCAGAGCGCCATCGACATGCGCGGCTACGCCATCCAGTGCCGCATCACCACCGAAGATCCGGCCAACAACTTTGCCCCCGATTTCGGCACCCTGACCACCTACCGTTCGGCGGCCGGCTGCGGCGTGCGCCTGGACGCCGGCAACGCCTTCACCGGCTCCCAGATCACCCCGCATTATGACTCACTGCTGGTCAAGGTCAGCTCCTGGGGCCTGACCTTCCAGGCTGCGGCCAACATCATGAATCGCGCCCTGCAGGAATTCCGCGTGCGCGGCGTCAAAACCAATATCGGCTTTCTGGAGAACGTCGTCACCCACCCGGTCTTCATCAAGGGTAACTGCGACACCTCCTTTATCGACAAGCACCCCGAGCTGCTGCACTTCCGCGAAAAGAAAGACCGCGCCAGCAAGGTGCTCAGCTTCCTGGGAGACGTGATCGTCAACGGCTCGCCCGGCATCGTCAAACCGCTCAAATCGGCCGACCTGATCGAAGCGCGGGTGCCGGAAATCGATCCGACCCAAGCGCGCCCGGCCGGCAGCAAGGATCTCTTCATGAAGCTGGGGGCCGAAGGGCTCTCCAAATGGATCCTGGAGCAGAAAAAACTGCTGATCACCGACACCACCATGCGCGACGCCCACCAGTCCAACCTGGCCACCCGCGTCCGCAGCTACGACATCCTCAAGATCGCCGAGCCGACCTCCTATCTGGGGGCCGAACTGTTCTCGCTGGAGTGCTGGGGCGGAGCCACCTTCGACGTTTCGATGAGATTTCTGAAAGAGGATCCCTGGCAGCGCCTGCACAAGCTGTCGGAAAAGGTGCCCAACATCCTGTTCCAGATGCTGCTGCGCGGCTCCAACGCGGTTGGCTACACCAACTACCCGGACAATGTGGTGGAAAAATTTGTCGAGGAAGCCGCCAATTCCGGTGTCGACATCTTCCGCGTCTTCGACTCACTGAACTGGACCACCGGCATGAAGGTGGCCATGGAAGCGGTCAGAAAGAGCGGCAAGATCTGCGAAGCCGCCATCTGCTACACCGGCGACATCAACGATCCCAAACGGGATAAATACCCCCTGGAATACTACATCACCATGGCCAAGGAGCTGGAACAGATGGGCGCTCACATCCTGGCCATCAAGGACATGGCCGGCCTGCTGAAACCGCTGGCGGCCTACAAGCTGGTCAAGGCGCTCAAGGAGAACGTCGGCATCCCGATCCATCTCCACACCCACGACACCTCCAGCAACGGCAGCGCCATGCTGCTGAAAGCCAGCGAAGCCGGCGTCGATATCGTCGATGCGGCGCTGTCATCCCTGTCCGGCCTGACCGCCCAGCCCAACCTGAACGCCCTGGTGTCCGCACTGGAAGGGAGCGAGCGCGACCCGCTGGTCAATGCCGCTGGGCTGCAGAAACTGGCCAACTACTGGGAGACGGTCCGCGATTACTACGCCCCCTTCGAATCCGGCCTGAAGAGCGGCACGGCCGAGGTGTATCACCACGAGATCCCGGGCGGCCAGTACTCCAACTACAAACCGCAGGTGGCTGGCCTGGGGCTGATCGAGCGCTGGGACGAGTGCAAGGAGATGTACCACAAGGTCAACATGCTCTTCGGTGATATCGTCAAGGTAACACCCTCCTCCAAGGTGGTCGGCGACATGGCCATGTTCCTGGTCAAAAACAACCTGGAGCCAGAGGATGTCTTCACCTCTAAGGAAGATCTGGCTTTCCCGGAGTCGGTGGTCGGCATGTTCAAGGGGATGTTGGGGCAGCCCTACCAAGGCTGGCCGCAGGAACTGCAGAAGATCATTCTGAAGGGCGACCAGCCAATCACCTGCCGACCCGGTGAGCTGCTGGAGCCGGTCGATTTTGAAGAGGAGCGTCTCAAACTGGAGGAAAAGCTGGGGCACCGCATCGACGACAAGGCGCTGGTGTCGGCCATCCTCTACCCCAACGTTTACCCGGATTTCGACCGCCATCGCCAGGAATACTCGGACACCTCGGTCATCCCCACACCGATCTTCTTCTACGGTCTGGAGCCGGGCCAGGAGACCTCGCTGGATATCGAGCCGGGCAAAACCCTGATCATCAAGCTCAACGCCATCGGCAAAGTGCAGAAAGACGGCACCCGGGCGGTTTACTTCGAGCTGAACGGCAACAACCGTTCGGTCGTGGTTCGCGACCACTCGGTCGAAACCGACCAAAAGGCCCGAGAGAAGGCCGACAAGGGCAATTCCAGCCACATCGGCGCCCCCATGCCTGGCAAGGTTATCAAGGTCAACGTCAAGCCGGGCGACAGCATCAAGGCCGGTGATGTACTGATGGTAACCGAGGCGATGAAGATGGAAACCAACATCAAGGCCAAGGCCGATGGCAAAATCGCCGATGTGAAGTTCAAGGAAGGCGAAAAGGTCGATAAAGAGGATCTGGTGTTTGTGGTAGCCTAAACGGTTCCGCCTGATACAAACATTAACGCCCCGCTTCCGAAAGGAGGCGGGGCGTTTTGTTGAAGTTCACAAGCACTTAAAACTACCGGTATTCGCGGTAGTACGGCCTGTGATAGTCACGCTCGCGGTTATAGGAGCGAACCTGCCGGTAATGGCGGGATTCCTCATAAGCATAGTCAGGACGGCGATCGTAACGATAGTACCGTGGCTGCTCATAGATGACCGTCTGACGCGCCTCGGGGTAGCCCTTCTGCTCATAGACCACCGGTTGCGGAAAAGAAATTGTTACCGCGGCCAGCGTTGAAAGGATTGCCGCCGGAACCCAAAGCGGATTGAGTATTTCAAGATGACGATTGCCTGCATAGGCCGTGCTAACCAGCATACTTGAAACGAATCCGACTGCAACGATGGTGGAAATTGCTCTTTTCATTTTTTATTTCCTCCCGAATGTTTGAGTTTACATATTCATAGAAGCATCAGGTATGCCAACGGGATGGTAGCATAATAAACCATACATATCAGCCTGTTATATTTTTGGTTCTGCAGCGGAAACCCATCTTTCACTGAAATAATCTTTCCGGCACCTCAATTGAGTCAAGGAAGAGTGCCTCATTAACCCAAATTTTCCATGTGTTGTTTTTGTTGTTTATGACGACCAGCCTGGCGACATGTAAACTTTCACTCACTCAAAAGAGCATTCCGGCAATGGAGGCGCTGAGCAGGTTAGCCAGTGTGGCGGCCAAAACACACCGCAGTCCCATTCGGGCAACATCCGCTTTACGACTGGGCGCCAGCTCACCCAAGCCACCGATCTGTATGGCGATTGACGTGAAATTTGCAAAACCGGTCAAGGCAAAACAGGTCAGCATAAATCCTCTCGGCGAAAGACCGGCCGCCGTAAGCCCGCCAAAAGCGATAACCTCGTTAAAGGCTGTTTTGGTGCCCAGCAGTCGTGCAAAGGCGGCTGAATCCGACGCTGAGACTCCGACAACATAAGCCAGCGGGGTGAACAGCCAGCCCAGAATCGTTTCAAG
This sequence comes from Deltaproteobacteria bacterium, assembly GCA_021850095.1. Lineage (GTDB taxonomy): Bacteria > Desulfobacterota > Desulfuromonadia > Geobacterales > Pseudopelobacteraceae > JACRCG01. Next base: position 24,063 of record JAJZRX010000046.1, read on the forward strand.
ATCCGAGGCGTTACCGCTGGCCGATACGATTGCCCAGTTGAGAAGATGTACCATCGGAATAAAGGCCAGCAGCATGACCGAAATCGCCAGCACCACCTTCCAACCGTCCATGGCGCCTCGACCAAGAGCATCCAGCAGATTGACTCCGGCCTGATATTCCTTGAGCTCCAGGGTTTCTCCTGCTGGCAAGGTATGTCTTTCGGGCAGGAGGATTTTGGCAAACACCACCGCCGCCGGCACCGCCATGATATTAGCTGCCAGCACATACTCCATCCTGGCGCCCATGCCAGCGTACACGAGCGGCATCCCCGCCCCCACCGTCGACATTCCCACCACCATGACCTGAAACAGCTGGGCCTCCGTCATCCGGGCGATATAGGGCGCAACGGTCATGGCACCCTGAACCTGGCCAACAAAAATATTACTGGCAGCCACGGTCGCTTCAGGTCCGCCAAGACCGAACAAACGCTTGAGCCCCCAGGCCAGGCCACGCACAATTCGTGGCATTATTCCCAGATAATAAAGCATGTTGAGCAGCGCCCCGAAGAAGATAATCGGAACCAGAGCGCCCAGGACGAATACGAAGGAGGAAGAGTTGTAACCGGGAACACGGGAAAAACCGTCAACCAGCGGACCGAAGACAAAGCGGGTGCCTTCTCCGGAGAACTGCAGAATTTTTAGCAGAACCGAGCTGATAGCTTCAAAAACTTCCCGGCCACCGGGAGTACGCAGGATCAGTACGGCAAAAAACATATTGAAGCCGATTCCGGCCAGCACCGGTCGCCATGATATTAATCGGCGGTCACGCGAGAAAAGCACAGCAACTGCAAGCAACGACGAAATCCCTGCGATCCCTCTGAATATCTGATCCGGCACTCGATTCCTCCCTGAATGGTTTCGACGTAAAGTTCGGCACAATAGCAGTACTTAGCCGTTCAAGGTAACCAAAATCGCACAGCGATCTGATATCCGGATCAGAAATTTCTGCCGGACAGCGGATGAAGCTCAAGGGCTACACTGGCCGAGACACTGAATTATTTGAACTCCGCAACCATCTATTTTCAAAACAGAGACCGTTTGACATTGCACTGCAATTTAAATAGTATTGCATTACACAATCTGATCCCGGAGGGATGTGAATCATGCAGGGACAATTGACCATACGGTTAAATAACGCTCTGGAACAGCAGCTTGCTTCTCTTGCGCATCGTTTTCAGAAGAAACGATCGGAGATCGTTCGTCAGGCTCTGGAAAGATTCATTGCCGAAGAGGAAAACAAATCGTTACCGTCAGCCTGGCAAAAAGTGAGCGATCTGGCCGGTTCGGTAGAGTCCGGGGTCAGTGACTTGGGCGAGGAGCACCAGAAATATCTCCGAAACAGGTTCAAGCGAAATGATTGATATGCTCCTGGACACCGGCCCTTTTGTGGCCTTCCTGGACCGGAGCGAACGGAATCATGAGCGTTGCCTGGAGTTCATGAAGGAATTCAAGGGACGGCTTTTCACCACGGAAGCGGTACTGACCGAAGTCATGTATCTTCTGGGACCGGCCTTCGCCAACCAGAAGCCAGCGCTGGATTTTATCATGCTTGGCGGCGCAGAGCTTATTCCGCTTTCTCCGCAACTCCTCAAGCGCAGCGCCGCTCTGATGGCAAAGTACGCCGACTCTCCCATGGATTTTGCTGATGCCACTCTGGTAGCCCTGGCGGAAGAGCGCGGTATTTCAGGCATCGTTACTCTCGACCGCAAGGATTTTTCAGTTTATCGCATCGCTACACGGAAGAATTTCACCATCCATCCGGAGACGGTTTAATCCATAGATGATGCCGGCGGCGTCTGCTGGACATAAATGGTCTGCACAGTGATCTTGTCCTTTGATGTCGCCCACACAATTGCTACAACCCACCCAATTAGTGACCACCCTAAAAACAGATTCAGCATCAGAATTGATATTTTGTTGTCTTTCTTTCGATAAAATCCAATGATCGCTGGCAAAAAATAAAATGCCAGACCTGAGGCAAATGCAAATAACACCGTAGCCGATATCCCAGCGGCGGTGGCCATGCTTGCTGCTTTTTCTGCAGGCTTGTCCGCTGCCCATGCCATACCCGTAAGTGTAAAATACAATTGAACGACTACCGTAGCTAAGAATGTTCTCTTCATTTATTCGTCCTTTTTGCATATTTTTATCCTGATCAGCACCACGCCATGGGCGGGGTGCTGATCAGGTATTTTATTGAGAATCGGGCGACAGTAAATACCGTAATTACTGCACAAACGT
>JAJZRX010000047.1 GCA_021850095.1 Deltaproteobacteria bacterium
TTACCTTGTCCCGCAGCAGGGCGGCGGCGCGGGATAAGAACTCATCGGCACGGGAAGAGGCCAGCGGCAGGGAAAGACAGGAAAGAGCCGACAGTGAAATCAGGATGAATCGTAAGCGGTGCGACATAGGGGCGCCTTTCGTGAAAAAGGCCGCGGACAGGTTTGCCCAGGGCCGGAACAGGTTACAAGTACAGAGCCTTTTGCAAAAGTCCTTATCACCCTTCTATACATCAGGGTGAACGTACTTTTGAACTACGTCTTTCCGTTCGTGCTGGGGTATCGAAGCATGAATGGAAAGACTTTTGCAAAAGCTTCACACAGAGAATACGGCGGTGGGCTAGGGGGTCAGTTTTTTGATGACCGCATCCGCCAGCTCACGGGCCAGTCTGCCCCCCATGCGGGCCCGGGCGGCGGCCGAAGTCGAGCGGTCATGCTCGAAAAAACTCTCCACCGGCACGAAGACTTCGAAGGTGGGACTGTTCTTGCCCGGCTCATACAGATAAATGCGGGATTTGACTTTCATATCGGTGGAACAGCAGCCCGAGTTCTCCACATAGCCCCAGATATCACCCGAAACATAGATCTGCTTGATCAGCCAGGCCGGCTCAACCTCTTTCAACTCTTCTTTCAGGATCACAAACCGACCGACCCGGGTCTGTTTGCGGCCGGCATTCAGAAGATCCACAAACTGGTTGAAAACCGGCTCGCCGAAATCGGGCGGCACCAGGGTGGCGTCAAAGGGGACGACGTACAGCACGTCCCTTTCCTGTTGAGGATCGAGCACTCCGTAATTTCTGGTCTTTGGCCCGGCAGCGCAGCCGGCCGCCAGCAGCAGCGCAGCCAAGGCCAGCAGGGCACAAGCAGCTCTTCTCACAGCTTTCTCCGCACCATCTCGTCATGGTAAAACTTCTGGTAGAGGGTTTCATAGTCGCGGCTGCCGGGAGCCTTGTTGCGCAGTTTGTCACGCACCGCCGCTTCGATCTCGTCCACGGAGCCGAAGAAAGCCTCCAGCGAGCGTTTGATCCGCCCCAGGGCGCGGCTGTCGTCAGTCAGATCGGCCAGATCGTTGCGCCAGATGTCATTGACGATCTGATGGGCAATGGTTGAAATACGGTCTTCCGATAACGACATGACATCTCCTCACAGGACTATTTTTCGATCCTTGGCCAGCTTGTCCTTGATCATCTTCAGCATCCTGCGGCGGTCGATCTCGGCTGCACCCCGCCCCATGGCCGCCATGGTTTCATCCAGCAGCTTCTCCGCATCACGCTCCAGGGTCTGTTCGGCGGCAAAGTTCCGGGAAATGGCGGCCGCGATACCGTCCAGCACCTTTTTCCGCTCGCCACGCGGCGTGATCAGCCCCTCTGCCGACAAATCGTCATACACCTTTTCGGCCAACCGTCGTATCTGTTCTTCCTTCAGTCGCATGGCGCCTCAACGAAAAAGGCCTGCCGTCCGGCAGGCCTCTGGATTGGATAGTTCCCTCTATTTCAGGGTCTTCAAGTAGTCAAGCAACGCGTCCATATCGGCCTTGGGCAGGGTTTTGAACGACGGCATGAAGCTTTTGGGGTTGCTCTTTTTCGGGTTTTCCAGTTTTTCCTGCAGATCTTTCCCCCCCATCCTGATGGCGATGCCGGTCAGCTCGGGACCGAGCTTGCCCCCTTTGCCGTTGACGACATGGCAAGCGGCGCACTTCTGGGCGAAGAGCTGCTCGCCCTTGCTTTCCGCCTGGGCGGAGACAGTTATCAACGCCACCAGCACAAAGGCAGCAATTACGGTAATAACGCGTTTCATCCAACCTACTCCTGACTGTGTGTATTCAAAAACGATTGCATTGTACTCGATACGATTAAAATTGCAATCCGGAATATCATCTGCGGTTCAACACTAATTGAATCCAGCGTGCGTTTATGGTACTAATGAGTTCCCGACTAAATCGCAAAGGAAGGACAGCATGAAATTATTACTGGATCTTTATCTGCACCTCAAAATCCGCACCCGGATTCTTTTGCTCTGCCTCTGCTACAGCTTCTGTATCATCGCCGCCGTCGTGGCCGGGCGCGCTTTTTCCACCACCGTCGCTGTCGGCTCCACCACACTCTTCGTTCTGCTGGGAATGTTTTTCAGCGGATTGCTGTTCTGGTCGGTCAACGACGCTCTCAACCGCATCACCGGCTACCTGGCCGGAATAACCGGAGGAGATCTGACCCAGGCGATTTCCGCCAAACGCAACAACGAAATCAGCAACATCATCCGCTCCATCAACAGCCTACAGAGCACCATGCGCAGTATTATCTCTCAAATAGCAGGAACCTCCGAACACGTTTCAACGGCCGCCCGGCAGTTGCAGAGCAACGCCAGCCAGATCGCGGCCGGAACCGAGGATGTGGCCAGCCAGGCCAACACGGTGGCGGTTGCCAGCCAGGAAATGGCCGCCACATCCGATACGATTGCCCAGAACTGTCTGAACGTGGCTGAAAGCTCAAATCGCGCCAGCGACACCGCCCGCACGGGAGCCGAAGTCGTCCGCCAGACCACCGACGGCATGGAGCGGATTGCGAGCCGGGTCAAGGACGCGGCCAAGACCGTCGAAGATCTGGGGGCGCGCTCGGACCAGATCGGCCAGATCATCGGCACGATTGAAGACATCGCCGACCAGACCAATCTGCTGGCCCTGAACGCCGCCATCGAAGCGGCCCGGGCCGGTGAACAGGGGCGCGGATTTGCGGTGGTGGCCGATGAGGTCCGGGCCCTGGCCGAGCGCACCACCCGCGCGACCCGTGAAATCGGTGAAATGATCAAAGCCATCCAGAGCGAAACCCAAAGCGCGGTATCCGCCATTGACGAGGGGGTTCTGGAGGTTGAAAAAGGTAACCAGAGTTCCCTCCGCTCCGGCCAGGCCCTGGAGCAGATCCTGCAGCAGATCAACGACGTCACCATGCAGATCAGCCAGATCGCCACGGCGGCCGAGCAGCAGACCGCCACCACCGGCGAGATCACCGGCAACATCCAGCAGATCACCAGCGCTGTACAGTTGAGCGCCCGGAGTGCGGCGGAAACGGCTTCGGCATCAGCCGACCTTTCCTCCCAATCCGAAGAGCTCCGGCGCCTGGTCGGCCAGTTCACGTTGTAAGCACACACAGGAGGGTAGGCATCTTGCCTGCCCTGCAAGCGGGTTACGCTTGCAGAACCTTTGAAAGCACAACAGCCATTCGAGCACAAAATCGCTCGAAACGCAGGCAGGATGCCTACGCTCCACAAGGGAGTTTACATGATTATGCAACCTAAAGCGGTGGTTCTGTACAGCGGCGGCCTTGACTCCAGCACCTGCATGGCCATGGCAATAGCGGATGGCTTCAGCCCCTACGCCATCAGTTTTTCCTACGGCCAGCGCCACAGCTTCGAGCTGCAGGTCGCCAAGGCCAATGCACCGCGCCTGGGAGCCGTCGAGCATCTGGTGGTGGATTTTGACCTGCGCCTGATGGGGGGCAGCGCCCTGACGGCCGATATGGATGTTCCCAAAGATGGAGTCGGCAGCGAGATTCCGGTGACCTACGTCCCGGCCCGCAACACGATCTTCCTCTCCTTCGCCCTGGGCTGGGCCGAAGTGCTGGGCGCGGCCGACATCTACATCGGCGTCAACGCGCTGGATTATTCCGGCTACCCGGATTGCCGCCCGGAGTATATCGAGGCCTACCGGAAGATGGCCAATCTGGCCACCCGGGCCGGGGTGGAAGGCACCTCCCGCTTCTCCATCCATACCCCGCTGATCGCCATGACCAAGGCCGAAATCATCAAGGCCGGTCTGGCCCTGGGGGTGGATTACGGCCTGACCCACTCCTGCTACGATCCGAACCCGGAGGGTCTGTCCTGCGGCGAGTGCGATTCGTGCCGCCTGCGGCTGAAGGGCTTTGCCGAAGCCGGCCTGACCGATCCGCTCCATTACCGTTAAGGGAAAGGCTATCGTGAACGTTGAACAGATGAAAAACGTCGTCAAGGAGATCATCGCCAAAACCGATCTGACCCCCTGCGTGGTCGGGCATCGCGGGGTCGGCAAAAGTGCCGGCATCATCCAGGCCTGCCGGGATATGGACCGCAGGTATGTACCGTTGCGTCTGGGGCAGATGGAGGTGGGCGACCTGGTGGGCATCCCCTTCCGCGAGGGGGGCGTCATGCACTGGTCGCGCCCTTCCTGGTGGCCCTCGGACGATGCCCCGCCGACCGTGATCCATTGCGACGAACTGAACCGGGCCCAACAGGAAGACACCCTGCAGGCCATCTTCCAGTTTGTGGAGCCGCCGGCCGAGGGGATGCAGCGCTCGCTGCACACCCACCAGCTTTCCCGGCGCCACAAGGTCGTTGTCAGCATCAATCCACCCGACGGCACCTACCAGGTGGCCACCCTGGACCGGGCGCTGATCGACCGGATGGTGATGCTGTTCGTCGAGACCGATTACAGCTGCTGGGCACGCTATGCCGCCCAGCGCGAACTGGCCGGCGATGTGCGCGGATTTCTGGCCGGCAACTCCGGCATGCTGGCCCGCCAGGGCGCCCCCATGGATCTGCAGGTCGAGCCGACCGAGCGGGGCTGGGAGATGGTCAGCATTCTCCGCAAGAACTGCCGCTTTCCGGGCGACCTGGAGATGGAGGTCTACGCCGGCATCGTCGGCCAGGAGGCCGCCATCATGTTCATGCGCTGGCTGGCCGACCACCAGGGACGACCCCTGACCGCGGCCGAGGTGCTGAACAACTGGGATCAGGTGGCTGATCGGGCGGCCGCCCAGCGGGATGACATCCAGGCCGCCACGATCAACGACCTGAGCGCGACGCTACAGGCCTCCCCCCTGCTGGAAGCGGAGCAGGAGGCCAATCTGGTGGCCTACATCGCCCTGCTGCCGCGCGATCTGCGCTTCGGCTTTGTCAAAACCCTGCTTAAAATTCCGCCCGTGGCCCTGGCGATCGCCCAGGACAAGTATGACGCCGTCGTTTTCGATGCCATCCAGACCATCAGCAAAGATCTGCGCTGACCCGCGATGCCGGCCGCAGCGCTCACAAACGCCGTCATCCGCCTGCTGCGCGAAAAACCCTTTTACGGCCATTTCATCCTCAACCTGCGCCGCGAAGAGCGGGTACTGGAAAACAAAGCGGCCGGCGTAACGATCCGCGACGGCATTGCCACCCTGGTGCTGGATGGCCGCAAATTCGGGCTATTGACGAACGGCCAGCAGCGGGCGCTGCTGGAGCATCTGGTCAAGCACCTGCTGCACCTGCACATGCTGCGCCGCAAGGAACGTAACCAGCACGACTGGGATATCGCCTGCGACCTGGCCATCAATCAAACGATCGAAGACCTGCCTGAAGATGCGCCCCTGCCCGAGCAGTACGGCCAGCCAGCCGGACTGGCGGCCGAAGAGTATTATGCACACCTGGTGCCCCCCTTTGACACCGGCAACCTGGACGGCAGCGGCTATGGCGACGCCGAACAGGACCAGCGCGGAGCCAGCGGGGGCGGCAGCGGCACAGCAGTCGGCACGACCCTGGACGATCATCAGATCTGGAGCGAGGCCGACAGCAGTTCGCTCCGACTGGCCGAGGAAGCGCTGCGCTCCATCACCCGCGACAGCCTGCGCGGCAGCGACGGCGAAACCCCGGCCGAGATCCGCGAGCTGGTGGCAACACTGCTCAAGCCACCGGCAATCCCCTGGCGTCAGATCCTGCGGCAGTTTGTGGCCACCGCCGGACGCACCGGCCGGCGCAGTTCCTGGATGCGCGAGCACCGCCGCTTCAGCCACGACACGCCCGGAATCCGCAAACGTCGGCGCCTGAACCTGCTGGTGGGGATCGATGTCAGCGATTCGACCAATATCGTTGAACTGCGCGAAGCCTTTGCCGGCGAACTGCTGCAGATCGCCGGCGGGAGGGATGCCCGCATCACGCTGCTGTACGCCAACAGCCGCATCCAGCAGATCGAGGCCTTCAGCGGCAATCCCGGCACTGTCCGGTGCTATCAGGGGGGCGGCTTCACCGATCTGCGGCCGGTTTTCGACTACGCCAGAACCATGCAGCCCCCCCCGGCAGCAGTGATCTATCTGACCGACGGCATCGGCCCGGTGCCGGAGCGGATGGAGTTCCCGACCCTCTGGGTTCTGACGGCTGACGGCCGGAAACCTGCCCCCTGGGGCATGGAATTGAGATTGGAGGTTTGAGGTGGACAGTTACAAGGCCATGACCGCCGAATCGGTCGCAGAACTATTGAAAGAGGCCGGTGCCCAGGTCATGGTGCGTTCCGGCCGCAGTGACAGCTACGGCGCCCCGCGCGAATTCTCCTTTGAAGTCAAGTCGATTTTCCCCAACGGCCTCGGCCTGCAGGTGGTGGCCCGCCAGTTCAACTACCGCGACCCCTGGGAAGCCAGCGGGCGCGTCAACGATCTGGTGGATGCCCTGCTGACCAGGGACGGCACGCTGACGCCGCTCCCCAAGGGGTATCCCTGGTTTCAGGGGATTGAGGAAGAGTGCGGCCTGGATGAGGAGCGGCTGCGGGAAATTGTGGAGACAGTCCGGCAGGTCAACCCGAAACTGTACCTGCTGCAGGAGATGACCGGTGACCTGTAGAATTCCCATGAACAGAACTGAACCTACATCTTCCCTACTCACGACCGGCATGTATGCCTGATAACGCCCCGCTGAACCATAGCTGGCGCAGGGCCCGCCGGGCGATATTCCCTTTCGCATTGGCATTCCTGCTGTTCTGGCTCTGCCCTCCCCTGCCCCTGCAGGCCGCCGAAGCGATTCAGGTGATCGTCAGCGGCGTTGACGGTGACGCGCTGAAGAACGTGCAGGAATCACTGCAGCTGCCAGCCGGAATGGTTCGCGACGGAAAGGTGGATCAGCTCTGGCTGGAGCGTTTTGCCCAGCAGGCCCAAGCAGCGGCCAGAACCGCGCTGGAACCTTTCGGCTATTATCGGGCCCAGGTCACGGTTGCCAGCGAAGCGGACGATGACGGCTACCGGCTGTTGGTGGATGTGGTTCCGGGGGAAGCGGTGCGCCTGAGCGAAGTCAAGCTGGCGCTGAGCGGACCGGGCAGCGGGGAACGGCGTCTGCTCCGATTGATTGAAACCTTCCCGCTGGCCAAGGGGGACGTGCTGTTGCACCAGAGCTACGAAGAGGCCAAGGCCACGCTCAAATTGCGGGCCCAGGATCTGGGCTATCTGGACGCGGATTTTTCCCGGCATGAAATCCGCATTGAAAAAACCGCCACCAGCGCCACCCTGGAACTGACCCTGGAAACCGGGCCGCGCTATTATTTCGGCGAGACGCAGATCCAGGGGGCTCCCGAGTTCCCCCGGAGTTATCTGGGGCGCCACCTGACCTACGAAGCCGGTCAACCCTTTTCCTATGCCCGGCTGGGTGAAACCCAGCGCAACCTGGCCAACTCCGAACGCTTCAAAGAGGTCATCATCACCCCCGAAAAGCAGTCCGCCGAAAACTTCCGGGTTCCGGTGACGATCCAGCTGAACGCCGGGCCGCGCATAAACCTGCGGCCGGGCATCGGTTACGGCACCGACACCGGCGCCCGCTTCACCGCCCGCTATCGCGATCTGAACCTGTTTCACCAGGGACACGAATTATATTCACACCTGTATCTGGCCGAGATGCTCCAGGGAGTGGTGACCGGCTACATCATCCCCAGCCCGAAGGATATCCGAAGCTCCACGACCCTGCAGCTCAACCTGCAGCAGGAGGACACCGACATCTACTCCAGCCGGATACTGGCCCTGCAGCTGGATCGCAACCGCAGTCTCGGCAGAGGCAAACTGGGCACCGGCTATCTCAAGTTTCAATATGAAGATTATTCCGTGGGCGACCAGAAATCATTCTCGCGGCTGGTGCTGCCGGGAGTGCGCTTTTCTGATGACCGCTTCGGAAACCCGATCCGTCCGCGCCGCGGTTTCCGTTATGCGCTCGATCTGCATGGCACCCACCAGCTGCTGGGCTCGGACACGGCCCTGGTTCAGATTCAGGCAGAGGGAAGGCATCTCCTGCGGCTGCCGGCCCGCCTTTCCCTGCACACCCGCGCAAAAACCGGCCTGACCTTCCTGAACGACCCCCTGCAGGACATCCCCCCCTCGTTGCGCTTCTTTACCGGCGGAGACCAGAGTGTGCGCGGCTATTCCTACCAATCCCTCGCCCCGCGCGACGCCTCCGGCAAAGTCGCCGGCGGCAAGCAGCTGTTGACCTACAGCATCGAGCTGGAGCGGGCGATCTTCGAGAATTGGGGCATTTCCGCCTTTTACGATGCCGGCAACGCCTTTAATTCCCTCTCGAACATCAGACTGTTCCATGGAGCCGGCCTGGGCCTGCACTACTACAGCTCGGTGGGGGCACTGAACCTTTCCGTGGCCACCCCGCTGGGGGGGGATAAACCGTCGCTGCATATCCATTTTACGGTCGGGTTCGAGCTGTGATGCGGATCAGCGGACGAAGCATTACGGTGTTGACGGGGCTGATCCTGGCGAGCGCCTTTCTGGCGGCCGCTCTCTGGATGGGCTCCACCACTGAAGGCGCCCGTTGGCTGCTGACGGTGCTTCCCTCCTTGAGCGGCACAGTTCTGTCCGTCGAAAAGATCGAGGGGCGGCTGAACGACGGTCTGCATCTCCAGGGTCTGCGGCTGGAGCTGGCCCGGCAAAAGGTGGAGATCGACACGCTTGAGCTGCGCTGGAAACCGCTGCTGCTGTTGAGCGGCACGGTTGCGCTGCAGGATTTGATCGTCAGCGGTCTGCGGATCCAGGACGACAGCGCTCCCGATAACCAGCCGCCGAGTCTGGTCTGGCCCAGAATATCCCCGAACGCCCAGCTGTTCGAGATCATGATTGCGCGCCTGCAGCTGAACGGCATCAGCTACCGCCGCCTGCAGCAAGCCCCCCTGCTGATAGATTCCGCACGCGGTTCCCTGGCCTGGCAGGACGGCCTCCTGAAGATCAGCGATCTCACGCTGGAAACCCCGGCGGGACGGGCCAGCGGCAGCGTCTCGGCCGGTTTCAAACAGCCGTCCCTGACCAGCGACCTTCAGGTCATCCTGACACGGCCGCTGGCCGAAATGGATCGTTTTTGGCTGCAGACCACTCCCGCTCGCTCGACCGGTTCCGAACAGCTGGCCGGAAAGGTCACGCTGAAAGGCTTCACCGGCAGTCGTACGCTGCTGGAGTTTGACGGCCAGCTGGGTCTAAGGCCGGATTCCCTGAATCTGCGCCAGCTTCGCCTGGTCAGTCCAGGCCGCAAAGGTCTGCTGACCGCTGACGGATCATTGGCGTTTACGAACAATCAACCGGCGTTGAAGCTGAAGCTTCAAGCAAACGGCCTGGATCTGGCCCCCGAGCTGAAGCTGCCAACCGATCTTTCCGGAACCCTTACCTTCACCGGCAGCATCGACAATTACCGCGGCGATCTGGTCCTGACCAACCGGGCCCGGGGCTGGCAGGCAATCAGCCTGGCCGCTCCCTTCCAGGGCAACCGGGACGGACTGACGGCGCCGGCCCTGAAGGGCTCCGCACTGGCCGGGACGTTAAGCGGAAACATGGCCATGGGTTGGCGCGACGGTTTTGCGCTGCAGACTGAAATCAGGGGACACAATCTTGACCCGGCCAGGATCGACCGATCATGGCAGGGGGCGGTCAATTTCACGGCGTCCGCCAGGCTGGCCCGATCCGGGACAGAACCGCTCACCGGCAGCGTCAAGGCAGAACTTCTGCAAAGCCGTCTGCATGGGCAGACACTGACCGGCGGATTGCAGGCGAGCTTTGACAGCACGGATCTGGTCATCTCCCGGCTGCTGCTGCAGGGCAAAGGATTTGACCTGCGCGCCAGCGGGAATCTTGATCAGCGCCTGAAGCTGGCGGCCCGGATCAGCGATTTTTCCGGTTTGGTTCCCGGAGCGGCCGGGACACTCAACTCCAGCGGCTGGCTGACCTGGCGGGCCGGACAGTTGAGCGGAAGCCTGAGCGGCAGTGGGAGCAGGCTGGCCTATGGCGGTACCCGGGCAGCGGCTGCGGATCTGACAGCCCGGCTCCAGCCCGGCCCTGACCACCCGTTTCAGGTCATTGCCTCCCTGCGGGACGTGACCCATCAGAATTACAAGCTAGACAAGCTGTCCCTGGAGGCGGACGGGACCCTGAAGCGGCACACCCTGTCGGCCGGACTGCATTCGGCCGGCACCCAAGCGCAGGTAAGTCTGGCGGCGGGCTACGGCCCATCCGGCTGGAGGGGGCAGATCACTCGCCTGGACGGCACGGATGGCGTCGGGGGCTGGCGTCTGACATCGCCGGCAGCATTTTCCGTCAGTTCCAGCCGTTTTTCCCTGTATTCGCTGGCGCTGACAGGCTCGTTGGCCGAACAACTGGAAGTGGTTGCCGATCTGGAGCTCCAGCCACTGAAAGGGCAGGTCAGGGCGCAGTGGAATGGCCTGAAGCTGGCCAGGGCCAACCCCTTCCTGCAGGATGCCCGCCTTTCGGGAAGCAGCCAGGGCGACCTGCGTTTGGGCTTCCTACCCGGCAATAAGCTTTCCCTGACCGGCAGCGCCGTTGCCAGCGGAGCTTTCTCCGGGCAGGGACACAGCATCAGTTTCCAGCGCAGCACGATCAACGTTGAGGGCGGCGAGCGGGGTTTGAAGGTTGATCTGTCACTGGCCGCCAGCGATGGCGGCCGTGTGCGGGGAACCTTTTCATCAGCCGCGCCGTTCCGCCTGACCGCTCCCGACCAGGGCCAGCTGACAGCAGAAATCAGCGGTTTGAACCTGGCGCTGCTGCAGCGGTGGCTCCCGGCTGACACCAGCCTGACGGGATTCGTCAACGCCCAGGCCCGGGGCAACCTGCTTCCCGGGCAGAGATTAGAACTGACCGGCGATGCCCGGCTTTCCGGAGGCAGCCTGCAGCGCTCCACTCCTGATGGAGAACTGAAGCTTTCCTTTTCGGCGGCGGAAGCATCCTGGAACTGGCGGGGGGAGACGCTGGCAGGCGTACTGTCTCTGAACATGGCCGAGCATGGCCGGGTCCGGACAGAGTTTCAGCTGCCGCTGCCGGCACGCTATCCGACGGCCCTCAATCGGCAGGGGCCACTGCGGGGGACAGTACAGGGTAACGTTCAGGAAAAGGGGCTGGTTACCGCCCTCTTTCCGGGCTTGGTTCAGGAAAGTTTCGGAGAGTTTGAGCTTGATCTGGCAATCGGCGGAAGCGGGGAAGCGCCGCAGATCGGCGGGAAGCTGCAGCTGGCCAGGGCCGGCGCCTATCTGCCCACGGCCGGGATTCATCTCAAGGACATTCAACTGACGGCGCGCCTGGAGAAAGATCTGATCCGGATCGATTCCTACCGGGCGGTTTCAGGGTCGGGCCATATCGAAGGGACAGGGCTGATCAACCTGAACGGCTGGCAGGTCGCCAGCTACCAGGGCAGCATCGGCGGTGAAAACTTCCAGACCGTCTTTTTCCCCGAACTACAGCTGTCGAGCACCCCCAGGCTAACCTTTGAAGGCACCCCCCAAAAACTGTCCCTGCGCGGAGAGCTGCTGCTGCCGGAGCTTAAAATCACCGGGGCTCCGGCCGGCTCGGTCATCTCGCCCAGCAGCGATGTGGTTCTGGAGGGCAGAACCGCGCCGCTCGCTAAAAAGTCTCCCCTTGCGCTGGATGTGCGGCTGCGCCTGCAGCTCGGCGAACGGGTCTTCGTCAAGACGGCCGGAATAGACGCCCAGCTGGAAGGCTCGATTGACCTGGCCTTTAGCGATTTCAAGCGAATTACCAGCTCGGGGGAAATCAAGGTCGTCAAAGGGCGCTACCGGACCTACGGAGTAAATCTGGAAATTGTGCGCGGCCGACTCTTCTTTGCCGGCGGCCCGATTAATCGGCCAGCCCTCGATTTTCTGGCGCTGCGCACCATTGGCGACATTCGGGCGGGAGTGACGGTTTCCGGAAATCTTCAGCAGCCGATCACCAAGCTCTATTCCGAACCGGCCATGCCGGATACGGACGTTCTGGCCTATATAGTTCTCGGCCACCCGCTGGGCAGCAACGGCGAACAGACCAGCCTGCTGGTCCAGGCCGCCGGTGCGCTGCTTACATCCGGTCAGGCCGGGGCGCTGCAGGAACAGATCAAGGACCAGCTCGGCTTGAGTACCCTGGAAATCCAGAGTGGTGTCGGCGCCAGCAACAATGCCATGGGCTACAAACCGCTCCCGGTCACCGCCCCCGGCTCGCTGCCGGCCGCACAGCAGCCCGGCCTGACCGAGACGGTGCTGACCGTGGGCAAATATCTGACCCCGGAGCTGTACATCAGCTACGGCAAATCGCTCTTTACCGGCAACAGCCTGTTCCGGCTGCGTTACGATATTTCCAAGCGCTGGCAGATCGAAACCCAGACCGGCGGCGGAGCCAGCGGCGTTGACCTTTTCTACAAACTGGAGTTCAAATAGGACTGCAACCGGCAAAAAGACCTTTTAGCGCCAGCTTCACTTACCCCTGAAGAAATCCCTGAACGAGCGTCCCAGATCCCTGAACCACTCCCCCATGCTCCGACCGGCCTTTTTGGCGGCCTGGCCGGTTTCGCGACTGCGCTCCCGGATGTCCTGACCGGCCTTCTGGCTGCCTTCCTTGATCGCCTGCCCGGTTTCCTGGCCGGCCTTTTTGAAGCCCTGCCCAACCTCCTGGCCCCCTTTCTTGAAAGCCTGTCCGACCTCTTTGCCCCCTTGCTTAAAGGCCTGGCCGGTCTGCTGCCCCATTTTCTTGAAGCCCTGGCCGATCTCACGCCCCCCCTCCTTGACCGGGTTTTCGGCATAGGCGAAAGGTTTCGGCATCAGCAGCATCACAAATATAATAATAAGCCCTTGCATCTCATTTTCCTCCACGACTGATTTCTGGATTGTCTTTACTACAGTGTCAAGCGCCAACAAGAATCTTAATGAAGTCACTCGTTGACATTTTGTTTATTCCGCAATAATGTGTTTTCCCATAGTATGCAAAAATAATCTTCACACAATAAAATTTTCAGCCTTCATTTCCAAAGCACTCACGCGATGCATAGCGTCCAAATCCAAAACTCTTTTGAAAGGTAAACGTATGAAAAAACTGTTTGTAACTTCCCTGGTTTTTGCCATGTTCAGTTTCGCATTTTCGGCCCAGGCCAGCGAATTTGGAGAATTGAGAACAAAGTTGAGCGCGGCTCGGGAATCATTGATCGAGATGATGCTGCACAAAGACAAGCGCGGCCCTGCCCAGCAGAAGTTGGTAAAAAACACTGCGGATGCGGTCAGCGCACAGCTTGCCAAGATGAAGGCCCCAGCCGGAAAAGAAGCACAATTCAAAGAGCTTAAAGAAAATTGGACAGCCTTTAAGAATACTCGCGAAACAGAATTGGTGCCTGCCATTCTGAAGGGCAATGACGACTTGGCTAAAAAAATAGCTGGTGGCATTCAAAAAGAAAGATACACTAAATGCCAGAAAATCACGAGTGAGCTAGACAATTAATCAATCCAATTTCCATGCTTCGCGTGAGTGCAATCTGTATAGCATTGGAAATGGCCGGAGGGACTTTAAATGAATATTCCAACCATGAAAATTGGAACCAAATTGGGAGTAGGCTTCGGGCTGGTTCTGGTTCTCGTGACGTTCCTGATAACATTCGTTGTGATACAGTTGTCATCTGTTACCAAGACCGCTCAGCACATCAAAGACGATATAGCCAACAGCAAGCATGCTGTCAGTATCACGACTTCAGTCAAAGACAACGGTATTTCCAGCATGGAGATGCTCTTATCCACCAATAGCGACCATCATGCCACGGTAATCAAACAGATAGAAGAGAGAAATCAGGCCAGTGCCAAGGTTGCGGAAACACTTAACCAGTCGCTGAAGAATTCACCACAAGACAAGAAACTCTTGGCTGAAATGAATAAGAATCGCACCATTTATCTTGAAGGACTTGAGAAAGTCATGAATCTTCTGAAGTCTGGAAAACGTGACGAAGCCACCTATGTGGCCGGCGAGGAAATGGTACCGATGCTGGATCCGTTTCTGAATGCCGTCAAGAACCTTGATGATCATCAAAAAGTAAAACTCGACGCGAGTATCATCAAAATTGAGCAGGCCGCCGAAACAACCCGCAATCTGGCGATTATCCTTGGCGCTGCGGTAGTTTTGCTGGGGATATGTTGTGCATTCTTCATTATTATCTCCATTACCAAGCCTTTGAACATCATGCGTTCAACGATTACCGAAGTTGAGAAAACCGGAGATTTTACCCGGCGCGTAAATGTAACCAGTGCCGATGAAGTCGGCGTGACGGCACGGGCTTTCAATGACCTGATGTCAGCAGTTCAACAGACCCTTGGCGAAGTTCTCCACAATGTAGCCAACGTTTCAGCATCTTCCAAAACCCTGTGGTCCACATCCAGCCAGGTTTCAACGAGTGTTTCCAATCAAAGCCTGTCAACTTCCGCCATGGCTGCCGCTGTTGAAGAGATGACTGTCAGTATCAGCCATGTTTCCGACAAAGCCCGGGAAGCGCAGGAAATTTCCCACCAGTCCGGCAAGCTATCCGCCGAAGGTGGTGAGATCATTATCCAGGCGGCCACGGAAATGTCACGCATCTCCGATAGCGTTCGTCATGCTTCCAACACAATCGAAGAAGTTTCACAACATTCCAATCAAATTGGAGAGATTGTAAACACAATCGAGGATATTGCCGACCAGACCAACCTGCTGGCTCTGAATGCCGCCATTGAGGCAGCTCGAGCCGGTGAGCAGGGGCGCGGATTTGCAGTAGTAGCAGATGAAGTACGGGCATTGGCCGAACGCACCTCCAAGGCAACCAAGGAAATATCAGGCATGATCAGTGCCATGCAGCATAGTGCACATTCTGCGGTTGATGCAATGATCAGCACTGTCGATCGGGTTAACGAAGGAGTTGCACTAGCCAATCAAGCGGGTGTTTCTATTGACCAGATCAAGAATGGTGAAGAACAGGTGGACACCGTTGTCGGATACATTTCCCAGGCTCTTTCCGAACAGAGTACTGTCAGCAACGAATTTGCCAGCCAGGTGGAAAAAGTGGCCAGTATTACCAATGAAAACAGTCTGGCCGCAACCGAATTAGCCACGGAAGCAAACAAACTTCAGGAACTGGCCAACGCCATGCAGACTGCGGTAAGCAGATTTAAAATTTAAAAACGACACGGCTGAAACACCTGCCAACGGAGGTAAAAATGGGGATCAAATGGCACGAATCTCTCTCCATCGGAGTTGCGGTTATTGATAACCAACACAAGGAGCTGGTTGCGCGCTTCGATCAATTGCTGAAAGCCTGCGAAGCAAATCAGGGAGTCAGCGAGCTCAATAGAACAATGGCTTTTCTCAATGAGTACGTAATCAAACATTTCCACGACGAAGAGGAGCTCCAGCGAAAACACAACTACCCGAATTATGATGCCCATCGTAAAGAGCATGAATCGTTCACAACTCGTATTAAAAGTCTGCAACAGGAAATTGTCCGAGAAGGGATGTCAACACGACACATCATCGAAACCAACAATATCCTGATTACATGGCTCGTGGATCATATTTCCTCATCGGATGCAGAAATTGGAAAGTTTTTGAAAAGCCAACAACCTTAAGAGCAGCACTCCCGGCATTAAGCCAAACAAAAAAACGTCCTTTGCTTTTACAAGCAGTGGACGTTTTTTTGTTTGTTTGATCCCTCGGGCCGACCGTTTTGGCACCGGCCACGCGCTCGACCAGCTTGTAGCCGGCTCTATGCGGGCACTGCTGCTAGCGCCCCCACGAACCGCCCCAACGGTGCGGATCGTTGCCGTGACAATCCGTGCACGCAACAGCCTGTCCAGCCACACCGGCCGCAATGGTCTGCCGGATCGCCGGAACCGTACTTGTATGACACTTGAAACATACTGAAAGCGTGCTGCCTGATGAATATCCCCACCCCTCATGAATCCGCATGACATCGCTGCCGTGACATGAACTGCAGGTTTTGACAACGTGACGGACTGCGTCATGCACTGACGGCTGGTGACATACCAGGCAGTCGCGTACGACCTGCACGGTATATTGACCCGTAGAATCAGCCGTCATCTGGTGGCAATCGAGACATTGCTTACCCGCCTTCGTTATCAGTGCATGATGCCTGTCAGGGTTGGAACCGGTGTGGCACTTGGCACAATCGGCAATCGCCAGATTCAGGTTCAGCGATGTCCCCGATGACGACCAGCCGGAGGACTGATAGCTCGTAGTGCCAGTGCCCCACGCTCCAGCGATACCAACGCCGCTCACCAAGGATACGAAAAGCGTGCACAGTGCAATCAAAAATCTATCGCCCGTATTTTTACCCATCCCTCTCTCCTTTGACAAACTTAACGTTACAAACGTCGTGCTGATCAGCCCTGGGCCGCCTGCACGGCCGTAATGGCGGTGACATTGACGATGTCATCGACCGAGCAGCCCCGCGACAGGTCGTTGACCGGCTTGGCCAGACCCTGAATGATCGGGCCGACCGCTTCGGCTCCGGCCACGCGCTCGACCAGTTTGTAGCCGATATTGCCGGCGTCCAGGTCCGGGAAGATCAGGACGTTGGCTTTGCCGGCCACCGGGCTGCCGGGGGCTTTCTTCTCGCCCACCTTGGGCAGCAATGCGGCGTCGGCCTGCAGCTCGCCGTCGATCAGCAGATCGGGCTTGATCTGCTTGGCGATTTCGAGAGCCTTCAGCACCTTGTCGCAATCCGGGTGGCTGGCGCTCCCTTTGGTGGAGAAGGAGAGCATGCCGACCCGGGCCTCAACATCCAGGAAAGCCTTGCAGTTGCCGGCGGTTGCCACGGCGATCTCGGCCAGGGCCTGGGTGTCCGGATTGGGGTTGACGGCGCAGTCGGCGAACAACACGATGCCGTTCTCACCGAAAGAGGGGGTCTTGGTGACCATCAGAAAGAAGGAGGAAACCGTCTTGATCCCCTTGGCCGGACCGACGGTCTGAAAGGCGGCTTTGAGGACATTGCCGGTCGTGCCGGTGGCGCCGGCCACTTCGCCGCCCGCATCGCCGTTACGCACCATCATGCCGGCGTAATACAGGTTGTCTTCGGCGGTCAGCAGTTTTCGGGCTTCATCGGCGGTCAAGCCCTTGCTCTTGCGCAGCTCGACCAGGTCGGCCACATACTGTTCCAGCTTGGGAGAAGCAACCGGATTGAGCAGTTCCACACCGGCCAGGTTGACCCCTTTGGCGGCGGCTTCAGCCTGGATCTTGGCCGGATCGCCCAGGATGACGATTTTGGCCAGTCCTTCCGTAACGATCTTTTCGGCGGCAAACAACATGCGCTCGTCGTAACTCTCCGGCAACACCACCGTCTGCAGGTTTTTGCGGGCTTTTTCCTTGATCTGGTCAACAAGATGCATTTCAGTCCTCCTTGGTTATTATTAAAGCGGCGTAGTTTTACAGAATAGAACGTGAGTACATATAGTCGAAAAACATGCTGCTGGTCAAATAAAAAAAGCCGGTAATTACCGGCTTTAACGAGACTAAAAGGCGTTAAACTGCGACTGAAACCAGCCATTCGGAGTTACGAGAACTTGACCCCCATGGCATCCGCCACAGTGTGAATATCCTTGTCACCGCGTCCCGACAAACAGACCACAATGGTCTGGTCTTTCGCCAGAGTCGGCGCCAATTTCATGGTATAGGCTATGGCGTGGGATGATTCCAGGGCCGGCATGATCCCCTCCTCACGGGTCAGGGTGCTGAAGCCTTCCAGCGCCTCATCGTCGGTGATGGACACATATTCGGCCCGTCCGCTGTCCTTCAGCCAGGAATGTTCCGGGCCGACGCCGGGATAGTCCAGGCCGGCCGAGATTGAATGGGCATGGGCGATCTGGCCATGCTGGTCCTGCAGCAGATAGGTCTTGTTGCCGTGCAGGATGCCGGGTGAGCCGGCGCAGAGCGGCGCGGCGTGCTTGCCGGTCTCGATGCCGTAGCCGGAAGCCTCGACTCCGATCATCCGGACCGAGCTGTCCTTCAGAAAAGGGTAGAACAATCCCAGGGCGTTGCTGCCCCCGCCGACACAGGCCACCAGACAATCGGGCAATCGCCCCTCGACCTGACGGTGCTGGCGCTTGACCTCGCGTCCGATCACCGACTGAAAATCGCGCACCATCATCGGGTAAGGATGCGGTCCGGCCACGGTGCCGATCACATAGAAGGTTTCCTGAATCGTGGTGACCCAGTTGCGCATGGCCTCGTTCATGGCGTCCTTGAGGGTGGCGGTGCCGGAGGTGACCGGCGTGACCGTGGCCCCCAGAAGTTTCATGCGAAAGACGTTCAGCGCCTGGCGGCGAGTATCCTCCTCACCCATAAACACTTCGCACTGCATGCCGAACAGGGCCGCGACCGTGGCGGTGGCCACGCCGTGCTGTCCGGCGCCGGTTTCGGCGATGACCCGCTTTTTACCCATCCGCTTGGCCAGCAGTCCCTGGCCGATGGTGTTGTTGACCTTGTGGGCGCCGGTGTGATTCAGGTCTTCCCGTTTCAGATATATCCTGGCTCCGCCCAGTTTCCGGGTCAGTTTTTCGGCAAAGTAGAGCGGATTGGGCCGGCCGACGTACTGCCGCAGATAATAATCGAATTCCTGTTTGAATTCGCGATCATGCCGGTAATGCTGGTAGGCCTGTTCCAGCTCCAGCAGCGCCGGCATCAGGGTCTCAGGGACATAGCGCCCGCCGAATTGGCCGAAGTGTCCGTTCTTGTCAGGATAGTTCATGGTTTCCCCGCTTTGCGTTAGTGCAGAATTCGATCATTGTACGATGATCCTTGCGGCCCGGAGCGTTTTCCACCCCGCTGGAGACATCCAGCGCATAGGGGCGAACCGCTGCCATCGCCTCGGCCACATTCTCCGGCGTCAATCCACCCGCCAGAATGATGCGGTTAGTCTTTGCCACAGCGGCGGCAATCTCCCAGTTGAAGGTTTCTCCGGTGCCGCCGCGGGCTGCGGGAGACCAGGCATCCAGAAGACAGGCGGCAACGTCATACTCCCCGATCTGATCCAGGCTGGATTGATCCCTGACCCGAAAAGCCTTGATGACCCGCCGTTTGACACCGGTACAGAATTCAGGGGTTTCATCTCCGTGGAGTTGTACAATGTCCAGACCGCACCGATCGGCAATCGTGTTGATGACTGCCAGCTGCTCGTTGACGAACAGCCCGACGGTCTGCACAAAGGGGGGCAGACGGCGAATAATTGCGGCGGCCTGTTCGGGGGAAATAGCGCGCGGGGATTTTTCAAAAAAAACGAAGCCGAGAGCGTCAGCTCCGGCTTCCACCGCCGCCAGGGCGTCTTCGATGTTGGTTATGCCGCAGATTTTGATTTTGATCATAACGTCATCTGTAGGGGCGATCCTTGTGATCGCCCTTGTTTTTATCGCCCCTGTTCTATTGTGACCGCACCTGATTCGGGCAAATACAAGATTTGCCCCTACAGGCTGATTTTGGGCAGCCGCTCCAGCGCCGCCTTGACCATCTCGTCCGGATATTCGTAGTCTTCCAGATTGCCGGACAGGTAGGCGTCGTAGGCGCCCATGTCCAGCTGGCCATGCCCGGAAAGGCCGAACAAGATCGTCCGTTCCTTGCCCTCCTCCTTGGCCAGCACCGCCTCATCGATTGCGGCCCGCACGGCGTGGGAGGATTCGGGGGCCGGAACGATCCCCTCGCTGCGCGAAAACAGCAGCGCCCCTTCAAAGCAGGAATTCTGCTTGTAGGACTTGGCCTCGATCTGGCCGGCGTGGTACAGCTGGGATACCAGCGGCGACTCGCCGTGATAGCGCAGACCGCCGGCGTGAATGCCGGGCGGCATGAAATCGTGCCCCAGGGTGTACATCATCGAAATCGGCGCCATCTTGGCGGTATCGCCGTAGTCGAAAGCATAGATCCCCTTGGTCAGGGTCGGACAGGAAGCCGGCTCCACCGCCAGGGCGCGCACTTTTTTGCCGCTGGCACGGTCGGCGATAAAGGGAAAGGCCAGTCCGGCGAAGTTGGAGCCGCCGCCGCAGCAGGCGATGACCACATCCGGGTAATCGCCGGCGATCTTCATCTGGGCCTGGGCTTCCTGGCCGATCACGGTCTGGTGCAGACAAACGTGGTTCAGCACGCTGCCCAGGGCATAGTTGGTGTCGGCATGGGTGGCGGCATCCTCGACCGCTTCCGAAATGGCGATCCCCAGGCTCCCCAGGCAATCCGGATCATGGGCCAGAATCGAGCGGCCGGCGTTGGTGAACTCGGAGGGCGACGGAATCACCTGCGCCCCCCACAGCTGCATCATGCTCTTGCGGTACGGTTTCTGGGTGCAGGAGACCTTGACCATATAAATTGTGCATTCCAGGCCGAACATGGAACAGGCCAGAGCCAGCGAGCTGCCCCACTGGCCGGCGCCGGTTTCGGTTGCCAGGCGGCGGATGCCGGCCTGCTTGTTGTACCAGGCCTGGGGGATGGCCGAGTTGGGCTTGTGGGAGCCGGCCGGTGAAACCCCCTCGTATTTGTAATAGATCTTGGCCGGCGTACCGAGCGCCTTCTCCAGACGGCGGGCCCGGAAAAGCGGCGAAGGGCGCCAGAGTTTATAGATTTCACGGACTTCGTCAGGGATATCGATCCAGCGCTGGGGCGACATCTCCTGTTCGATCAGCGACATAGGGAAAATGGCCAGCATATCGTCAGCCGAAATCGGCTTGAGCGTCTGGGGATTGATGACCGGCGCCAGCGGGCCGGGCATATCGGGGATGATATTGTACCACTGCTTGGGGAGCTGGTCTTCGCTGAGCAGAATTTTAGTATTCATGGTTCCTCCAAAATTAAATTCTATTCCAGATTATCCTCGATCCTGATAAAAGCGGTCTTCTGGCAGATGATGTCCAGCTGATCGATTTCCGCCAGAGCCTCGCGCACCGAACCTTCCCGCGCTTCATGGGTCATGATCACGATTGGCACCGGAGCCGTATCGTCAGCCTCGTGGGCGGTCTGAACCATGGACTCGATGCTGATGCCATGCCTACCCAGCGACCCGGCGATAGCGCCCAGAACACCCGGCTGATCCAGGGCGCTGAAACGCAGCATGTACTTGCTGACGATTTCGGCCATCGGCTTGATCGGCAGATCGGCAATACTGGCGTCCAGGAAACCGAGCGGCGCCATGCGGCGCCCGGCGCCGGCCTGTATGCTGCGGGCCAGCCCGATCAGGTCACCGACAATCGCGCTGGCGGTCGGGTTCTGTCCGGCGCCGCGGCCGTAGAACATGACTGGGCCGACGAAGTCACCGGTCAGACGGATGGCGTTGAAAACGCCGTTCACATCGGCCAGCGGGTTGTGCAGCGGGATCATGGTCGGATGGACGCGCACCTCGACCTGGCCGTCATTGAGCTTGCCGATCGCCAGCAGTTTGATGCGGTAACCGAACTCCCGGGCAAACTTCACATCCAGGCCGCTGATGCTGGTGATGCCCTCGGTGTGGATGCTGTTGAAATCGATGCGGGTGCCGAAACAGAGCGAAACCAGTACCGCCAGTTTGTGGGCCGTATCGACCCCTTCGATGTCGAAGGTCGGGTCCGGCTCGGCATAGCCCAGATCCTGGGCGGCCTGCAGCACCTCGGCAAAGTCGGCCCCCTCCTGGGTCATGCGGGTCAGGATATAGTTGCAGGTGCCGTTCATGATGCCGAACACGCCGCCAAAACGGTTGGCCGCCAGATTGCTCTTGATGGCGGTCAGCACCGGAATGCCGCCCCCCACGGAAGCCTCGAACTGCACCTCGACCCCCTTGCGGGCGGCGGCGGCGTAGATCTCGTCGCCATGCAGCGCCAAAAGGGCCTTGTTGGCGGTAACGACATGCTTGCCCTGCTCGATCGCCTTCAACACGAAACTCTTGGCCGGCTCATAGCCGCCGATCAGCTCGATCACCACCGAAATCTCGGGATCGCTGAAGATATCGTTGACATCGGTCGTCAGAATCGACGGCTCGACCGCGACCCCCCGGTCGCTGGTGATATCCAGATCGGCAATCCGCTTCAGCACGATCCCGGTTCCGACCTTGCTGCGGACAACATCGGCATTCTCGCGCAGCAGCTTGACAACCCCGGCGCCGATATTGCCAAAGCCTATCAGGCCAACTTTTATATCGTTCATTGTTCCTCGCTCGTTAGTTCAGTTTTGGCACAGGCCTCGATCTCGTCCAGGATGCCGTTCACAAAGGCCGGCGACTCCTTGTCGCCGAAACGGCGGGCAATTTCGATCGCTTCGTTGATGCTGACCTTCTTGGGGATGTCGGGCCGGAACATCAGCTCATAGGCCGCCAGGCGCATGACGTTCAGGTCCACACGCGGCATGCGGGCCAACGACCAGTTTTTGGAGCGGGCCTTGATGGCCTCGTCAATCTCGTCCCGGCGCCCCATGACCCCCTGCACCAGCCCTTCGGCAAACTCCCGCACCCGGCCACTGGTTTCAGCCTGCTCCTCGCGGAAGGTCTGAAACGTCCCCTGCACTCCAGATGATGGATTGGCATCCAGAGCATAGAGCATCTGCAACGCCAGTTCACGTGCTTCGCGACGCAGTCCCATTATTTGATCGCCTTGAACAGGTTGACGGTTTCGATGGCGGTGACTGCCGCTTCAAAGCCCTTGTTGCCGGCCTTGGTGCCAGCCCGTTCCACGGCCTGTTCGATAGTATCGGTTGTCAGCACGCCAAAGGCGATCGGCACGCCGCTCTCCAGCGATACGCTGGCCACCCCTTTGGAAACCTCCGAGGCCACATAATCAAAATGTGGCGTGGAGCCGCGGATAACAGCCCCCAGGCAGATGATTGCGTCATATTTACCGGCTTCGGCCATTTTCTTGGCGGCCAGCGGGATCTCGAAAGCCCCCGGAACGCGGGCCACATGGATGTCAGCTCCATCGGCGCCGTGCCGCACCAACGCATCGATGGCACCCTCCAGCAAACGCTCGCAGATAAAGCTGTTGAAACGACTGACAACGATGCCGACCTTCTGGCCCGTGGCATCAAGATTTCCTTCTAAGAATTGTGGCATGGCACCCTCCATGAGCTGGCGTAAAGAAATCGGAATACTAGCATATTTTTTTAAGCCGGGTAGAAAAAAAACGCCCCCGCACGGTTGATTCCGGCGGGGGCGGGGGCAATGACGTGCTCAATAGTTTCCGTCCGGAAGCGCCCGACCATTCAACCCCTTGGAAATGATTCGCCGGAATTACAGTTTCCGTCACCGATTCCGATAGATACGATACGACAAGGAGATACCGCCATGATTACCACACTCAACGGACTGCGGGAAATGATGCTGACAACGGCTGATGCAAAAGTTAAGGCGCAATCACGGACGAGCCAGCAGGTTCAGAACCAGGAACATGCCGATCCGGCAGGATTGTCGCCGGCGAAGGAGCAAAGCGCCCCGGAAGATGCCGTCTCGGTGGAGCTGTCCGTTTCCCGCGATGTGTTCAGCGCGGTTGATGATTTCTTCAATCTCGGCACGTCAGGCCGCTTTGATGCTTTCCATGCCCTGACGCCCAAGGATAAGGAGCAGTTTGTCACAATCGTGGCGGAGCTGGCCAAGTCGGGCTATGTCGGCTATGAGGAACTGATCATCAACAATAAGGTGGAGCGCCACGAAGTAACCTCTCAAATAGCCGACCGGCGTGCGCAGCAGGCGAAAGTTTACGACAATTCCAAACCGTACCGCCGTTAAAAAACCATCTCACCCCATCCGCAAGGCGGAAAAGACCATCTTCCAAACAACAATCAGCGTGAAGAGCAGGTAGCAGACCATCGTCACCAGTGCCAGCTTGCGCTGCACCCCTGGGATAATGCGGGCCATGCTGCCCTGTTTTTTGAGCGGGGCCAGCACTCCGACGCCCAGTCCGGCCACCCCTCCACCCAGCAGCGTGGCGTACAGGACGTAGCCAATGTGGCCGTATTCCTGCTGCAGCAGGCAGAACGGGCAATGATGGGTCGGCAGCTCGTAGAAGTAGAGACAGATGAACGACACCAGCGCTGCCGCCGCAATCAGAAACGTAAGCGTTGCGGTGGCCGAGAACAGCACGCCCCCTCTCCCCTTCAGGTAAAACAGCACTCCGCTGGCACCGGTCAGAGCCATACCGCTAAAAAAGGCGATTTTCATCGGCATGTGCGGCAGGGAGGCGATTTCTGCGCTGAAACCCTTGGATTCGTTGCTGAAGAGACTGCCGCAGCAGGAGGTGATGATGTCCGGCTTTATTCCGCCGAAATAGGTCAGCAGCAGCCCCCCCTCCAGCACCAGCAGCGGCATCAGCAGATTGAGCAGCCGGTATTTGACCTTGATCAGCGGGTAGTCGTGCGCCTGGTTGTCGGTGTGGTTGACGATCAGCCAGATCCCGGCCAGCAGGAAATTGACGATTTTGAGGATCAGCACCGGATAACCGTAGGAATTGGCGTTGAGGGCTCCGGCCGCACACATGGCGCCGGTGAAGAGCGGGTGCAGACTGTCGGCGGTGTAGATGTACAGAAAAAGCGACAGAAGCTGAAAAATCAGGATGTAGCTCATGACGGTGGAGATCAGGTAGGTTCTGCGTTCCAGCTCCAGCTGCAGTTCGCTGCCGCTGGCAAGATCCCATCTGCTGGTGATGCGCAGGCCGTGGTAGCCGGCATGCAGACCCAGCCCGCAAACCAGCAGGGCCGTGGTCAGCAGCGCCAGAGCGGCCGGGTGCAGAATCACCGGCGGCTCCCGCCGGATACGATCGCGCCATCCCGCATTTCGATCAGCCTGTCGATCAGCGGGGCGTCATAAACGATCGGATCGTGACTGGCGATGATGATCGTCTTGCCGGCTTCCTTCAGGCGACCGACGATTTCCATGAACTCGCCGGACAGCTTTGAATCCAGGTGGGCGGTCGGCTCATCGGCGATGATGATGGCGGGATTGTTGATCAGAGCCCGGGCAATGGCGACCCGCTGCAGTTCGCCGCCCGAAAGCAGCTCCACCCGCTGTCCGGCGTGACGGGCAATGCCGAACATCTCCAGCAGTTCCTGGCCTCGGGCGCGGAAATCGCTGCGGTTCTCGCCGGTCGGATACGCCGGCAGCATGACATTCTCCAGCACGCTGATGCCCTTGATCAGATTGAACTGCTGGAAGATGAAGCCGAAGGTGCTCCGGCGGATATCGTTCAGGAAACGCTCCGGCAGACTGGTGATCTCCACATCAGCGTTCCCCTCTTGCTGATAGGGCAGGGCCGCCGCAATCCCGCGCAGGAAGATCCGGCCGGAGCTGGGGCGGGCCATGCAGCCGATCACGGTCAAAAGCGTCGTCTTGCCGGAACCGCTCGGACCTTTCAGGACCGTGACGTTCTGCGGATCGATCACCAGGCTGACATTGTCCACCGCCGTGAACTGGTTCGGCTGGTCGCTGTTGAAACTCTTGGTTATGGAGGAAAGTTCGATCATGTCAGGACCTCATGGCGGCATCCGGGTCGGCCGTGGCCGCCCGCCAGCAGGGTATGATCGTAGCGGCCGTGTAGGGCACCACCGTCAGGAAGAAGAGCACCGCCAACTGGTAACTGTCCACAACCGGCGAAAGCCGGAAGGCGGGATAAATGACCGACCACCCTTTCAGCGCCTGGGCAAAAAGCGGAGCAGACAGGAAAAAGACATGCCCATAGGCCAGAACCACCCCCAGCAGAAAGGCGGTCAGCGAGATCACCACCCCTTCCCAGAATTTCAGCAGCAGCACGTCGGAAGTGCTCCAGCCGATGGATTTCAGGATACCGATCTCCTTGCGCTCTTCAGCCGAAAGTCCGGTGGCCTTGTCCCAGGCAAAGATGATGAGATC
>JAJZRX010000048.1 GCA_021850095.1 Deltaproteobacteria bacterium
TACTGAATCGGGTTGGTGTCCTGGTATTCGTCCACCAGAATCCATTGGAAGCGTTCCCGGTAATAGCTGCAGACCTCCGGAAAACGGGTCAGCAGCCGCACGGTCTGAATCATCAGATCGCCGAAATCAAGCGCATTACACTTCTTCAGGCGTTCCTGATAG
This sequence comes from Deltaproteobacteria bacterium, assembly GCA_021850095.1. GTDB lineage: Bacteria > Desulfobacterota > Desulfuromonadia > Geobacterales > Pseudopelobacteraceae > JACRCG01. The sequence goes on from JAJZRX010000048.1 coordinate 163, forward strand.
GCGGCGTAGATCTCGACCACCCGCTGAGTGTAGACATCGCCGGGAGGGATCGAACGGATATCTTCAGGGAAGAGACCACGGTTCTTGAAGGAGTCGATCCGGCCGGAAACCGCTTTGACCTCAAAGCGTTTTTCATCCAGATCCAGTTCCTTGATGACATCCTTCAGCAGCCGGTCGCTGTCGCGATCGTCGTAAATCGCAAAGGAGGATTGAAAACCGAGCTGATGGATATCGCGGCGCAGGATGCGGCCGCAGGCGGCATGGAAGGTGGCGATCAGAGGAGTGTCGCCCCCGCCCAGCAACCTGCCGACCCGCTCGGCCATCTCACGGGCAGCCTTGTTGGTGAAGGTCACCGCCAGGATGTTCCAGGGGCGCACCCCCCGCTCGCGGATCAGATGGGCGATGCGGTTGGTGATGACACGGGTCTTGCCGGAACCGGCCCCGGCCAGGATCAACAGCGGTCCTTCGCCATGCAGCACGGCTTCTTTTTGAGGAGGATTGAGGTTTTTCAGTAGGTCCATAGGGGTGTTGTAACCGGTCGGGTGGGCAGCGTCAAGGGGAAAGGCAGATGCATAATCAGGCCGACAACTCTTCCCACTCGCCGTACAGCCGCTCCAGCTTTGTATTCAAGGCAGCGTGGCGTTCGCCCCCCTGCTGGCCCCGCTCGGGGTCGTCGAAGAAACCGGGAGAATTCATCTCCGCTTCCAGCAGTTCCAGTTCCTTTTCTGCCGCCGCAATCTGCACTTCGATTTCGCCAATCCGCTTCTGGCGGGCCTGGTCCTCGCGCTTGCGGCGCTTTTCCTCTTCGCGGTCGCGCAGCCGCTCCTCCTTCTTCTGGGGGGGCAGGGCAGCCGGCGAACCATCCGCGATGGCTCCCGAAGCGGAGGAAACGGCCGGCCTGGAAGAGCCGGCACTCGGGATGCCGCCCTTTTTCTCAAGATAATACTCATAGTCGCCGAAATAACTCTCCAGCCCGCCCCCCTCAACTTCCACAATCCGGGTTGCCAGGGCGTTGACAAAGTAGCGGTCGTGAGAGACGAACACCACGGTGCCTTCGAAACCCTTCAGGGCGTCCAGCAGCACTTCCTTGCTGTACAGGTCCAGATGGTTGGTCGGTTCGTCCATCAGCAGCAGGTTGGAAGGGCGCAGCAGCATCTTGGCCAGCGCCAGGCGGTTGCGCTCGCCGCCCGAGAGCACAGCGACCTTCTTGTGGATGTCGTCGCCGGAAAAGAGAAAAGCCCCCAGGATGTCGCGCAGCTTGGGTACCATGGCATAGGGTGCATCGGCGTACAGCTCGTCATAGGCGCTACGGCTCGGGTCCAGCACATTGGCTTGATCCTGGGCAAAGTAGTCCATGCTGACATTGTGCCCGATGATCCGCTCGCCCCCCTGGTATTCTCCTCCGGCCAAGACCGCCATCAGGGTCGATTTGCCGGCTCCGTTGTGCCCCACCAAGGCGATGCGCTCCCCCTTTTCAACCGTCAGATTGACCCGTTTCAGCACGGTATGTTCTCCAAAGGAACGAGTCAGCTCTTTCAGCTCCATCACGATTTTGCCGCTCTTGGGGGCTTCCGGGAACTGGAAGCGAATCCGCTTGCGCTCGGGCGGCAGCACGATCCGCTCTACCTTTTCCAGCTGCTTGATGCGTGACTGCACCAGCGAGGCCTTGTTGGCCTGGTAGCGAAAGCGGCGGATGAAATCCTCGGTCTTTTCGACTTCCTCATCCTGGCGGCGCTTGGCCTCCCGCAGGGCGCTCACCCGCTCTTCACGCTGGATCAGATACGTGGAATAGCTGCAGTGATAATCGCTGATGGTGTGATTCCAGACTTCGGCGATCCGGCTGCAGACGCTGTCCATGAAGAAGCGGTCGTGGGAAACCAGAATCACCGAACCGGGATAGGTGCAGAGGTACTCCTCCAGCCAGTTGCGGGCTTCGATGTCCAGATGGTTGGTGGGTTCGTCCAGAAGCAGCACGTCCGGCTTCTGCAGCAGCAGCCGCGCCAGGGCGATGCGCATCTGCCAGCCGCCGGAAAACTCGCCGCAGTCGCGCCGCCAGTCTGCCTGCGAAAAGCCGAGGCCCTTCAGCACCGATCCGATCTCGGCCTCCATGGTATAGCCGCCGCGATGCCGGAACTGCTCCTGCAGCTCGCCGTAGCGGTGCAGCAACTGGTCATGTTCGGACGAATCGTGGGGCAGTTTCTCCAGCTCCTGCCCCAGGCGATGGAGTTCTTCTTCCATGACCAGCAGCTCGCCCAGCGCGGCCCGCGCCTCGTGGAACAGCATCCGGCCGGAGGTGACGATGCCGTCCTGCGGCAGGTAGGCGGCCCGCGCCCCCCGGGCAAACTGGATCTCGCCCGAGGTCGGTTCGTTGATCCCGGCGATGATCTTCATCAGGGTGGATTTGCCGGCGCCGTTCTCGCCGACCAGCGCCACCCGCTCGCTTTTTTTCAGGTGCCAGGAGATGTTGTTGAAGAGAGGAGTTCCGGCGAAGTCTTTGGATAGATTTATGAGTTGGAGCATGAGGTGGTTGTAGCATGGAATGGTGCCGGCCGGCAAGCGGGCACCGGCAAGTCTGGCGCAAAAATGCGGTTTCTGATCGAGTACACCACCCTTATCTGATCAGGGAAATAATTGATAGACCCTACAGCAATCCGCTTTTGGAGAGAAAGAGCAGGGCCAGCAGGATCGGGCTGACATATTTGATCAGAAAATGCCAGACGGGGTAGAAGTGGAAATTGACGCTCCCCTTCTCGATCTCGGCCCGCGCCAGGCGGGTGGTCATGACCCAGCCGGTAAAGAGCGCGATAAACAGCCCCCCCAGGGGCAGGATGTAGTTGGTGGCCAACAGGTCGAGCGAGTCGAGGAAATTGCGCCCGCCGATAAAATGAACATCAGCCAGCAGATGGTTGGAAAGAGCCGAGGGAACCCCCAGCAGAAAGATCAGAAAGCCCATGGTCAGTGTCGCCGTCCGCCGATTCCACTTCTTTTCGTCGCAGTAATAGGCCACCACCACCTCCAGGAGCGAGATGCTGGAGGTGAGTGCGGCGAAGACCAGCAGCAGGAAGAAAAGAATCGCGATGAAGGTCCCTCCCGGCATCTGGCTGAAGATCACCGGCAAGGTTTTGAACACCAGCCCCGGCCCGGCGGCGGGAGCCATGCCGTAGGTGAAGACGATCGGAAAGATGGCAATGCCTGCCAGCAGCGCCACGCAGGTATCCATGATCGAGACGGTGATGGCCACGTTGGGAATGTTGGTGCCTTCGTCGGCGTAACTGCCATAGGTGAGCATGGCGCCCATCCCCAGAGAGAGTGAGAAAAAAGCGTGACCCATGGCCTCCAGCATGGCGGCGGCATCCAGTTTGCGCCAATCGGGGGTGAACAGAAAGTCCAGCGCCTGGGGGCCGCCGGGGGAAAAAAGGCCGTGCAGCGCCAGAGCGATCAGAATCAGGAACAGAACCGGCATCATCAGTTTGTTGGCTCTCTCCAGACCGTGGCTGACCCCGCCCAGGACGATCAAGACCGTTGCCCCCATGAAGAGCGCCTGCCAGAACAGTTGCGAGCGGTCGCTGGCCAACAGAGACGTAAAAAGTTCCGGCACCTCCTGGACATGTTTGCCGCTAAAGGTTCCTTTAATGGCCAGCCAGAGATAATCCACGGCCCAGCCGGCCACCACGCAGTAGTAGGAGAGGATCACGAAACCGGCCGTGACCCCCAGCCAGCCCACCAGGATCCATGGCCCGCCGCGCAGTTTGCGGAAGGCACCCACCGGATCCTTGTGGGTGTGGCGGCCGATCACCATTTCGGCGATCATGATCGGAATCCCGACCAGCAGGATGCAGAAGATGAAGAAAAGCACGAAGGCTCCGCCGCCATGCATACCGGTAATGTAGGGGAATTTCCAGATATTGCCGAGACCGACCGCCGAGCCGGCCGAAGCCATGATGAAACCAAGGCGGCTGCTCCAGCATCCTCGTTTCGGCGTACTGTGATGTTTTCCCATGGGATTCCTTTTCTCACTCATCTGTCTCTGCCCGGCGATTATATTAATGCTCTGATTTTCAAGCAACCCATAAATTGAGTGCGGCTTTTCAACCATGTCCGGGAAGATGACGTCAATCGGATTCGGCCCCAAAACTTTTAGTTGACTTGCAAGCCGGTATGGTTACTAATGTTGTTTGAAATTAACCCCTTTTCAGGTGCGCGGCCATGCCCATTCCGGAAAATCCTGCAGTGATTGTAAAAATGATGGATGATTTTTCAGCTGCCTGCCGCGCAGCCGGCCTAAAACTGACCCACCAGCGCTACAAGATATATCTGGAGTTGCTCAAATCCAGCGATCATCCGACTGCCGAAGCCCTCCACAAACGCCTGCTGCCCAAAATCCCGACCATCTCTCTGGACACGGTTTACCGGACCCTGGCCACTTTTGAGCAGCATGGCCTGATCTCCCGCGTGCAGACGGTTGAGAGTCATGCGCGCTTTGAAGTCCGCATCGAGCACCATCACCATCTGATCTGCAGCGTCTGCAATACTGTGATTGATTTCCAGTGGGAAGGTTTTGACCGTGCGGCTCTTCCCGAAACCATTGCCGGGTGGGGGGCGGTCAGGAACAAGCAGGCCGTTATATACGGCATATGCAATACATGTCTCCAGTCGGCGGAACAACGATGAGCGTCGCCATTTTTTTATACAACAAATAAGAATATTTATTAGCTACGAAAATATTTTATTTGACATCGCTGCAAACGATGATACATTAAATTCTCTACAGATACCAAGGAGGTGTTTACGCCACCAATAACGGATCTCAAGGCAGTCACAAAAGAATCGCCGGTCAGCAGTACAAATCCAAACCTGAATGAAAAGGAGAGCGAAGATGAGCAATGACAGTAAATGTCCGGTCACCGGCAAAGGTGCCAAAGCCACCGCCAGCAGCGGCACGCCGAACCAGCACTGGTGGCCGAACCAGTTGAACCTCAAGATCCTGCATCAGAATTCCGGCTTAAGCAATCCGATGGGGAATGAGTTCGACTACGCCGAAGAATTCAAAAAACTCGACCTCAACGCCCTGAAGCAGGATCTTTATGCGCTGATGACCGACTCGCAGGAGTGGTGGCCGGCTGACTGGGGGCATTACGGGGGGCTTTTTATCCGCATGGCCTGGCACAGCGCCGGGACCTACCGCACCGGCGACGGCCGTGGCGGCGCCTGCTCGGGTTCCCAGCGTTTTGCGCCGCTCAACAGCTGGCCGGACAATGTCAATCTCGATAAGGCGCGCCGCCTGCTCTGGCCGATCAAACAGAAATACGGCCGGAAAATCTCCTGGGCCGACCTGCTGATCCTGGCCGGCAACTGCGCCCTGGAGTCGATGGGCTTCAAAACCTTCGGCTTCGGCGGCGGGCGCGAAGATGTGTGGGAACCGCAAGAGGATATCTACTGGGGCGCTGAAGAGGAATGGCTGGCCACCAGCGACAAACCCAAGAGCCGCTACTCCGGCGACCGGAATCTGGAAAACCCTCTGGCGGCCGTACAGATGGGGCTGATCTACGTCAACCCGGAAGGTCCGGACGGCAATCCGGATCCGGTCGCTTCGGGCCGTGACGTTCGCGTAACCTTTGCCCGCATGGCCATGAACGACGAGGAGACTGTCGCCCTGATCGCCGGCGGCCACACCTTCGGCAAGTGTCACGGCGCCGCTCCAGCCACCCATGTGGGGCCGGAGCCGGAAGCCGCACCCATCGAGGAGCAGGGGCTGGGGTGGAGAAGCAGCTTCAAGAGCGGCAAGGGGGGCGATACGATCAGCAGCGGCATCGAGGGGGCCTGGAAACCGAACCCGATCAAATGGGACATGGGCTATCTGAAGGTGCTGTTCAAATACGAGTGGGAGCTGGTCAAGAGCCCGGCCGGCGCCAATCAGTGGCTGGCCAAGGATGTGGATGAAGAGGATCTGGTGGTTGACGCGCACGATCCGGCCAAAAAACTTCGACCCATGATGACCACGGCGGATCTCTCGCTGCGTTTCGACCCGATCTACGAGCCGATCGCGCGAAACTACCTGCAGAACCCCGAGAAATTCGCCGACGCCTTTGCCCGGGCCTGGTTCAAGCTGACCCACCGCGACATGGGGCCGCGCCCCTGTTATCTTGGTCCGGAAGTGCCCAAAGAAGATCTCATCTGGCAAGATCCGCTCCCGTCCGTCAATCACACGCTGATTGACGCGGCGGATATCGCATCCCTCAAGGGCAAAATCATGGCCTCGGGACTGTCCATACCCCAGCTGGTTGGGACGGCCTGGGCTTCGGCCTCCACCTTCCGCGGCTCCGACAAACGGGGCGGCGCCAATGGGGCGCGTATCCGGCTCGCGCCGCAGAAGGATTGGGAGGTCAACCAGCCTGCCCAGCTGGCAACCGTGCTGCAGATTCTGGAGGGAATTCAAAAGGAGTTCAATAACGCCCAGACGGGCGGGAAGGCCGTTTCACTGGCCGATCTGATTGTTCTCGGCGGATGCGCAGCTGTCGAACAGGCCGCCAAAAACGCCGGCCACATCATCAGCGTTCCTTTCAGCCCGGGACGCACGGATGCAACCCAGGAGCAGACCGACGTGAAATCCTTTGCCGTACTGGAGCCGGTTGCGGACGGATTCCGCAACTACCTCAAAGGCAGATACAGCGTATCGGCCGAGGAGCTGCTGGTTGACCGGGCGCAACTGCTGACCCTGACCGCACCGGAGATGACGGTGCTGGTGGGCGGCCTGCGCGTCCTGAACGCCAACTCCGGACAGACCCCGCAGGGCGTCTTTACGAAGCGGCCTGAGGCGCTGACCAATGACTTTTTCGTCAATTTGCTTGACATGGGCACGGTCTGGAAGCCGGTACCCGGAGACGACAACCTGTTCGAAGGGCGTGACCGGGCCAGCGGCGAACTGAAGTGGACCGGCAGCCGTATCGATCTGATCTTCGGTTCCAACTCCCAGCTGCGGGCCGTGGCGGAAGTCTACGGCTGCGAAGATTCCCAGAGTAAGTTCCTGCATGACTTTGTGGCTGCCTGGGACAAGGTCATGAATCTTGACCGTTTCGATCTAGCTTGAAAGTCCCGGCGGGCTGATCACACAAAAAAGGCGCCTCCACAAGTGAAGGCGCCTTTTTTTATGAGCCGGAGATTGAAGCTACACTATCCCGAGCCGGGCCGCCGTTTCCGTGTAAACCTGTTGGGCGCCATCGCTGAATTGCACAAAGATGACCCGTTCCAGGCCCGGGTTGTCCTTGAGCGCCGCCAGGGCGGCTTTCAGGGCAATTTCAGCCGCTTCGCGCATGGGGTAACCGTAAACGCCGGCGCTGACGGCGGGAAAGGCGATGCTTTTGAGGCCATGCTGGTGAGCCAGGTCGAAACAACGCCGATACGCCGATTCCAGCAGTGGCGCCTCACCTTTTCCGCCGCCGTGCCAGACCGGGCCGACGGTGTGAATAACGTAACAGGCCGGCAGATTGTACCCTTTGGTAATCTTGGCGTCTCCGGTTTCGCAGCCCCCCAATCCGGCGCATTCCTGCAGCAGCTGCGGCCCGGCGGCCCGATGGATGGCGCCGTCCACCCCGCCGCCGCCCAACAGCGTGTTGTTTGCGGCATTGACGATGGCGTCAACCTTCAGTGTCGTAATGTCGGCTTTGATTATTTCTATCTGCGCAGTCATCATACACCCCCGATCTGCATTTGTTCTGTATCGCGTCCAAGCAGCTCATCCAGCCGCAGCAGCTGATCAACCTTGCGGGAAAGATACACCACACAGCCGAACTGTTCCGGTACGCGCAGATCCACGTCATAACGGTCGCCCACAAACAGCGCTTCGGCCGGCGCCAGACCAGTTTTTGCCAGAATATCGGCCAAGGCCCGTTCATCCGGTTTGGCCAGCCAGGCGTCGTCGATGGCGAAAAGACCCTGAAACAGATCCATCAGGCCGAGGTGGGTCAGAATGCGGGTCGCCAGAGCGCGATTGTTGTTGGTGTAGACATACAGCGAGAAGCGCTGCGCCAAGCGCCGCAGCAGAGTGGTCACCCGCTCGTCCGGCCGAAGATACTCTTCCGGCTGGAGAAGAGCGGTGAAACAGCGATGCAGTTCCCTAATGTCACCGCCCAGCTCGACGCAGACGGCGGAGAGCGTCGGAAGCGTGCCGTTTTCCTGCGCCAGTCGCTGGCGGGTATCGGCCATCAGCTGGCAGGCTTCTGTCTGTCTGATACCCAGCAGGCCGGCCATGTAGGTCAACGCCGCATCCTGGATCGTGTCGGCAAAAGCTTCGCAAGTGTAGAGCGTGCCGTCCAGATCAAAGATGATGCCGCGTATGTTTTCCGATGGCAGCCCCGGCATCAGAAACCGATCCTGCGCTGGCAAAGCAGCCGGGGCTTGTCAATCCCCTTGGACTGCACCAGAATCCGGAAGGTGTCGCCCATGCCCCCCTGGGGCACGATCAGTTTTTTAAGGGTCAGACGCAGACGCAGCTTTTCCTCGTCAGATATGCTGGAGCGCTCCAGCTCCTCCAGTTCCTCGATAATCCCGGCCGCCATCAGGAAGCGGTACTGCTCCCCGAACCAGGCGGTCTGTAGTCCCAGCTCTTCACCCTGTTTGATCAGGCTGGTGAAATCCACATGCGCGGTGATGTCCTGCAGCCCAAGCCGGATATAGGGGTTTTCCTCGGTCTGGTGGCGGTAATAACAGAGCAGCGTTCCCCGCTTGCGGTGCGGGGCGTACAGCTCTTCCGCCGGGTAGCCGTAATCCACCGTCAGCACAAAACCGCTCCGCAGCGCCCTGGATGCCGCCGAAAGCCAGGCCGGGCCGTTCAGATTGACTTCGGCCTGCTGGCCGGGAATCAGTTTGGCCCCGGATCGTTTCAGCTGTTCCGCAATGGCCGGGGTGGAAAGTTCCCCGATCTCTTCGACCAACTCCCCCTCCTGCAGGGAAACGTAAATCTCGCGCAGTCCCTCGGGCGTCATCAGCACACGTTGCACCGGCAGCGCATCGATCAGCTCGTTGGAGTACAGGCAGCCGCTGAAGGAGAACCTGCCTGACGCAAATTCTTCCGGAGACAGCCATGCGATCCGTTCAACGTGGGCGGCCAGCATGCTGCGCTGGGCCTCTTCCAGCGACGGTTCCCTCTCCACCAGCGCCAGGCGCAGGCCACGGTACATCTCCGGCTCGCGCCCGGCCAGGAAATCCATGATATCGCAAGCCAGGCGGCCATTGCCGGCGCCGCACTCCACCAGGGTAAACTCGGCCGGCATCCCCATGCAGCGCCACATCTGGGTTATTTCGCGGGCAATCACCCGGCCGAAGGCGGCGTGCACGGTGATGCTGGTGTAAAAATCGCCTTCGGCGCCGACTTTGCGCCCCGGAGAGGTGTAGTAACCCAGGCCCGGCTGGTAAAGGCAGGCGCCCATGAAATCGGCAAAAGTGATCCGCCCCTGTTCGGTAATCCGGGCGGAGATACTATCGTGGAGTGCTGTTTTTTCAGTCATGATCGTTCGTTGCTCTCAATTCTAACAGGTGAAATGTCAATGCCTTGGCAGAAAATCCTTATCCGGTTTTCATCGGCGTATGTCAAGCTATAATCCGGCGCCGGCGGGGTCTGCCAAGCGGCCGCCGGCGCGCTGATTGTAAATCGAATTGACAAAATCGGCAATTTGCAGATAAGTGATACTTTACTCTGCTCCGAAGGCGCTGTCCCATGAAAAAAATTATTCTCTATCTGCTGCTGGCAATCGGCGCTTATCTGGCATACGTCGCCATTTCACTGGCGCTGCTGCCGCCGGTTTCCGATCTGGCGGACAAAAAATACAACACCACGATTCAGGTCAAAGATTGGCAGGGGGAGTATCACCCCTTCGTGGTCGGCCCGAAAAACCGCTACTGGACGCCGTCGGGACGCATCCCGGCCGAAATGAAATGGGCCGTGATCCTGGCCGAGGACGCCAACTTCTACAAGCATGAAGGCTTCGACGTCAAGGCCATCAAAAATGCGATCAAATATGACCTGGAAAAGCGCAGCCTGAAACGGGGCGCATCCACCATCACCCAGCAGACCGCCAAGAACCTGTTTCTTTCCCGCGAGAAAACGGTCACCCGCAAGCTGAAGGAAATCTACCTGGCCTACCGCATGGAGCAGGAGCTGACCAAGGGGCGCATTATCGAGCTTTACCTGAATGTGGTTGAGCTGGGGCCGATGGTCTACGGCATCGGGCATGGGTCGCGCTACTATTTCGGCAAATCTCCGACAGAGCTGACGCCCCGCGAATGCGCTTTTCTGGCGGCCATGCTGCCCGGACCGCGAGTGGCCTACAACCCCTACAAGAACCTGGGCAAAGTTCTGAAACGCTCCACCATGATTCTGAAGTTGCTGCGCAAAAATGGCGTTCTGGATGAAGGGGAGTATCAGGCCTCACTGGCCCAGTCACCCAACGTGGGGCGTATGCAGCAGAAGGTTGATGCCGTTATCACCGCTCCTCCTGTTTTCGCATCAACGTCGTCTGCCAGCCAGGAAGTGCCTGAAAAGCCGCTGGAGGCTGATCAGGAGAAACAAGAACAACAGGATAGTCGCGAAAGCGCCGGACAGCCTGCTATGCCCCAGACTCCCGATGCCGCGCCACCTACTTCAAACGAAAGCCAGAACCCAAAAAATGAATGAAAAAACCGACCTGAAAAACTTGACCCTGCCGACCCTGGAACTGTTTCTGAAAGGGCGGGGCAAGGAACGCTTCCGCGCCACCCAGATTTTCAAATGGATCTTTCAGCACGATGTCGACACCTTTGAAGAGATGACCAACATCTCGAAAGAGCTACGCAGAGAATTGGCCGAAACCGCCTGCATCAGCAATCTGGAGCCGGAAACGGTGGAACAGGGCAGTGACGGCACCCGCAAATACCTCTTCAGCCTGGGGGACGGCAACGGGGTTGAAGCGGTACTGATCCCGATCGAAGGGCGCAACACCCTCTGCATCTCGTCCCAGGCCGGCTGTGCCATGGGGTGCGAGTTCTGTCTGACCGGCACCTTCAAGCTGACCCGCAACCTGACCACGGCCGAGATCGTCAACCAGATCATGGCGGTTGAACGGGATCTGGTCAAAAACCCGCCGCTGCTTCTGGCCGATCCGGGGGCTGCCGGTCTGATTGCCGACGACAGCGATGAGGGGGACGATGATCAGGGGGGGGCGGCCGGGATCCGCAACATCGTCATGATGGGCATGGGCGAGCCGCTGCACAATCTGGACAACGTCATTCCGGCCATCCAGATCATGATCGACGGCAATGGGCTGCAGTTCTCCAACCGCCGGGTAACGGTCTCCACCTGCGGCCTGGTGCCGGAGATGGAGCGGCTGGGGCGCGAGATTCCCAATGTCAACCTGGCGGTGTCGCTCAACGCCACCACCGACGAGCTGCGGGACCGGATCATGCCGGTCAACCGCCGCTATCCGCTCAAGGAGCTGCTGAAGGCCTGCCGCGACTTCCCCAAGCCCGGCCGACGCAAGATCACCTTTGAATATGTCATGCTGGGGGGGCTGAATGACAGCCTTGCCGATGCCAAGCGCTTACTCAAACTGATCAGCGACATTCCCAACAAGGTCAATCTGATCCCCTTCAACGAGCATGAGGGGTGCGACTTCAAGTCCCCGACCCAGGCGGCCATCGATGCCTTCCACAAATATCTGATCGACCGGCATGTGACGGTCATAACCCGCGACAGCCGCGGCGGTGACATCTCAGCCGCCTGTGGGCAGCTGAAGGGGAAACTGGAGAAACTGGAGTCTATTTAAACACAGGGAATGTGCGGGGATAATCAGCTTAAAACAGACTTTAAAGAAACAAAAAAGACCCCAGAGGCTTGTTAAGCATTTGAGGTCTTTCTCTTTATTGTAAGCAACAGGCTATTATGGATTTTCTCCGTGTGCTCCGTTGCTCCGTGTTATTTTTGATGCCTTACACCTGCGGACGCCGTGAACGGTACTCGACCACCGGTTCCGGGCGGGCTGCCCGGCGTGGTGCGCTGCCGGCCGGTTTGGCCGATTTTTCCCACGGTTTGCCCTGGCTGCTTTTGCCGGCGCCGGGTTTGCCGAAACGGCCGCCGGCCGGTACTCCGCCCTTTTTGGGGCCGCCGCTGCGACCGGCGGGTTTGCGCAGGGTCGTGGTCGGCTCAAGGCCGGCAATCTGCTGCTCGGGCAGTTTCTTGCCGATGAAGCGCTCGATCCGCTCCAGATAGTTGCGCTCCGAGGCGGATGCGAAGGAGATGGCGACACCGCTGGCGCCGGCCCGGCCGGTGCGGCCGATGCGGTGGACATAGTCTTCGGCGAAACGCGGCAGATCGAAGTTGATGACGTGGCTGACGCCGCTGACGTCCAGACCGCGGGCGGCAACGTCGGTGGCCACCAGCAGGCGGATGCCGCCGCGGCGCATGCGCTCGATTGTTTTGTTACGGGCCATCTGGGTCATGTCGCCATGCAGGGCTGCGGCCGGGAAACCGTTGCGGGAAAGCTCGCGCGACAACTCGTCGGCATCGCGCTTGGTGGCCGAAAAGATGATGGCGCGGGTCATTTCCACATCTCTGATCAGGTGATCAAGCAGCTCTTTCTTATGGTTCAGGTTGTCGGCCACATGCAGGCGCTGCTCGATCAGAGCGTGGGAATCGGTGCGTACGGCCAGTTCGACCCGCTTCGGCTCGCGCATCATGTTTTCTGCCAGTCTGGCGATGGCGCCTTCCAGGGTGGCGGTGAACATGACGGTCTGGCGGTTGGCCGGCGCGCGGGAGACGATGTTGTTGATGTCTTCGCTGAAGCCCATGTCCAGCATGCGGTCGGCTTCGTCCAGCACCAGCATTTCCAGACGATCAAGGCGGACGCTGCCGCGCTCCAGGTGATCCACCAGGCGGCCGGGGGTGGCCACGATAATGTCAACCGGCGCGGACAGCAGGCGCAGCTGCTCGCGGTAGGGCATGCCGCCCAGCAGCGTGCCGCAGCGGGGACGGATGCCGCGGCCGTAGCCGCGGGCCGATTCCATGACCTGTCCGGCCAGCTCGCGGGTCGGGGCAAGCACCAGGATGCGGGGGCCTTTGCCGGGCAGGGCCGATTTGACGGTCAGGCGCTCCAGGGCGGGCAACACGAAAGCGGCGGTTTTGCCGGTGCCGGTCTGGGCGGTGGCGATCACGTCATGGCCGGCCATGACCAGCGGGATGGATTGTTCCTGAATGGGGGTCGGGCTGGTGTAGCCGCAGGCGGTGATGGCCGAGAGGATGGCCGGATTGAGGCCGAGTTCTGCAAACGTCATGAAGATTCCTTTTCTGGGAGCGGTGTAAAGGGACAAGCGCACACGAACCGGGGGATCAAGCCGATGATCCCGGGAATGGGTAACAGTAACGTGCGGGCAGACAATGAACCTTCGCCTGCCAGACGGTCTGCTTGTTTCAATAAAGGGATTGAAGATGCAGGGGGGCAGAATGCGATGATTAAAAGAGAAGCAGCGGACACCATACCGCTCCTTCGTTTGTGTACAGCAGCTCGTAACCATAGTGGCTTGACGGCATAAATGCAAGCAAAAATTTACGCTGACGAGCGTGAATCGCGTATACACAATGACGCGGCACTTGTCTAACCGCTTCGCATCGTGCTAACGTGTCTCCGGAAAATGCCTGTAATTCTAAATCATACCCGGCCGCGACAAGAGAGGCCAGAGGAGTCACCGCGTGACCAAACAGTACGTCAGCGACATCAAGGACCGTGATGCCATCAATTCGACCTTCCTGGTCAAGGACAAGATCATGGCCATGGCCAAAAACGGCAAGCCTTACATGAATCTGCGCCTGATGGATAAAAGCGGAGATGTGGATGCCAAGCTGTGGGACAACGTGGAGCTTTTGGACAAGCAGTTCAACAAGGATGACTTCGTATCCGTCCGGGGCAAGGCTTCGGTCTACATGAACAAGATGCAGATCGTGATCGCCGAGATCACCCGGTTGTCCGAGGACGAGGTGACTCTGGCCGACTTTCTGCCCGTGTCGCCGCGCCCCATTGACGAAATGCGCCAGGAGCTGAACGATGTGGTCACCGCCATGGGCAATCCGCACCTGCAGGGGTTGATGCGGGCCTTTCTGGACGATCAGGATTTCATGAAGCAGTACTGCGCCGCCCCGGCCGCCAAGGGGATGCATCACGTTTATCTGGGAGGATTGCTGGAGCATTCCCTGGCGCTGGTCAAGCTGGTCAGGGCGATTGTGCCCCTGTACGGCGGCATCAACGAAGATCTGCTGATCGCCGGGGCGCTGCTGCACGACGTCGGCAAGATCCATGAAATGAGTTTCGAACGGGCCATCGATTACACCGACGCCGGCAAACTACTGGGGCATATCACCATCGGGGTCGAGCTGGTGGAGGACAAAATCCGCCAGGTAGAGGGTTTTCCGCGTGAACTGTCACTGCTGCTCAAGCACATGCTGCTGTCCCACCACGGCCAGTACGAATACGGCTCCCCCAAACGCCCCAAAACGGTCGAAGCCACGATCCTGAACTACCTGGACGATATGGATTCCAAGATCAACGGCATCCAGGCCCACATTGCCAAGGAAAATGTCTCCACCTCGCGCTGGACAGCCCATCACCGCCTGTATGACCGCTATTTTTTCAAGTGCAACGGCATGGACGAAGATCAGGAGATTGAGTGCATCCGGGAGGATCTCCAGCAGCAGCCCGAAGAGCCGCCAGCGCCGCTTCCCCGGACAAGCCGGCCGGAACGCCAGACTTTCAGCAATCAGCCGCTGAAAGGGCTGGAAAACCTGAAGCTGTTTTAGCCGACCAGCCCCCGCAACAGCTTGAGGTTGACGGCGTCCATCTCCTCATGGTCCCCCTTGGGGGTTTCCAGAATTTTCGGAATGGTATTGAAACGGGCATCATTGAGGATAAAGCGGAACGGATTGAGCCCCAGTGTCCCTTGACCGATGTGCTCGTGGCGGTCGACCCGTGAGCCGAGCCCTTTTTTGGAATCATTGAAGTGGAAGCAGTGCAGACGCTGCAATCCGATCAAGCGGTCAAACTGCTCCATGGTGTCGCGGTAGCCTTCCTCCGTGGCGGTATCATAGCCGGCCGCAAAGGTGTGGCAGGTATCGAAACAGACCCCGAATTTATCCGGAAAACGCGAGCCGTTGATAATCGTGGCCAGCTCCTCAAAGGTCCGCCCCAGATTGGTCCCCTGGCCGGCGGTCGTCTCCACCAGCACCCGCCCCCCAAAATGCGGCACCTCGTCAAAAAGTTGATCAAAGGCCGCCACCACCCGCTCCAGCCCGGTCTGGGGAGTATCGGTCAGATGCGATCCGGGATGCATGACGATCTTGGCGATGCCGAGCCGGGCGCAGGTTTCCAGCTCATCCCGGAAGGCCGCCAGGCTTTTGTCGCGCGTTTCGCCCGGCGGGGCCGCCAGATTGATCAGGTAGATATCGTGGGAGATAACCTCATGCAGGCCGGAAGCGGCAAACTTCTGCCGGAACAGGTCGGCATCGGCTTCGGAGACCGGCTTGCCCTTCCACTGGTTGGAATTGCGGGTAAAGATCTGCAGCACGCCGCAGCCGGCGGCAACCGCCCGGTCAATGGCCAGGTGCAGGCCGCCGGAGATGGACATGTGGGCGCCAAGATAGTCGTTCATTTACCCCCCTGTTTTTTTCTTGTCCGTTCGTGCTGAGGTATCGAAGCATGAATGGACAATTTTTTAATCACGCAACTATCTGATTTCCGTTCACCCTTCGATACCTCAGGGTGAACGGAAATCAGACAGGGCAATAAATTTCACACCAAGTCCAGATGGCTGCCGTAAAAATGAACGTCAACCTCCTGGCCGGCCGCGAAAGTGATGCCCTCGGCCGGCAGGATCGCCAGGCCGTTGGCATCGAGCATGGTTCTCAAGATGGCGGTCTGCTGGTTGCCGGCCGAAGTCGCCAGCCAGCGCCCCTCTTTCCGCTCCAGCCGTATCCGCACGATCTGGACTTTACCGGGCTTCTTCTTCAGATCTTCAGCCAGCACAGCTTTGAAGAGCGGCCGCAGCAGTTGCCGATACCCCAGCATTTTCAGCAGAGCCGGCCTAACGAACTCCTCGAAGGTTATCATGGTCGAAACCGGATTGCCCGGCAGCGAAAAGACCGGTGTCTCCCCGTGCAGGGCAAAGGCGGTCGGGCCGCCCGGTTTGATCCCCACCTTCCAGAACAGCTGCCGGGCGCCCAGTTCCTCCAGCACGTCCCGCACGAAATCGCAGTCGCCGGCCGAAACACCGGCCGAAGTAATCAACACATCCGCTTTCAGTCCTTCCCGCAACAGTTCCCGGTGGCTGTCCAGGTTATCGCGGGCGATACCGATCAGGCGCGGGATTGCGCCGGTTTCCCGCACCGCCGCCGCCAGCGAAAGGGCGTTGCTGTTGACGATCTCGCCCGGTCCGGGTGTTTGCCCCAACTCTACCAGCTCATCGCCGGTGGAAACGATCGCCACGACCGGCCGCCGGAAAACCGGCACCAGCGCCAGGCCGAAGGTCGCCAGCATATTGATTTCCGGCGGGCGGAGCAGCGTGCCGGCCTGAACAAAGATCGCTCCGGACGGCACATCCTCGCCGCGAAAGCGGATATGCTGACCTTTGGTAACTTTTTCATTCAGCGTGACGCGCTGCTGGCCGTCGTCGGTTTCCTCCACCGGCACGACCGCGTCGCAGCCGGCCGGCGTCGGCGCGCCGGTCATGATCCTGACCGCGCAGCCGGCTTCGACCGCCACTCCGTCAGCCCGCGCCCCGGCCGGCAGGAAACCGCTGACTGTCAGGGTACAGGGAATTTTTCCGCAATCGGCGCTGCGCACCGCATAGCCGTCCATGGCCGAATTATCCCAGAGCGGCATATCCCACGGCGCGCTCCGGTCTTCCGCCAGCACTCGTCCGGCCGCCTCCAGCAGCGGAACCCGCTCCGTTCCGCAGGCAGTGATGTGTGACAGTATTCTGCTGCGCGCTTCCTCAAATGAAATCATTGTCATCCGCTCCCATGTGCCTGAAAATTGCGTCAGAATAACCGGAACACCGCAAAAACACAATATGATTGCCAAGCGGCTCCGCTTGGGTATAATGGCGCAATCTTGCGCAGTGCGGGGAGTTGATCGCATGAAATTGTCACCGGAAGCAAAAGTCGGCCTGTTTTTCGTCTTGAGCCTGGTTCTTTTCGGAATCATGCTGGAGGTCGGCAACCACTGGAAAATATTCGACCGGGGCGTACCCTACAAGGTCTTTCTATCGTCCTCGACCGGCCTCAAGGTCGGCGACACCGTTAAACTGGCCGGTGTCGAGGTTGGCACCATTTCAAAAATATCCGTTCTGGATGACAAGGTTCAGGTTGATTTCGAAGTCAATCCGGGAACCCGGATCAAACAGGACACGTTGGCCGGAATCCGCATGTCCAACATGCTGGGGGGCCAGTTTCTGGGGCTCTCCTTCGGCACCCCCGGCAGCCCCGATCTGCCGCCCGGCAGCACTCTGAAAAGCTCGGACTCGGCCAGTGTCGACATGTTGCTGGACAATGTGGGCGGCTTGACCAGGGACGCCAAGCAGCTGATCATCGATCTGAACCGCAACCAGAACGAGGTCATGAGTAAGATCTCGGCAATGCTGGATGAGAACCGGGCTGCGGTGCACAACTCCCTGACCGGCCTGTCCAGCATCACCGCCAAACTCGATCGGGGCGACGGCTCCCTGGCGCTGCTCTTAAACGACAAGGCGCTTTACAACAACGTCACCGAACTGACCGGCAACCTGAAAACGGTCAGCGCCCGGCTGGAGCGGGGCGAGGGCACGATCGGCAAACTGCTGACGGAGGAGGAACTGTACAACAACGCCTTTGCCGCCATCAAAGGCATGGATGACAGCATGAAGAACTTTACCCAGATCGCCCAGCGCATCAACAGCGGCGAAGGAACGGCCGGCAAGCTGGTCAACGACCCGGCTCTCTACAACGAGCTGCGTGAAACGGTGGTCAATCTGAAGGAGATCACCCGCAAGATCAACAGCGGCGAAGGAACGGTCGGTAAGCTGGTCAACGACGACAAATTGTATCGGGATGCCATTTCAACCCTCAAAAAGACCGAAAAGGCGATGGAAGGGCTGCAGGATACCGGCCCGATCTCGGTTATCGGCAGCGTGATCGGGACCCTGTTTTGATGTCTATTTTTCGGCGGCTGGCAGCGCAGCCAGCGCCTGTTCAAGTTCATTGATCTTGTAGGGCTTGGCGACCGCCCGGCTGAAACCGTATTCACGGTAGTTGGCCATGATCGGATCATTGGAATAGCCGCTGGAAACGATCAGAAAAGCGTGCGGATCAAGGGCAAGAATCTGCTGGGCCGCTTCCTTGCCCCCCATGCCGCCCGGAATCGTCAGATCCATGATAACCGCCGAAAACGGCGTTCCCGATTGCAGGGCTGATCTATACTGCTGCAGCGCCTCGCGGCCATCTTCGCAGCAGGTCACCTGATACCCCAGATACGTCAGCATTTCAGAAGCAAGTTCGCGGATCATCTCCTCGTCATCCATGACGATGATCGAACCGGTTCCCTGTCCGACGGCAACATGATCCACGACCGTGGTTTCAGACAGTGCACTGTTGGCGCTGGCGGCCGGGAGAAGCACTGTAAAAACCGTCCCCCGGCCCACTTCCGAGCTGACCGAGATATTTCCGCCATGCCGGTCGACAATCGAGCGGGCCAATGCCAGCCCCAGACCGCTGCCGGACATCTTGGTACTGAAATAGGGGGTGAATATTTTTGTCAGATGGTCGTCCTCTATTCCGCAGCCCTGATCGGCAAACGAAATCCTGACATAGGCCCCGGCCGGAAGCGCCAGGCTGTTTGACGCTTCCAGGGTCTCGTCGCGGGCCGTGATTACCAGCCTGCCACCGCCCGGCATGGCCTGGGCGGCATTAAGCATGATGTTGTTGAAAGCCTGCTCCAGCTGGGCGCTGTCCGCCTCGATAGCGTGAAGCGTAGCACTGATGTCCAGATCAACCCTGACATTTGAATCCGCCGGCAGCTGCGCGACAATCCCGCTCACCAGATTCTGAATCGAAACCATCGTCTTGACCGGCTCTCCGCCGCCGCCGAAGGTCAGCAGCTGCCGGGCCAGTTCCGCGGCCCGCATGGAAGCCTTTTCCGCTTCCTGCAGCGGCTTGTATGATTTATGCCCGGGGTCGAGGAACATCTGGGCAAAGGAGATATTTCCGACGATACCGGTCAGTATGTTGTTGAAATTGTGGGCAATGCCTCCGGCCAGCAACCCCAGAGATTCCAGCTTTTCGTTGACAGCCAGCTGCTCCCGCAGAAGCTCCCGCTCGGTGATATCCTGCACGCCGCCGTAAAGCAGCGACTCCCCCCCGTCAGCGCCCTGTTCGCAATAACAGTTCACCTGGAGCCAGCGCACATCTCCGGACTTGGTGATGATCCTGAATTTCAGCGTGTCTTTTTCTCC
Source organism: Deltaproteobacteria bacterium (assembly GCA_021850095.1). Classification (GTDB taxonomy): domain Bacteria; phylum Desulfobacterota; class Desulfuromonadia; order Geobacterales; family Pseudopelobacteraceae; genus JACRCG01. Next base: position 19,660 of record JAJZRX010000048.1, read on the forward strand.
CGGAGCCAGATCGTTGTGCAGACGGACAAAGTGTTTGCAATCGTCGGGATGCACGATATTTTTCCAGCAGACCATCTCATAAAAGTCGTCAATCGAATAACCGGTGATGGCAGAAACCGCCCCCGCCATCCATTTGATTCTGAAATCATCCCTGCCGCAACGCACACAGCTGTAGACAAAATCCGAGGTGATGGAAGTCAGCAGCCGGTAACGCTCTTCACTGAAGCGGAGCGCCTCTTCGCTTTGCCGGCGCTCCAGCTCGCTGGCGGCCCGCAGAGCGACCAGTTTCAGAATCGACTCGGCCAGAGCGGGATTGGCCAGTGGCCGCCGCCCGATCACCGCAATCAGCCCGATCGGCTGTCCGTCGTGGCTCCAGAGGGTTGTGCCGACGTAACTTTCAGCCTGCAGCTCCTGCAGGGACGCATCCCGGGGAAAAAGCTCGGTCACCCTGCTGGGAAAGACGCAGATCGTCTTGCCGACCACATCTCCGCAGGGGGTGTCCTTCAGGGCATACTGCAGGTTGTCCTCGAAGCGGCCATGGTGATACACCGCCAGGGTACGAGCTTCAAGCCCGTCACCCTCCAGCTGGTCAATGCAGACGTACTCCATCTCCAGACAGCGGGCCAGATAGCGGGCCAGCTGTTCAAAAAAATCTTCATCGGACGAAGCCGAAACGCTCTGTAAAAGAAACAGCAGGGTTTCCTCGGTCAGCTTGCGTTCGGTTATGTCGCGGGCGATGCCGAACAGGGCCGTAACGCTGCCCTCCGCAGAGCGGATGACTCCCTTGGTAGACAGAAAAAAACGTTCACCTTGGGAAACGGTCAGCCGCTCCTCATAGGTTTGAGGCGCGCTTTGGGTCATGACCCGACGATCTTCTTCCATCAGGATTTGCGCATCTTCGGTGCCGAACAGCGCACGATCGTCCCGGCCGATGATTTCCGTTACCGGCTTGCCCACAAAGCCGGACACCGCCGAATTGGCAAGTAGATAGCGCCCTTGTGTGTCCTTGACATAAACGGCGTCGCTGGTGCCTTCGATGACGCTCTCCAGCAGCATTTTCTGACGAGCCAGCTCCTGCTGGGCCAGGGTGATTTCAGCCGTGCGCGCGATGATTCTGTCGATGTAGCGTCTGATCAGGACGTAGAGCAGGGTCGCGGTCAGGGCGATGAACAGCAGTCCCTTGAACATTGAAAAACGGGTGATCAGGGCCGGATCCCGCAGAAGCCATCCCAGAAACGTATCCGAAAGATAAATCCACAGAGCTCCGAACAGGGAGTAGACCGCAACAATCCGGATGATTTCACTGCGGGACGATGCCTGAATGCGTACGGCCATACCGTTCTCCCCTGTCTGCCCTCGATAATAAAAAAACCGCTACAGATACTTGCCGACAATGGGCGCCAGTCTTTGCCGGGTCGCCTCGGGAATGGTCGCGCGATCACTGATGATGGCGTACTGCATGGCGCTGGTGCAGGAGCAGCTCCGCTCGCCGCCGATTTCGGCCACCGCGTGGCGGATGATGTTCTTGGCCATGGTCACATTCTGGTGGATGATCTGGATGATCGCCTCCACGGTCACGTCGTCATGAGAATCGTGCCAGCAGTCATAATCGGTTGAAAGGGCGATGATGCCGTAGCAGATCTCGGCTTCCCGGGCCAGTTTGGCCTCGGTCAGGTTGGTCATACCGATCACCGAAGCGCCCAGCGCCAGGTATGAGAACGATTCGGCCCGGGTGGAAAAAGCCGGCCCCTCCATGCAGATGTAACAGCCCCCCTTGTGAACGGTGGCGCCGGCTTTCAGCGCTGCATTGTAGAGCGTGTCGGACAGACTATGGCAGACCGGATCGGCAAAGCCGGCATGGGCCACGATCCCGTCCCCGAAGAAGGTGTCGCGCCGGATGCCCTTGGTGCGGTCGATGAACTGATCCGGGATGACGATATGTCCGGGTACGATGGCATCCTTCAGGCTGCCGACCGCCGAAACCGAGATGATCCGCTCCACTCCCAGCGTTTTCATGCCGTAGATATTGGCGCGGTAGTTGACCTCCGACGGAAGCAGGCGGTGGCCGCGCCCGTGGCGCGGCAGAAACACCATTTTCACGCCGTTCAGCACGCCGGTGACGTATTCGTCGGAAGGCGCGCCAAAGGGCGTTTCCAGCGTAATCCGCTCAACCTGCTCCAGTCCTTCCATATCGTACAGTCCGCTGCCGCCGATGACACCGATGGTTGCTATGCTCATTCCTTCCCTTCCTTTCGCAGATGGTGTTGAAAAACTATTTCCAGACTACTGTTTCCGATGGCTTGAGCAGTTTCATACCCTTTATGGCACTCTTTTTCAGGATACTTTCGAACTGCTCCGGCGTGCCGCTCAAAATTTCCCAGGTGCCGTAGTGCATCGGAATCGTCATCCGGGGTTTGACCGTTCTGACCGCCTGGGCGGCGCGCTGCGGCCCCATCGTAAACTTGTCCCCGATGCAGACCATCATGATATCCACCTCGCCCACCAGGGCCATATCGCCGAACAGATCGGTATCGCCAGTGTGGTAGATCTTGGGGCCGTTTTTGACGGTGATATAAAAACCGCTCGGCAAACCGGCATAAACCAGGTTTCTCGGCATGATGCTCCCTTCGGCGATTTCCATGCTGCCGCCATGCACGGCCGGGACGAAGCGCACCGTGACTTCGCCCTCCAGCAGCGTTATTTCACCGCCAAAAGCTCCGGTCAGGTGGTTGCCGGTGTTGACTTCGGGGTAATTGCTGTGCAGCACGGCGGCCTTCATCAGTTCCGGTGTCGTCACCAGCTTGGCGCCGGTTTTCTTCGAGATCAGGACCATATTGCCGACATGGTCGCCATGGCCATGGGTCAACAGAATCAGGTCAACCTTGGTCAGGGCGGCCAGATCCTTTTCACCGTTGGGGTTGCCCGGATTGGTGATCCAGGGATCGATCAGCAGAGTTTTGCCGCCGGGGGTGACGATTTTGAAGGCGGATTGACCGTAGTAGGTGATGCTGGTCGATCCGGCGGCAAAGGCACTGACCGCCATGAACAACAGAAGCATGCTTGTCGCCACGGCAACGGCATATTTTTTCATAACAGTCCACCTCCCGCGCTGGTCGAGATTAACAACCTCATCTATATACCAGAAGAGCATCTCTCCGTGAAGTCTATTCAATTGACAATATACCACTCAAAACCGTAAAGTTGCCCTCAACCGAGGCAAACATGATCAATGTTGACAAACTGAAGCAGCAGTTCAAGAAGATCCTCTCGCTGGATGCCCACCCCGGCCATATCGCCGCCGGTTTTGCCGCCGGCATTTTTATCAGTTTCACCCCCTTTTTCGGTCTGCACACACCGCTGGCGATTGCGGTGGCCTTCATCTTCCGCCTCAACAAGCTGACCTGCATCACCGGGGCCTGGGTCAACACCCCCCTGACGGTCGTCCCGGCCCTGGCGGCCAGCTACAAGCTGGGCGAACTGATTCTGGGCAACAAACCGCTGGAGTTCCAGGTCAAAAGCCTGGAATGGAGCAGCCTCAAGATGTACGCCTCGTCGCTTTTACTGGGGAGTTCGGTGATCGGTTTTTTTGCGGCCCTGGCCGGTTATGCCCTCTGCTACTGGCTGGTGACGGTTTTCAGGCGCCGGGATGCCGGACTGGCCGAGATGACCCGCGAGATGGAAGAGGTGGGGGAAGAGCTGGAGTAATTCTGCTGCCCGGAGCTGAATTAATTTTGCTGGCCGTAATCCCGGGCGCAGGCGAACAAGATGATCGCAAGCGCCAGACCGGCCACCGGCAGCAGGAAGGCGCTGTGAAACGACCCCGCCGACATGCTTCCGGCCGCTTCGCCGAATGAACCGACGATGACGCCCATGGCCTGCTGGGTTACGGCGGCCCCCATCAGGACGTAGAAGTTCAGCGAGGTCAGGGCGGTGCCGACGATCCGCACCGGGAACATGGAACGGATAATCGGGTAGATCATGACCCCGCTGGAAACCGCCAGGCCGATCGCAAAGAAGACCGCCGCCAAAAGCGGTCGCGGAATCAGCTCCGCCCAGCCCAGAAAAGCCGACATCAGCAGCACCAGCACGATCTGCCCGACCAGCAGGGTCTTTTTGTACGAGCGGAAGAAGCGCCGGGCGATCGTGTCGCTGACGGTGCTGCCGGCGATGAAGCCCAGCGAGGTGAACATCAGCATCCGGCCGGTGGCTTCGCGTGAGAGATGCAGTACCTCCATCAGATACGGCCCGCCCCACAACCCCTGCAGCGCCAGATAATTCCCGTACCAGAAAAACGAAATGATCCCCAGCAGCCAGAAGTCGCGGCTGCCGAAGATCTCGCCCCAGGCGGCCATCATGCCGCTCTTCGTGCCGCTTTCCTGTTTGTCCGTGACCTGTTCCGCCGGACGATCCTGGACCTGGCAGAAAACCAGCACCGTTACCAGCGCCTGAAGTGCGCCGATCGCCAGAAACGAGCTGCGCCAGCCGAAAGCCCCCACCGCCAGCGCCAGCGGCGCGGTGGCCCCCAGATTGCCCAGGTTGCCGACCGCCACCATGAAGCCGGAAACCCGTCCGAACTCCTGTTTGCTGTACCAGTGGCTGAAAACGGTGAAGGTAGCCATCAGCACCGAGGCGGTGCCGATCCCGATCAGCACGCGGGCCGCCATGGCGGTCGCCAGTGAGTCGGCCTGGGAGAAAAGCAGGCCGCCGGCCGTGGTCAGAATCCCGCAGCCGCTGATCACCAGCCGGCTCCCCAGCCGGTCGATCATCGGACCCAGCGGCAGCTGGGCCACGGCATACACATAGAACAAAATTCCGGAAAGCGAGCCCAGCTGTTGGGGTGTCAGGTGCAGTTCGCGGGAGATGTCGCCGGCCACCACCGCCAGCGAAACCCGGTAGAAATAGACCAGTATGTACATCAACGCCAGCACGGCGAAGATGATCCAGCGGCGGCGATTGTGGGAGAGGGGCCTGGGCATTATGTTCTCGAAAACGGCAGAATGGAATCGAAACTTCTTATAGCGCTAAATCAGGTAAAAATGAATTAAATAGCGGAGCGGCTTCGCGATTGACTCACCGTTGGCGATAGGGAATAATGCCTTCGCTGATTATGAAACAAAAGGGGTTCCTCACACAAATCTGTGCAAAGTAGTTGGCATGTCTAGATTGCCCATGCAGTGATACAGGTTGAGAATAAAGTTCTTTGCTGTTCTGAATCCATAGGCCCTGTGACTGATTACCTTAGCCTT
>JAJZRX010000049.1 GCA_021850095.1 Deltaproteobacteria bacterium
AATCCGGCACGGCGGCGCTGATTGCCACCCACGACCGCATCGAGGCGCTGCGGGTGGTGGACAGGCTGGTTGTTCTTGAAAAAGGGGCCATCATTCAGCAGGGAAGCCCGGCCGAAGTCATGGCGGCTCCGGCCAACGCGTTCGTGGCCGCTTTCCGACGGACGACGTCGACAACAACGGCATCTTCAGCGCTGTAATACCGATTTCAGATCAAAGATGATATCAAGGCGGCACGGAGTGAGGCTGCGAGGCGTGCATTTCAGTACGTTGAGCAGCAAAAACGACGAGCCAACGAAGAGAAGGCTTTGACAAGGAATTGGATTAACCTGTTTTTCAGCCAAAAGCGACAAGCCCGTTAACCGCCATGACGAGGACGGTTAACGGGCTTGCTTTGTTACCGGGAAACTGGATGCTTCAAACTACATCATGCCAGATCCTGAACCGCCTGGTAGATGATGTCGAACAGTTCCTGAATATTCTCTTCGGCGATGCAGGAGAAAGCGATGCGCAGGTCAGTCTTGGTGGTGGAAATGGCGCCGACCCCGTACTTGTCCAGCAGGTGGACGCGCAGCTTTTCGGCCTCCACCGTTTTCAGCTTCAGGCACATGAAGTAACCGGAGTTGAAGGGATAGTAATCCCAGGCTTTCTCGTATTTGCCGCTGTCCAGAACCGCCTTGGTTTTCAGGGCCCGTCCTTTCATGACCTGGAACTTTTCTTCCTTCTGGGCCAGGAATTGCGGCGAACGGAGCGCCTCGATGACAAAGGTCTGGGAGGGGTGCGGACAGTTGGAGATCTTGGCGCGAATGATGCCCATGGCCTTCTTTTCGAGAGCGGTTATGACCGGCGCGTTCTCGTATTCATTGCCGTCGGCGAAGGTGATGAAGCCGGTGCGGAAGCCCCAGACGAACTCCTCTTTGGTGGCGCCGTCCAGCTTGATTGCCAGAATGCGCGGATGCAGGTTGGCGAGTTTGCCGAACAGGGATTCCTTGAGGCTGTCCTCGTAGAACAGTCCGAAATAGGCGTCGTCCGAGATGGCGACCACGTTGCAGCCGGCCTCGGCCACTTCCTTGATGGCCGCCACCAGGGCATCGCCCTCGGCCACGGTCGGGGTGTAACCGCTGGGGTTGTTGGGGAAGTTGAGCAGAACGATGGCCTTGCCCTTTTCTTCGGCGGTGTTTTTCAGTTCGGCCTTGAAAGCCTCAACGTCATAGCCGCCGGAAGCGGTGAAGGTGGGGTGCTTCTTGACGATGGCGCCGTTACAGGTGCCGAAGGTCAGGTTGTAGTTGCCCCACAGCATATCGGGCAGGATCAGGTGATCGCCCTTGTCCACAAACATGTCGCCCACAATGGAGAGACCGTGGGTCAGGGCGTTGGTAACGATCGGGTTGCTGAAGTGCTTGCCCTGCTGACTGGGGTTCTCCCGCAGCATCTTTTCCCGCCACAACGAGCGCAGCTCCGGCTTGCCGGCCGGAGGGGCGTAGGGATAGATATCCTTCGGATCAAAAGCGGACAGCTTGTCCTGGATGCACTGCAGGAACATCGGCCCGCCGTTCTCGGTGGCGATACCGATGGTGGCGTTGAATTTGTGGGCTTTTTCCTTGGCTTCAGCCGACTGGGTCAGGATTCCCTTGGGGAAAAAGAGGTTTTTTCCGAGGTCGGACAGCATTTCCAGGACATGCGGGTTGTGTTGTGTCAGCTGATCATTCAGTTCTTGTGCTAATGGGTTCATTAATTTCCTCCTGATTTTGTTTTTACACCGTCGTAAGCAATAGACGCTTTATATATCATAGGTACCCAGATTTGGTTGCTATTTTTTTAGCATTCCGCTGTTGGGGCAGGTAATTTGACACAAAAGCGGCGATCGCCGACGGCACGGGCGAGCACGCGTGTCACAACCTGCAGAAACCATATTGCTTTATGCGGTCAGATTGTACATAGTATCCCCCTTGGATTACGGTCGGAATCGATGGTAATTCTGACATTATGCCCCTGTGATATTTTCAGGGTTCTCTGAAAGGAGTCATGTTCATGTTGAATGTAGCCATCGTGGGAGCCAGCGGTTATACCGGACTGGAACTGATCCGCATCCTGCATTGCCACCCGGAGGTGGCCGTAACCTGCCTGACTTCCGAGCAGAGCGCCGGCAAAAGGATTTCTGACGTTTTCCCGACCCTGCGGGGACGCTGTGACCTGATCCTGGAAAATCTGGAGCCGGTGCGGGTGGCCGAAAAAGCCGACCTGATTTTCACCGCCCTGCCGCACAAGGCGGCCATGGAGGTCGTGCCGACCTTTATCAAACTGGGAAAAAAAGTGATCGACCTGTCGGCCGACTACCGCCTTTCCGATCCGGCCGTCTACGGCCAGTGGTATGAAGCGCACCTGAATCCCTCCAACCTGAAAAAAGCCGTGTACGGACTGCCGGAGATCCGGCGGGCCAGAATCAGGGGAGCAAAACTGATTGCCAATCCCGGCTGCTATCCCACCAGCATCATTCTGGGGCTGACGCCGCTCTTAAAGAACGGGCTGATCCATCCCCACAGCATCATCGCCGATTCCGCTTCGGGTGTCACCGGCGCCGGCCGGGCCGCCAAGGTCGATTCCCTGTACTGCGAGGTCAACGAAGGCTACAAAGCCTACGGCGTCGGCGGCGTTCACCGCCATACGCCCGAGATCGAGCAGGAGCTGTCGCTGCTGGCCGGAGCGCCGCTGAAGATCACCTTTACACCGCATCTGGTGCCGATGGATCGCGGCATATTGTCAACCATCTATGCCGCGCCACTGAACGAGCTGACAACCGCCGGACTGGTCAAGCTGTACGAAGAATTCTATCACGGCGAACCGTTCGTGCGGGTACTGCCTCAGGGGAACCTCCCTTCCACGGCTTTCGTGCGCGGCTCCAATTTCTGCGATATCGCGCCGTTGGTCGATCCGCGCACCGGACGGGTCATCATCGTCTCGGCCATCGACAACCTGGTCAAGGGCGCTTCCGGTCAAGCCGTGCAGAATATGAACATCGTCTGCGGCTTTCCCGAGACTATGGGGCTGGAGGGAGTGGGGCTGTTTCCGTAGGGGGGATCAGCAAACTTTATGAGTGTATTCAGGCGGCCAGCTTTATCTTGCCTGATGGATGCACCGGATCGAAGCGCGGAATTGCCGCTAAAGCTTTGGCGATTTTTTCCCGTGCGGCCTCAACATCGAATGCAGATTGCAGGGCTGTCCAGAACTCCGGCGTGGTTCCGAAGAACCGCGCCAGCCTAAGTGCCGTATCCGCGGTAATGGCTCTTTTATTATGCACGATTTCATTGATCCTGCGTGGCGGGACGCCGATAGACACCGCAAGTCGATGTTGAGTTATACTCATCGGTTCCATGAAGTCATGTAATAGTATGTCGCCCGGATGAACAGGAGCAAGACGTGTCCCATCTGACACATCATCAAAATTCAAATCATCCAATTCAAGCCTTGCAATCGCCATAAAAATATCCTTATCAGCCACCATCTCGCTGTCTGCTAGTGATAGTCCACGATCACCACATCCAAAGCATCCCCATTATCCCATTGAAAGCATATACGCCACTGGTCATTAATGCGGATGCTCCATTGTCCTTTTCGATTACCTCTCAATGCTTCAAGCCGGTTCCCCGGCGGGATACGCAATTCTTCGAGCATGTGCGCCGCGTCCAACTGTTTCAGCTTGCGCCGTGCGGTTTGCTGCATGTCGAGAGGCAAGCGCCGTACCGCATACCCTGAAAAGATTGCCGCTGTTTCCTTATCCGCAAAGCATCGAATCATAGGCGATGTATAATGCCATCCGCTAATAACGTCAAGCGTTATGTTTGTTGGGTCTATTGCCGTATTGGTGTAAAATAGTGCGAAACTGTTGACCTGGCGCAAAGTAATCCGTAGATTGTGGATATCTGACCCACGAGACCATACGAGCAATTAAGAACCGCCATGCCCTTTCTCCCCACAACACTCCATGAGATGCGCCAGCGCGGCTGGAGCGAGCTGGATGTGATTTTCGTCTCCGGCGACGCCTACATCGATCACCCGGCTTTTGGTGTGCCGCTGCTGGCGCGCTGGCTGGAGTCTTTCGGTTTCCGGATCGGCATTATCCCGCAGCCGGACTGGCGCTCAAAAGAGCCCTTCATGGCCCTGGGACGGCCGCGCCTGTTCTTCGGCGTCTCGGCCGGGGCAATGGATTCGATGGTGGCCCACTACACCCCGGCCCGCAAACTGCGCCACGACGATGCCTACACCCCCGGCAACCGCCACGGCGCGCGCCCCAACCGGGCCACCACCGTCTACACCTCGCGCCTGAAAGAGGCTTTCAAAGAGGTGCCGGTGATTATCGGGGGGCTGGAGGCATCCCTGCGGCGCTTTGCCCATTATGACTTCTGGGAAGACAAGGTGCGCCGCTCGATCCTGCTGGACAGCAAGGCCGACCTGCTGGTCTACGGCATGGGTGAGCGGGCGCTGCTGGAAGTGGCCCAGCGGATGAAGGCGGGTGAAAGCCTGTCCGGAATTCGTGATGTTCGCGGCACGGCAGTGATCAGCGCCAGGCCAGACGACAGGGACTGCCGGGAGCTGCCCTCTTATGAAACGGTCAGCGCTTCAAAGGCCAGCTTTGCCGAGGCCTTCCGCCTGGCCTATCTGGAGCAGAACCCGTTCAGCGCGCGCACCCTGCTGCAGCCGCATGGCAATCGCCTTCTGCTCTGCAATCCGCCCGCCCTGCCACTGTCCCAAGCGGAGATGGATGCCCTGTATGCCCTGCCGTTCGAGAAGTCGCCCCACCCCTCCTACCGGGAGCAGATCCCGGCTTGGGAGCAGATCAAGAGTTCCATCACCAGCCACCGCGGTTGCTTCGGCGGCTGTGCCTTCTGCGCGATTACCATGCACCAGGGCAAAACCATCCAGTCCCGCAGCCAGGCTTCGATTCTTTCCGAAATCGATGCCCTGACCCGCAGGTCCTGGTTTCGCGGCAGCATCAGCGACATTGGCGGACCGACCGCCAACATGTACGGCTTGAGCTGCGGCAAGCGGGATGCGCAGGAGAACTGTCGCCGGGAAAGCTGCATCTTTCCGAAGATCTGCCCCAATCTGCAGACCAGTGACAAAGCTGCCGTGGCGCTGCTGCAGGCCGCACGCAAACGGGAGGGAGTCAAGCATATCGCCGTGTCATCCGGTGTGCGCTACGATCTGCTGGAGTTACAGCCCGGCTATTTTCGGGAACTGGTCGGACACCACGTCAGCGGACTGCTGAAGATTGCGCCCGAACATCTGGCCGAGCATGTCACCAATCTTATGCGCAAGCCGGGACGGAAGTCCTTTGAAAAGTTTCTGCTGCGCTTTCGTGAGGAAAGCGGCCGACTGGGCAAACGTCAGACGATCGTGCCCTACCTGATCTCCGGGCACCCCGGCTGCAGTCTGGCGGACATGCTGGAACTGGCCCTGGCGCTGAAGAAGCTCGGCCTGAAAGTGGAGCAGGTGCAGGATTTCACCCCCACCCCCGGCACCATATCCAGCTGCATGTTTCACAGCGGCATTGATCCGCTGACCGGCACAGCGCTGTATGTAGCCCGCAGCGACCGGGAAAAGGGGCTGCAGAAGGCGCTGCTGCTCTGGCACCTGCCGACTGAACGGGCAAAGATAATTGAAGCGCTGAAAGTGCTGGGGCGGCTTGATGAGCTGGAGAAACTGCTGGGAAGAGGTGACGGCAACGGCGGAACCGACCGGCCGATCAGACCGGGACGGCCAGCCGGTCCGATGAAAGGCACTAAAAAAGCCCGCTGAAATCAGCGGGCTTTTGTGTGTACACTGTGTGGTCTGAATTACTTCTTGGTTACGTTGGCAGCCTGCAGTCCTTTGGGACCCTGGGTGATGTCGAAAGTAACCGCATCGCCTTCTGCCAGAGACTTGAAGCCGTCACCGGAGATAGCCGAGAAATGTACGAAAACGTCCTCGCCGCCTTCCTGCTCGATGAAACCAAAACCCTTTGTGTCGTTAAACCATTTTACCTTGCCCTGTGCCATGATCCTGTCTCCTTTTTCTCCGGTACTACGCCGGAACTGTTGGTTACCGCTTAAGTTTCCGGAGTCTGATGCAGGAGAACCGCAAAGCCTGGTCAAACATGCTACTTGCAACGTTCTGCAAAAACTTCCGAAACTGGCTGCCCGAGTCGTTTATCATAGTGGCAAAGCGGGTGTCAAGAAAATTTAACGGTTGTAAAGCAGCAAGTCATCAGGGTGCTTTCAGTTCATCGCTCTTGGTTTCGAGCTTCTTTACCAGCTGGGCATAACCGCCGTTGCTGATGATCTTGTTGAACTGGGTGCGGTAATTCGAAACCAGGCTGACCCCTTCGATAACGACATCGTAGGCCATCCATTTGCCGCTGCGGTTGAGCATCCGGTAATCCAGGGTAAATTCATCGCGCTTGGCGGTGACGACCTTGGATTTGACCTCGGCATGATCGCCATCGATCAGTTCCTTGAGATAAACGATCTTCTCGTTGTTATAGGATTCGATTTTGCCGGCGTAGGAGTTCTCCAGCAGCGTCGCAAACAGCTCGGCAAAACGTTTTTTTTCATCGGGAGTACGCTGATTCCAATGCTTGCCCAGCGAGCGTTTGGCCATTTCGGAATAATCGAACACCTGCGAGATGGTTTTTTTGAGCGCCTGGCGGCGTTTCTGCTCGTTCTGCTTCATCTCCTTGCTGGCGACGATGCGGACAACTTCATCCACGGTCTTCTTGACATCATCGCTCGGCCCGGCAAAAGCGGCCGTGGCGCTGAACAGGACAGCCACAGCCAGTAAAAGAACTTGCTTCACCATGATTCCTCCCTTTACGGTGCCGACGGCAGAGGCGGTTCGCCGATGGCATACTCAAGATTGGCTTCGGCAATCTTGTAATTGTAGATTGACTGGAAATAGGAAGCTCGCATGCGGGCGTAGGCCTGCAGCGCATCAAAGATCTCCTTGGCCGGTCCGACGCCGAAATCGAAATTGGCCAGGGCGGTCACCGCCCATTTCTTGGCGTTGCCATAGCCGGACTTCATCGCCACGACACTGTTCTCGGCCTCTTTCAGATCCAGGTAATACTTGCGGATCTGCAGCGGAATATTGGTCTCCGCAAAATCTTTCGTGCTGAGCAGCCGGTTGTACTGGGCCTGCTCGCCCGCAACCCTGGCGCCGGTAATGCCGAAATCCAGCTTCCAGCGCGCCCCCAGGGCGACTCCGCCATTAAGGTGATTGAACTTGTCATTGATATACGGATTGCGGATCCGGTCGCGGTCCTCGGCATAGGCCCAGGAAAGCAGCCCCCCCAGGAAGATGTCGGGATAATAGTTGGCCTGGGCGGCCTCCACCAGTGCCGCGCGGGCCTTGAGCCCTTCCGCGATCTGCCGGAATTCCGGACGCCGGGCGCGGGCCTTTTCCACATACAGGTCAAACTCCCGGGTAACGGCCTGATCCATTTCAAGCCGCTCGGAGCTGATTTCAAGCGCAGACGAGATCGGCAGGTTCAGACGGGTCTTGAGGGCCGACAGCGCCAGGCTTTCGCCTTTCCTGGCTTCTTCCAGATACCGGGCCACCTCGCCGGAGAATGCGTCCAGCTTGTACAGATCGGATTCTTCAACCCCGCTGGACTCCTGCTCCAGCATCTTCTGGGCCTTGACCCGCGCCTTGTCCAGGCTTTCCTGCACCTCCAGGACCACCTCTTTCAGCTCGCGGGCCAGCATCAGGCCGTAATAATACTCCTTGACCTTCTGGGCGACCTCATGGGCGCGCTGTTCCTTGCGTGAGCGTTCCACTTCGATGCCGTGAGTGGCTGCCTTCATGTTTTCCGAGATCTTGCCGAAGGTGTACAGCGGCTGAATCAGGGTGGCGTCGGCGCTGCTGAACCAGGTCAGCTCGCTCATTTTGAATCTGCTGTCGGTGGCGCCAAGCTCTTCTTTTCTGGCCGGCGGCGCCGGGCCGAACAGCGCCACGACTTCGATCTGTGGATAACGGTAGGACTTGGCCTCTTCCAGCTTGCCGGCGGTCTGATCGATGTCGGCCTGGGCTTCGCCCAGCTCCGGAGCAGCCTTGAGGGCGATGCGGATGCAATCGTCCAGCCCCAGCACCAACCTGGTTTTTGCGGCATCATCAGCCGCAACGGCACAAGGGGCCAACAGCCCCAGCGACGCAAACAGCGTAATTCCCGAAAGTAATTTTTTCATAGCAGCCACCCTGTTGTCAGACTTTGCCATGGATGAATTTGCTGACCAGTTCTTCGATATCGATCGCCGATTCGGTTTCCCGGATCGTGTCGTTGTTCTTCAGCATTTGATCGGAACCGCCCGGTTTGAGCTTGATGAATTTGTCGCCGATGATGCCGCTGGTGCGAACCGACGCGATGACATCATCGGTTATTTTTACGCCGTTTCTGATTTTCAGAAAGGCCAGGGCGCGGTCGCCGCTTTTCTCATCCAGGGTGATACGGTCAACCTTTCCCACGTCGACCCCGGCCACCTCCACCCGCGCCCCCGGCTTCAGCCCCGAAACCGAGTCGAAGCCGGCCTTGACGGTATAATAATCCCCCGCGCCGAACTCCATCTTGCCCAGCTTGACCGAAACATACCCCAGACAGAGTATGCCGACAATCATAAACGTTCCCACCATCATTTCAAGTTTTGCCATGTTCATCTCTAACCTCTTCGCACGCCGATCATACTTCAGATCATGTGTATCGGGCCGTCCAGGCTGCCGCTGATAAACTGCCGGACCGCCGGATGGTCTGAATTTTCAATTTCCTCCGGTGACCCCTGCTGCAGGATCTTACCCCGGTACAGCATGGCCACGTTCTGGGCCACATCGAATATTTCCGGAATTTCATGTGATACGATCACCGCCGTGTAACCGAACTTGGCGTGGGTATCCTTGATCAGCTGATGAATCGCCCGCTTGATGATCGGATCCAGGCCGGTGGTCGGCTCGTCAAACAGGATGATCTTGGGGTTCAGCACCACCGCCCGCGCCAGGCCGACCCGCTTCTTCATTCCGCCGGACAATTCATCCGGATACTTGTTCTCGATATTTTTCAAGCCCACATCTTCCAGCGCATCCAGAACCAAATGACGGATCTCGTTTTTGGAGAGCTTCGTTTTCTCCTGCAGCGGAAAGGCGACATTCTCATAAACCGTCATCGAGTCGAACAGGGCCACGTTCTGGAACAGCATGCCGAACTTCTCACGGATGCGGTTCAGCTGCGAACGGCGCACTCCGACCATGCTTTCGCCATCCACCTGTACCTGGCCGCTGTCCGGATGCAAAAGGCCGATCAGATGTTTCAGCAGAACGCTCTTCCCCTCGCCGCTGGGGCCGATGATGGCGGTGATCTTTCCTTCGGGGATATCGAGATCAAGGCCGTCCAGCACCTTCTGGAAGCCGAAGGATTTATGCACATTGCGCAGAGTGATCATATCAGAGCAGCACCGAAGTCAGAAAGTAGTCCCACACCAGAATCAGAACCGACGTCAGCACGACCGCCTCGGTCGTGGCCCGGGAAACCCCTTCGGCGCCATGGCCGGCGTAATAGCCTTTATAGCAGCTGATCCAGGCGATGATGACGCCAAAGGAGAAGGATTTCACAAACCCGGAGTAGACGTCGCGCCAGACCACCGATTTTTCCATCTCATAAAAATAGGCGCCCGGATTGACGCCCAGCAGCTTGACCCCCACCAGCCAGCCGCCGTAAATGCCGATCACGTCAAAGATGGCGCATAACAGCGGCAGGGAGATCATGGCGGCGATGAACTTCGGGGTCACCAGATATTTGAAGGGGTCCAGCGCCATGGTTTCCAGTGCGTCGATCTGTTCGCTGATGCGCATGATGCCGATCTCGGCCGTAATGGCGCTGCCGGCCCGGCCGGTCACCATCAGAGCCGCCAGCACCGGCCCCAGTTCGCGGATCAGCGACAGCGCCACAGCCACCCCCAGCATCCCCTCCGAACCGAACTTGGCCAGGGTGTAGTAGCCCTGCAGTCCCAGCACCATGCCGGTAAAGGCAGCCGTCAGAACGATGACGAACAGTGACTTGGTGCCGATGAAACGCATCTGTTTCAGGATATGCACCAGGCTTCCCGGCCGGCGCACGATCATGTAAAAGGAATACAGCAGGAACCAGCCCGCCTTGCCGAGATCGCGCACCGAATTGATTGTTATGTGACCGAGCGCCTGAACCACACATCCCCCCAGCTGACAAAAAAACAGCTGATTTTTATACACCCCGACATTTGAAAAAGCAAAGGCAAACTTACTGATTGGCCTTGTAATAGTAGCGGTTCAGGTCGAACAGCCCGCCCCGCAGCGGTTCGTCCTCCATAAATCGTTTCTGGAACCAGTCATAGGTTTCCCAGAAGCGCTCGTCACTACGGTTGATGCCATACCTGGCGAAGCGGGCCAGATCCCGCTGATCACCCTTGAAATGGGCCAGCAGATCGAAAAAATCCGGCAGATCCTCCTCGCGGACATCCACAAAAAAATTCGGATAGGAGCCGATCAGCCCCTGGATGAAATCGGCGCTGTCTTTGGAGGGGTCAAGTCGGGCATCCTCGCCGATCAAAAAGGCCACGTTGTCATGCCAGCGGTTGACAACGATCGAGCCGGCGATGTCCTTACCCTGCTTCAGGCGTATCCGCAGGTAGGCCAGGTTGGAGTTGCTGCCGTTGACCAGCGCGAAGAAGGGGGTTCCCGGCCGCGACAGGGCCGTGAAAGCCCGCAGGTAATCCTCCCTGGTCTCAAACTTTGTCGGCAGAGGGGGATAGTCGACCCCGGCCGGCAGGTAATTGATCGGGTCGAAGGAGATACCCGTGGCCGGCAGCAAGCGTTCTTTCACGATCCGCTCCACAAACTCCCGTTTCGGCTCGCTGGTCGTGAAGGCGCTTTTTGCCGGCAAAATCGAAGGGTAGTAGTTTATCTTCTTGAGATCAGTGTCAAGATACCAGGACTGCATGATTTCCTGCCGCTTATCCGGCGGCAGGAAATTCAGAAAATAACTTTCACCTTCGACCCGCAGCCGATCCATATACAGCCGGATCGCCAGCTGATGCCCGGCTGTTCCGTAGATATCGAAACCGGCCACCAGCGCGTAATAGATCCGCTCGAAAAGCGGGTAATCGATCACCCACAGGCTCTTGGGCAGGTTGCCCAGGGCACCCCGGTGCACCGAGGCGCTGTCGAAGTGGCGGTAGACCGTCAACAGCGGGGCATCACCGGCACGGTTGCCGCTCCAGATCGCCTCGCTGGAAAGCCCGGAATAATTCATCGCCGAATAGTAATCCTGGCGGGACTGGTAGAATTCAACGGCGTTCTTGCGGTGTTCGTCGGTCAGGGCCGAGAAAATGCCATGGCCGCTCCCCTGTTCGATCGGCATCCGCAAACGCTCGCGGTTTAGTTTCAAAAAACCGGGATGCCGCACACTCAAATCGTGTTCCGGATCCATGAACATGACCCAGAAATGATCGTCGATCACGTTCAGGGCAACCTGTCCCTTGCAGACCGGCCCGTGGATGAAGGTCATGATAATGTACAGGGAATTGTCCAGCAGAAATTGATACCGGGAACGGGGCGGGATCTGCTCGAAGGCCGCGAACGGGTTGGCGCTGACAATCGGATCATAACCGACCAGGTGCGGCGGCTGCAGCCATTCCGGCTGGATGAACAGCTCCTTGATGCGCCGCAACTGGTCGTCGTTCATCTCAAAGACCAGGTGGGTCTTGTGAACGATGGTGGAGTGAATCTTGCGGAAACGGTAGAAAAACTGTCCGCTGCCCGGATCATCAAAGGGGCGTACGCTCGGGATCAGGTCGACCGGCTGGCCCGGAGGGGTTTTCGAGCGAACCAGCTCGTAGAATTCGTTGCCGGGTGTCCCGAAGGTGATGTGGGCCAGAAAGAGATGCTCGTACAGGTAGCGGGCCGTCATGGCGTATTTCGGATCGTCCCGATTGAGAAAATTCTCCCACCGCTCGATGGCGGCCTGATCCTCCGGTTTGTGCGCTGTCAGCTCGGCCTGCTGGATGGAATCAGGCCCTTTGGCCCCCTGCACCAGCCAGCCGGCGACCGTCTCGAATTCATCCTGTTTGAGCGGCGGAAAACCGTAGGGCATGCCCCGGTTTGGATGCTTTTTCAGGTAGGAGCCGACTTCCCGGCGGTTTTCCGAACAGGTCAGTTCGTCGTTTTCCGGCTGGTATTCGCCGGCGCTCTGCGGATTTTTCATCTTGTGCGCCAGCAGCTGGATCATGATCGAGTCATTCAGCCCCTGGCCGACGCTGCTCTCGGTGACGCTGAAAAACTGTTTCTTGCGCCACTCTTCGGTTGTCTGCGCATCAATAAAGAGCCGGGTCGGGTCCATGGTGCTCAATCGCGTGGCGTTGTAGACCGCCCGTTTCGTCGCGCCCCGGTCCGCCCCCTCGAAGGAGTCCAGCTTGAGCTGGCAGGGTGAATTGTAGCAGGAGTGGCAGACCGTGCAACGCTTGTCGAGGATCGGCTTGACCTCCTTCTGATACTGTATCGTCCGCGTTGGAATCTTCACCGCCACCGGCGGCAGGGTTTTCCCGGCACAACCGGCCATCAGAAAGGTCAGTGTCAAGCACAACATGAAGGAAAGCTTCATCAATTCTCCCGGCAGCGCGATGCGCGCCCTTTCGATTAATACCTATGAATCGTAGGGGCGACCCGATGGGTCGCCCTGGGTGAGGCACCGCCTCACCCCTGCATCAAAAAAACTCCCGCAGCTCCCCGTCGATCCCCTTGAGGGTCTCGTACCAGAAATCCCGGGCCGCCTCGAGCCTGTCGCGCTCGAACCGTTCCAGCCAGAGCGACAGCTCGGGATGATCGTCCCCGTCCACCTCACGCTTGCGCTTCAGGAAGGTGTGGATATAGTCGATATCCCGCTCCGATTCCCAGAAGATCGGGCTGTTGCGACTGTGCAGGCGACTGGCCAGCACATCTATCGCCCGCAGAAACTGCTCGCGGCAAGCGTAGAGCGACCCCAGAACCTCGGGCAGCAGCTCTTCGGCCCAGGCCCGGTGGAAGCGGCAGATCCCCAGGTTGTCCAGGATCAGCTCCTTTTTCATTCGTTCGGCGCACTTTTTTCCCAGCTCCCGGGGCGGGATGAAATCATTGCTGTAGACCATGTAGTATTTGCCCATGACCGCCATGGGGGCCAATGCGCCGGCCACCCAGTACTGATTGGGAACCATCCAGCCCCGCCGGCTGAAGGCGATATAGACCAGACGATCGTGGAGCGCCGTCCCCTTGGCCCGGGAATGGAGCCGGCTCCATTTGCGCACCCCTTCGCTGAAATCGAGGATGCCGCGCCGCTCCAGAATGGCATCAATCAGCTCGCAGCCCAGTTCGGCGTTGTGCAGCGAATCGCGGACGACGTCGAAATCGGCCAGATCCCAGCGCGGCATGCGGGTAACTCCCAGCTCCTTGGCAGTCAGTATTCCTCCATCCAGCAGATCCATCAGCCAGGCCAGCACCCCCCCGCCGGAAATGGCGTCAAAACCCATCGCATCGCAGTGGTGGTTCAGCTGCTCGGCCGCCCGCTGATCGAAGATGCCGCACAACGGCCCCATGGTCTGATAGGGTTCGTAGTCCTTCTTGTAGACGCCGTTCATCTTTTTGCAGACCGCCATGCAGGGTTCGCCGCAGGTGGCCTGCTGCTTGGCGGTGATGGTTTCCTGGTTGAACTGTTTCAGGTAGTGGTCTACGACCAGGTTCTGATGCAGGGCAGTCCGTTCCGCCTCGGTCTGCTGGATTGTGCGGTAGTTGAAGGCCATGATCCGGCCCCCCATGGTGGCGTAGTTGACCCCGAAGGTGCCGCCGGTGCCGACCTTCTCGTCGTAGCGGTATTTGCTGGTGGCCTGCAGGTCCTTTTCCACCAAACGCAGGTTGTACTTGTCCCGGAACCATTCATCGGCCACCTTCCGGTCGCGAAAATCCTCGTTAACGACCGTGCCGCCGTAAATCACCGCCACGATGCCGTGCTCCTGAAGCATGGCGCTGCCGAAGCCGCCCCGTCCGGCCCAGGTATCGACGTAGCTGATTTTGCCCTTGCTGATCGGTACCGACATGATCCCGCCCATATCGGTATGCAGGGCCGCCGGTCCGGTCACCAGGATACGAGGGTCGTTTTCGTAGCGATTGCCGAACATTTCGTAAACCGTGTCGGTCAGGGAGTAGACCCCGGTTCGGCCGGTTCTCCAGACCGCTTCGACATCCAGCGGGACGACCTCCACCTGGATCTCCTCGCCGTGGTTGCGGTTCAGATACAGCACCGAGGGGAGCGGGGCCTTGCCGACCAGACTGAGCATGTTGATCCCCAGGTTGTCGAACACCAGGCCGGCGCCCCCCATGGAGCTGACATAATAGCCTTGCCAGCAGGGGGAAAAACCGGTCAGTACCAGACGGTTCGAACCGGGAAAGATCGAGCCGGCAAAAACGCCCACCCCGAAGTTGAGGCTGCGCAACTCCTCGGTCAGGTGGATGCCCAGATCCACCGGCCCGAAATAACGCTCAAAAGGGTACTTTTTTGTTTTGTAGAAACCGGTGGCCGGATCGACCAGAAGCACCTTCTGGAACATGGTCATACACCTCCGTATTTTATGACGACATTTCGCGCGGCTGGCCGGTGGAGGCCAGCACGCTGCTCCAGAACCACCCCTGGGGGTCGATCTTCTTGCGCTGGCGGGTGGCCAAGCTGATCGGCACATGGGTGAACTGATTGTTCCAGACCCCCAGCACCATGTTGGTACGGCCGCTCATGCCGGCGTGGACGGCGTTGTGCCCCAGTAGCAGACAAAAAGCCGAATCGTGGGGATTGGCCGGCTGGCTGCGGATGATATAGCTCGGATCGATGTACTTGAGGGTGGTTTCCCGGCCAAGGCGGACAAAGTGCTCCTTGATGGCGTCCCGCAGCCAGGTGCCGATGTCGCCCAGCTTGGCGTTGCCCGAGCTGTCATGCCCGCCGCTTCCCAGCAGCTCCTGGCCGACCCCTTCGGCCACGACCACCACGGCATGGCCGCGCTGCTCCAGGCGCTGTTCCAGGCTGCGCAGGAAGCTTGCCGGATCGAAGGGCACCTCCGGCACCAGACAGTAATTGACCTGGCCGTTAACCAGGGTGGCGTCAGCGGCGATAAAGCCCGAATCACGCCCCATCAGCTTGACCAGGCCGATGCCGTTACGGGCGCCGGTCGCCTCGGCGTGGGCGGCGTCAATGGCCCGCTGGGCCTCGGCCACGGCGGTTTCAAAACCGAAGGTTTGATTGACAAAGGAGATATCGTTGTCGATGGTCTTGGGGATGCCGATCACGCTGAGCGGCAGGCCACGCCGGCCGGCCTCGTCGGCAATGGCCCCAGCCCCCTTGAGGGTGCCGTCGCCGCCGATGGCGAAAAGGATGCCGATCCCCAACTCTTGCAGGTAATCGACCATTTCGCCCGCATCCTGGGGACCGCGGGAGGAGGACAGGATCGTCCCGCCCTGCTCGCCGATCTGATTGACAAAATCGGGGTTGAGGAGCAGCGGCGCATGGCCATGGCGTTTGACCAACCCTTCGTAGCCGTAGCGGAAACCGTAGATCCGCCGTACCCCGTAGTGGTGGTACGAACTCAAGGTCACGGCACGGATGACGTTGTTTATGCCCGGGCAGAGGCCGCCGCAACTAACAATGCCGCAGGCGATGGCGCCCGGATCAAAGAAAATCCGCTGGCGCGGCCCGGCCAGCTCCATGGTCGGCGGTTCCTTGCCGGCGCCGATGAACGGCTTCAGATCTTCGTAATTGGAATGGTACAGCAGGCGCTCCCGGTCATCGGTGCAGCGCACTCCCTGCATGGGGGACGGAAAGCGGCATTCCCCCAATCGTTCGATGCTGAAATCAAGCTCCTGATCATTCATTATATCCTTCTCCTTTTCCCGACCAGCTTCAATCTTCTGCCAACCGCTCCGTAAACATCATTCGATCCGCGCAATTAATAACGGCGAGTCCGGGAATGACGTCAAAATGCCGATCCACTGTCAATAGTGAACACGAATGTTCCAGTGCCAAGGTGGCGATAATAATATCCGACAGCGGCAAGGTATGTCCTTTTTTGCGTAATTGTGACGACAATCGACCAGCCTTGATCCAGAGGACGCCCGTCATTTCCAGCTGTGGTACAGCCTGAAATGCATTCAGAACCAGATTTTCTTCTTGAGGTTTTTTTATACCCTGAAGAAGTTCAAACAGCACCACGCCGCACGTTACAACCTCTCCCTGTACAAGTGCGGCTTCCACTCGTTCGGCCAGACGCGATGGCCTGCCTCTAAAGAAATCAATCCAGGCGCAGGTGTCGGGCAGAATTTTATTCACCATTATAACGCTCCCGCTCCTCGGCCGCTTTCAACTCGAGATTCTCCTCCTGCTCCCAATCGTACTCAATCCGCACCTTGCCGCGCAGGTCAAGAAGAGCCTGCATCCTCTGACGTCGCACATAATCCTCCATCACCGTTATAATTGCTTTGGTTTTGGATTTTTGCCCGGAAAGCTGCTGTATTTCGCTGATGAGATTATCAGGTATGTTCAATGTTGCACGCATACAACGCACCTCCATAGTATGCTATCACTATATGCGTTTTTATAGTGAAGGGTCAAGCCGCTTTGTCACAGAGATTGCGGTAAATCCAGCCACAATTCACTTCTGGTATCGTACATTTTCAGTCTGTTGACGACACTGCTCACCGGTGCCGCAAAAATCGCTTCGTAGATGAACTCATCGGCCAAAGGATCCATGGCAAAGGCAAGCTGCTCTTTCTTGATACTGAATTGAGCGTTGACCCCGTTGGTGTTGCCCCGCGCATCAACCCGAATCCATTTATCGAGGGTTGCGAAGTAAATTGCATTAAAACCGTGCAAAACATGGTCATTATCGTCAGGGGGATTCAGGCGTAAAACCTGGTAGCAGAAACCGGCCGGGATATTGACCGCCCGGAGCAAGGCGGCCAGAAGGTGGCTTTTTGCAAAACAGATCCCGGTGCCATGATGAAGCACTTCGCTCGCAGTGCAGGTTACAATGTCGAGGTCGGCGTCATTGGAGTGGGGAATGCAGTCTCTCACCCATTCGTACAAACAACGGGCTTTGGCAACTTCATCTGACAATGACCGTGTAAGCTCCAGAGCCTTCTGCCGGACAGCCGGAGTCTGCCAGTCAACAACTACGTCGGAAACCAGATACTCGCTTAAATCATCCGATTCAGGATACATGCTGTCCTCTTTTGATATTTGTATTTTTGGGGCAACGTCTTGGGCGGTGACCCGTCCGCCCGGCTTTTTCGGGCGGTCGGTGTCCACAGGCCTTGTTGGACATTACTATTCTCGCACTTAACGAATACTAAAGTGAGAAAGGAACATACCCGTCTGTTACATATCTGAAAGCATATTTTTGCCCACCATAAATCAAAATGTATAAGTCCATGACTGCTGGTTTGATGCTATTTTGTAAACAATACCGTTGAATTGTCCTGACGACTAACTTCTTTTCATCTGGTCGGTATGTATTATGGTTATCTCTTCCATTTACTATTCCTATTGATGCGGCTACTTTCATTACTATCAAATCTGGCTTAATACATGGAAAGCCTAAATGCAAAAGTAGGTGTAGTAGGGTGGTATCGTTTTTGAAGTAAGGCATATCCAGTTTATTGAAATTCGCTAAAATCATATCAAACTGTTCCCAGAACTTGACGATATCTCCTTCATTGACGATGTCTTTAGGAAGATTGTAGTTTTTGTATAGAGATTCAATAGTTGCCTTTTCTTTACCGCTTTTTATAAGTAGTTTTGCACATCTTACAATTGCATCTACCTTCTTTTTGAATCTGATAGATTTGATATTATTCCAATCAGTTGTAATTATTTCATCTGGGTTCAGATTTGCCACTTTATCTAAATCGAAACTGCAAAATACCCTCTCGAAAACACCATTCTCAACCATATAACCAACTGCATCTGATGGTGCGTTATTGCTAAATGCGATTAATGCAGCCATAACGCGCAAAAGATTATTCTTTTCTGTCTCAACAGTATTTTCATATCTACTGTTACGGGTATCAACTTCATCTGAAAAAATTGGTTCTATTGTTGATGCATCGACTTTTGATCGTATAGCGTCAAGTTTATCAAAAATATTCATCTGTCGTACCCTCCGCTCGATGGCGACTCTAAAATCGACTGTCTCTCAAAGTGAATTTGATCACTCCTTGCCGGTTTTTAACCTGCCGTTGATAACTTGCGGGTAGATATATCTCTTCACCCGAAGTTACATTCAAGGATTCTGTGCCTAAAATTGTATTATTTAGACATATTTCAAAACGATAGTGCTGACCATCCACGATCTTATGCTTCCGCTTGAATTCTGCCGGAATAGTCCAAAGGGTATAAGTTTTTCTGTTTAATGAAATCTCGAATCCGAAATCGCTCATTTTAATGCCTCCCTTTTTTGTGGTTCAACTCGTAGATCACCGATTCACGCGCGTGTGTGAACCGGTGATCTACCCATAACGGATATTTAAACTGTGAACATTAAAAAGCATCGTAAAAGCAGCTTTACTCAATTTGCCGGATACACAGCCAGCGAGATACATCAAGCATGGCGCAAAGTTGTCGGCTGAATTAGAGCTTCGGCGGGTATGCCGAGTTTGTCGTGAAGATTGCGGATCATGGTTAGCGTGAGTCCGCGACTCTCCATCCAATATTTGATCGCCTCTACCGGGTCAGGCGACGAGATGGAATCATCAATGTCCGGTTAGGTTCTTGCTAAATGTTAAAACCACCCCTCATCCGCCCTCTCGGGCACCTTCTCCCACAGGGAGAAGGGTTAAAACCATCCCCTCGCCCTTTGGGAGAGGGTGGCCGAAGGCCGGGTGAGGGTATATCGGTAACAAAATAAACAATGGTGCCATAGTGATAATTTTGCAATGAAATAAAAAGAGGTTAAGACTGATGTCAAAACCCCTTGCTCTCAATTGTACGTTCACACTAACCACGCTGCCGCAACAATATCACTCTCCCCCTGCCCCGCCCCCCAGAACCTTGTAGAGCGTCACCAGATTGGACAAGCGCGCCAGACGAAACCCGATCAGGTTCTGCTGGGCTCCGTACAGGGAACGCTGGGCATCCAGCACCGGCAGATAGCTGTCAACTCCCTTGTCGTAACGGGCCAGGGAAAGCTTGTGGCTTTCGGCGGTGGCATCGGTCAGGGCCTGCTGGGCCGCCAGCTGTTCGTCGATGGTTCCTCGCTGGGCCAGGGCGTCGGCCACTTCCCGGAAGGCGGTCTGAATGGCCTTCTCATACTGCGCCACAGCGATGTCCCGATTCACCTCCGACACTTTCAGATTGGCCTGATTGGCGCCCCCCTCGAAGATCGGCAGGGATATGCGCGGAGCAAAACTCCAGGCCAAGGCTCCGCCCGTGAAGAGTCCCGACAGCTCTTCACTGCCGAAACCGACACTTGAAAGCAGCGTGATGCGGGGGAAGAAGGCCGCCCGGGCCGCACCGATGTTGGCATTGGCACCCTTCAGCTGCCCCTCGGCCTGCAGGATGTCCGGGCGCCGAAGCAGAACGTCGGACGGCAGGCCGGGGGTCAGATCCTTCAGAGCGGTGACAACATCCGAAAGAGTATGCGGCAGCAGTCCGGTCGCCAGCGGTGAACCGACCAGCAGGGTCAGAGCGTTTACATCCTGGGCCGCCTGGGTCGTGTAACGGGCGATATCCACCCGGGCCGCCTCGACAATCGTGCGGGCCTGGTTGAGATCCAGAGCCGAGGAGACCCCCGCCTCATAACGGCTTTTAGTCAGATTATACGACTCCTGTTGATTGGCAAGCGTATCCTGGGCCAGCTTGAGCCGCTCGCGATCAGCTGCCAGGGCCAGATAACTGACCGCCACCTGGGAAACCAGACTGATCTGCACACTGCGGCGGGCCTGCTCGCTGGACAGGTACTGTTCCAGGGCCTGATCCTTCAGGCTGCGTACCCGGCCGAACAGATCCAGTTCGTAGGAAGCGACCCCGAGACCGACGTTGTACTGCTCGACGGTCCGGGCGTTGCCGGTGCCGGACAGATCTTCGGGGATGCGCTGGAAGGTTGCCCCGGCTGTGGCGTCCAGCTTGGGAAACAGATCGGAGCGCTGGATCTGGTACTGGGCCCGGGCCCGTTCGATATTCAGGGCCGCCACCCGCAGGTCGCGATTATTCTCCAGAGCCAGATCGATCAGCCTGCGCAGATGCGGATCGACAAAAAACTCCCGCCAGGGAATTTCGGCCAGCGGTTTTTGGGCCGCCTGCGCGGCCGCCGGGTAGGATGCTCCCTGCGGCCAGGCCGCCGGCACCGGCGCGGCCGGTTGGTTATATTTAGGGGCCATGGTGGAGCAGCCGCTCAGAAAGAGCATCGCGCCCAGCGGAAGACACAAGGCCGTCAGCATACTTCGTTTATAATTCATGTCAGTGCACCTCCGAAACAGTTGCGGCAGCCGGTTCCTGGTCGTGGGGTTTGTATTTCTTGCGGCCGAACAGCCGTGAAACCAGGACAAAGAAAAACGGGATAAAGATCAGGTCGATGAACGTCGCCGTCAGCAATCCGCCGGTGACGGCGGTGCCGATCGCGTTCTGGGCGGCGGCGCCGGCCCCTTTGGTAAGGGCCAGCGGCAGGGTGCCGAAGAAAAAGGCCAGCGAGGTCATGATAACCGGGCGAAGCCGGATCTTGACCGCCGACAAGGTCGCCTCAACCAGCTCATGCCCCTGATGCATCTGTTCTTTTATAAACTGGATGATCAGGATGGCGTTTTTGGTGGACAAACCGATGGTGGTCAACAGACCGATCTGCAGATAAACGTCGTTGGGGAAAACCCGCAGCGAAACCGCCGTGATCGCCCCCACCAGTCCCAACGGTATCATCAGCAGGTTGACAAAGGGGATCGTCCAGCTCTCGTACAGCGCCGCCACGGAAAGGAACACCACCAGCAGCGAGATGGCATACAGCATCGGCGCCTGCGCACCGGCATTTTTTTCCTCGTACGACAGTCCGGTCCACTCATAACCGATTCCCGGCGGCAGTTTGGCGGCCATTTCTTCCAGTTCTTTCATCGCCTCACCGGTGCTGATCCCTTTGGCGGCCTGGCCCATGATTTCCACCGAGGGAATGCCGTTGTAACGCTCCAAACGGGGCGAACCATACTGCCAGTGAGCCGTGGCAAAGGCCGAGAACGGCACCATTTCGCCCTTGTTGTTGCGCACATACCACTTGCCGATATCCTCCGGCAACATGCGGTACTTGGCATCAGCCTGGAGATAGACCTTCTTGACCCGACCGTTTTCGATAAAATCGTTGACATAGGAGCTGCCCCAGGCTGTGGAAAGCACACTGTTGATGTCCGTCATGGAGACACCCAGGGCCCCGGCACGCACATCATCAACGTCGAGTTTAAACTGGGGAGAGTCATCCTGACCGTTGGGGCGCACGGCGATAAGCTTGCTGTTTTTCATGGCCATCCCCAGCAACTGGTTGCGGGCTTCCATCAGCTTTTCATGTCCCAGGCCACCGCGATCCTGCAGCTGGAAGTCAAAGCCGTTGGCCTGTCCCAGCTCCACCACCGCCGGTGGCGAAAACGCAAATGCCAGTCCATCCTTTATGTTCGAGAAGGCCCCCATGGCCCGGCCGGCAATGGCCGGCGCCTTCAGATCCGGAGTCTGGCGCAGTTTCCAGTCCTTAAGCCTGACGAAAGCCAATCCCATGTTCTGGCCGCGACCGGCAAAGCTGAAACCGGCCACGGTGATGACCGACTGAACCGTTTTTTGTTCACGTTCCTGAAAGTGCTGTTCCAACTGTTCAACCACTTTCATGGTTCGCTCCATGGTTGCACCGGCCGGCAGCTGAACCTGGCAAACAATGAATCCCTGATCCTCATCGGGCAGAAAGGCGGTTGGCAGACGCAGGAAGAGAAACACCATCCCGGCCACAATAGCGCCGTAGATAAAAAGATAGCGTAGCGGCTTGCCAAAGGAGCGTCCGACAATGCCTTCGTATTTTCCCCTGCAAAAGTCGAATAGCTTGTTGAACCAGCGGAAGAATTGACAAAACCAGCCGCACTCACCCGGGGTATGTCCTTTCTCAACCGGTTTGAGCATGGTGGCGCACAGGGCCGGGGTCAGGGTCATGGCCACCAGTACCGAGAGGACCATGGCCGAAATGATCGTAATCGAAAACTGGCGGTAGATAACGCCGGTGGAACCGCCGAAGAAGGCCATCGGCAAAAACACCGCCGTCAGCACGGTGGCGATGCCCCACAGGGCGCTGGTAATCTGCCCCATGGATTTGATGGTCGCCTCCTTGGGCGGCAGACCTTCCTCACTCATAATCCGCTCAACGTTCTCCACCACCACGATGGCGTCGTCAACCAGCAGACCGATAACAATGACCAAGGCAAACATGGTCAGGGTGTTGATCGAAAATCCGGCCGCCGACAGCACCCCCATGGTTCCGAGCAGCACCACCGGCACGGCGATGGTGGGGATCAGGGTGGCGCGGATATTCTGCAGGAAGAGGAACATGATTACAAAAACCAGGAAGACCGCCTCAATCAGGGTCTGGACAACCTCTTCGATCGAGATTTTAACAAAGGGGGTCGTGTCGTAGGGATAGACCACCTTTACACCCTGGGGGAAAAACTTCTCCAGTTCCGCCATCTTGACCTTGACGCGATCGGCGGTGGCCAGAGCGTTGGCGCCAGCCGCCAGCCTGAGCGCCATGCCGCCTAGCGGTTTCCCGTTGAAACGTGCCTCGATATCGTAATTCTCGGTGCCGATCTTACATTCGGCCACCTCCTTCAGCCTGACCGTGGATCCATCGCTGTTGGTACGCAATACAATGTTGTTGAACTGTTCCGGCGTTTGCAGCAGCGTCCGGGCAGTGATGGTGGCATTGAGCTGCTGCCCCTGGGGAGCGGGGCTGCCACCGAATTGGCCGGCCGAAACCTGGGCGTTCTGGGCCTGCACCGCCGCGATGACATCATTGGTGGTCAGATGAAAGTTGTTCAGCTTGGTTGGATTCAGCCAGATCCGCATGGCATTCTGGGAACCGAAAATCGTTACCTCGCCCACCCCTTCCGTCCGGCTGATGATGTCCTGGACGTTGGCCACCAGATAATCAGTCAGGGCGTTCCGGCTGACAGAACCATCTTCCGACACCAGACCGACGATAATCAGGAAGTTTCTGGTGGACTTGACCACCTGAATCCCTTGCCGCTGGACAATCTGGGGCAGCAGTGGCGTGGCCAGCTGCAGTTTGTTTTGTACCTGCACCTGGGCGATGTTCGGGTCGGTGCCGGCCTTGAAGGTCAGGTTGATGGCCACGGCGCCAGCCGAATCGCTGGTTGATGACATATAGATCAGGTTATCGATGCCGTTCAGCTTCTGTTCGATGACCTGGGTGACGGTATCTTGCACGGTCTGGGCCGAGGCCCCCGGATAGACGGCGTTGATCGTGATCTGCGGCGGCGCGATCGGCGGATACTGGGAAACCGGCAGGGTCTTGATCGCCAGCAGACCGGCCAGCATAACCATGATGGCGATTACCCAGGCAAAGATCGGGCGATTAATAAAAAAGCGAGGCATGGAAAAACTCCTTTATGTAGGAAAGTCCCCCTTGACAAAGGGGGATTCAGGGGGATTTGCCTTTGACGCTGAAAACCAAATCCCCCCAGCCCCCCTTTATCAAGGGGGGTATCGTGAAGAGGTTATTTTTTCGCTGCAGGCGCCGCAGGTTGGGGAGCCGCTGCCGGTGGGCTGCCAAACGGAACGGCCTTGACCGGTGTTCCCGGCCGCGCCTTCTGCAGACCCTCCAGGATAACGCGATCGCCCGCCTTCAGTCCGTCACTGACCAGCCAGTTATCGCCCACGGTGCGGACGACCTTGATGACCCGCGGTTCGACCTTCTCCTCGACTCCCACCACCATCACCATGGCTTCGCCTTTGGGATTGCGGGTCACTCCCCGTTGCGGGATCAGAATTCCGTTTTCATTGATCCCCTCCTCCAGAATGGCGCGCACAAACATGCCAGATCGGAA
>JAJZRX010000050.1 GCA_021850095.1 Deltaproteobacteria bacterium
GTTTAATAAGCATGGGTTCCTCTCTCAGATAGAATGGTTGGTCACGCTTCCATAACTACCTGACGGAACTCATGCTTTTCAATTGTTAAAGAGCAAAATTACTTACTGATTACTGTGACGAACCATATTTTTAAAGGACAATCAAGTTTCACGTCTCTAAAACATCGATGTGACCCCGAACCTGACAGCCACAGAACGGTCGTTACTTCCCCCGGCCAGGGCATAGTCGGTATACACCGGCACGATCACGCCCAGATTAACCGAGGCGTTGCGCTTGAAGTAGTAGTTGAATTCGGGGGAAATATCCAGGGTGGTCAGCGAGTTATCCTGGGAGAGACCGGATATTTTGCTCTGAAAGGCATGCAGTCCGGAGGCCTTGACGCCGAACCAGAGCTCGGGTAGTCCGATGGTGCGTTCGACCGCCGCCATGTAGGAAAGGGTCGTGCCGTATTCCACCTTGCTGCCCAGGATGGTCGGCTTGTTGAGCGGCTGCGTTATCCCGCCCATCAGCGTGCCCCGATACTCGCCAAAGCGCTTGATGACCTTTTCTGTCAAAGCGATGTCGTAGGTGCCGGTGCCCAGCCCCTTGTCAGCGTCGCCGGTGGCGAATTTGGCGGTCAGCAGCGTAAAGAAAGCCGCTCCGACACGTTCACTTCCAAAACGGTGCTTGACGGTCAGGCTGAAATCGCCGATGCCGGTTTCGGTTCTCGTCCCCCCGCCGATCCGGTCAGTTTTTGCCGTAACCAGCGGCAGAGCAGCCTGAATCCCCAATGTGCGGCTGAACATATAGCTGACCGGTATGGTATAGGTTTTCAACCGATCGCCCATGACCGCGTCAAAGCCGATGCCGATTTTCGGAGTGATTTCAACCGTGCCGGTCGTGGACGGGGCCGCAGACGAGGAGCTTTCCGCTGTGGGGAATTCCATAACCGAATTGTCCAGTTCGGTCGTGGTTTGAAGAGTGCTGTAAATCGGGGAGCTGGTAGTGGCGACGGTGTCGGGATTGAGTGGAGCGGCTGAACCGAAATCAAAATTGACGGTGGCGGTGGCAGCACGGGAAATTCCGGGCGCCGCAACCGAAAGGCATGCGGCCAACGCTGCGGCCAGGACAATTCTATTCCACGTCTGCGAAGATCCGGTAGGCAACATCATGGGGTTTCCTCCTTGGTGAATGGATAACTGCGCTAATCTGAAAAAACCGTTGAAACGATAAAACTATGGCTTGATCACCCTGACCATGTCTCCGGCCTGAAAGCCGCTGCCGAAGGTGATTTGTGTTTCAGAGACTCTGTCATTCTGGTGCCCCGTCAGGGTGACTTCTCCGATCATCTTTTCCCTTTTCCCCAGGGATCTGCCGGTCTCGGGATCAATCAGATCCTGACCGCGACGATACACCGCCAGCTTTGTGCCCGGTTTAAGGCGGGACTTATCCCCGGCTTTGATCAGGGCGGTCTGGTTTTCAACCAGCAGGATGCTGGCCTGAAAAGGCGTGCTGTTCAGCTTGTCGATCATCTTCGCCAAGGCCTTGTTGAGCGCGTCGCGCAGCGCGCCGTCCCTCAACCCCCCATCGGCCGTTGACCTGGATCCAAAGCCCAGCGCCCCGCCGGTTTCCTTGCGCCACTCTCCGTCACCCGATTCGGCCAGCAGGCTCACGCCGGTGGCGATGTCGATCAACGCGTAATCGACACCGACCCGGGCCACCTGGGTCTTTTTCTGATAGAAAAGCATATCGGAACCCTCCTCCACTTCCGAATAGGAGGTAACCGCGCCCTGTATACGGTAGTCGACCGATTCAAACCCCTCGGCGGCATTCTTGGTACCGGTCTTTATGGCACCGGTCTGCTGCAGTTTGATCAACTCATCCTGTTCGCGCTGGGCATCTTCGGTCACGTCCACCGGCTCCAGGCCGGCCGCTTTCAGTTGGGTCCGCAGGATACTGGTGGCTGCCTCGCCGATTCCCAGCACCTTTGAAGGTGTTTTGTTGGCAAATTTGATAATGGCGATCGTATAGGCCGGGCCGTTGTACGCGACAGCAGCCGGCGAAGCGTCAGCGCTGGCGTGGGCGGTCAGAACATTGCTGAAAAGACAGACAGCAAAGGATACAGCGACTGCGGCCGAAAACCTGAATGGTGAAGAGGTCATGGTTGTCTCCTATTTTGTGGCAACCGGCGGAGCGGTCGGCTCAACCGGCCCGTTCGGAATTTTCATACCATGGGGTATCATTTCCGTTCCATCGTCATAGTAGCCGCGCAATAAAATTTCCAGTGCGGTTTCAATCTCGGCCCGCAGCGGGCTTGCAAGCGCTTTTTTCACGACTTTTTCACCCAGGCCCATAACCAGATTGAGCTCGGCGGTGCTTGAATCATCGGAAATATCCTCCCAGGGCGCCCGGATATCTTCGCCGCACAACGCGGGTAATTCGGTATCACTTTTGTCAGACAAACTGGAAACAACCGAAGCGGCCGCTCCGACCGCCTTGATGGCCTCGCCCAGAACGGATACACCCTGCAGCAGGTTATCTCCGGCTCTCGTTTCACTTTTTACACCGATACCGTTTTTCCAGACAACCTGTCCGCTGGCGCAATTATCCATCCTGAGTCGTATTCTGACCCGCTTGGAATTATAGATTCCGGTAATTTTCTGATTGAAATCATCCAGAGATCCATACATGACGGCATCCGTTCCCAACAATTCACACAACTGCCTCGTAGTCGCCAGCTCAAGCTGCGAACCCAGTGTGATTCCCATTTGATCTTTCAGGATCAGATCGGTCTCTTCCTGCGCTTTCACGCTGTAAAAGTATTTTTCCAGACGCGGGGCCAGCAGCGAGCGCACAATAACCGGGGCATCGATATCGAGGCAGTTGTTCACCATGGGCAGAAGCGCCACGCTTCTGATCGGATTTTTCGGATCAGGCTTGAGTACAGAATTGGTCGCACAGCCCGAAAAAATCAGAGTACCCGTCAGCAGAATGCTGACTGAAAAAAATCTGATCATGCCCTTCTCCTGTGTATGAATCGCTGAAACCTGATCATTTGCTGGCACCCAACCTCATCTCAATGGTATGCGGCGTAGTTTTAGTAATCTCCAGCCTGATGTCCGCATGGTCGGCTGTCGATAATACATCGGCAATTTCCTGTGCGGATGATTTTGAATGTATATCCAGCACGGCCATTCCCTCCTGATAACTGCGCTGCACGATATTCTGCACCCCGCTGACACGTTCAGCAAGGTAAGCCTTGACCTTCTGCAGATCACTGATGCCCTTCAGGTTGCGAATCACCAGCTGGGTCTGATTTAGACCGGAGGTTTCGGCTTCCCATTTGGCAAGGATCTGTTCGATCAGTTTTTTGGAAAGATCCTTACCCGCCAGTTCCAGTGCGCTGTTTTCACCAACATTCCTCGAAACATGGCGCGACACCCCCTGCCCTCTTCCGGAGGCCAGAACCTGCCCGTTATCAACCCGGATCACACTGGCGGATACGTCTGCCAGATAGGAACCGACCGGCGTGACAGTGGCTCCGGCGGTACTGCCGGCCCGGGCGGTTCCTTTTACTACCAGTTCCGCGCCGCTGACGCGGCCGGCTTCAAGCGCCATTTCCTCACTGATTTCAGCATTTTTTGCGGCGACAGCACCCCCTGATCTGATGCTGGCCGCCGACACATCCACAAGATTAAAACCCTTGTTCAGAAATTCTTCCTTCATGGATGTTTCGGAAACCGCTGTCGAAGAAGTATCTCCGCCCCACCAGAACAGCGGGGTATCGCGCCCGCTCTGGAGCTCCGCTATCATAAATAGCACTCGCGGCATGCCCGCGCGAACATGAAGCAATCCCAAGGCCCCAAGATCGTTTTTCAACTCACTGACACCGACGCTGGCCATAACGGTCACCAGGTAATCATTTCCTGCGGCAGATTCCTTAACGATCCGGTACTGCTTGATATACCCCTGGCTTTTGCTGTAAATGCCGTCCCTGACGAGAGCCGAGTTTTCGACCAGTGTTTCAGAAGAAAGCATGACCCCGACCGACTGCTCGACCGCTTTCCGCAAGGCATCGTTGATTGCTCCCTCCCGGGCGACGCTGCGACTGCCGCTTAACGGCGCCATGCCATCAACGGTTACGGTTTCAGAGACTGGTTCGGCATATGCTTTTGAAATAACTGAACAGACCAGCAGAAAAAACAGCAGAAAAAGAGGAAAACGAATGCGGAAAAACTCCATGGCAACCCCCCTGTGATGAGGCCAATAGTGTCATTATGCTTTTACCATCAAATACATTAAAAGCAATGTGAGAGCCATATATTTGTTGATCATTGGTGACGTCAGAACGGGAACAACGTGACTTGCTGCAGGTATGAAAGCAAAACCATCACCTGTGTCCGGCAATGAAATTTACTATAAAAAAAAGGACCCAGTCAATAGAGACTAAGTCCTTGTTTTTATTGGTGCCCGAAGCCGGAATCGAACCGGCACAGCATTTCTGCCGAGGGATTTTAAGTCCCTTGTGTCTACCAGTTCCACCATTCGGGCGAACAGACCGGGAAACTCAATGTATCAGCAGTTGACCCTTTCTTTCAGATCCTTTCCGGTTTTGAAAAACGGGGTCCTTTTGGAAGGGATCCGCACAACCTCCCCGCTCTTGGGGTTGCGTGCCTCGCGACCCAGACGCTCACGGATGGTAAAACTGCCAAAGCCGCGGATTTCAACCTTGTCGCCGGATTTGAGCGCCTCTTCGATGGAGTCGAAGACCGTATTTACTACTATTTCAGATACCTTCATATTAAGCACGCCGTGTGTCTGCACGACTTTTTCTATCAGCTCACTCTTGGTCATTAGCCCCTCCTGCAATTCACTTAATTATTGGTGCGGGTGTTGATACCTTTAAGCAAATCACCAAAGGTTGAGGTTGCCTCACCCTGGGATCCCATGTACTGCTCGAATTCAGCTTTTTCCACGGCAACGTGCATGGATTTGATCGAGAGGGAGATTCTGCGCTCTTTCGGATCACAGCTGAGCACAACCGCCTCAAGGCTGTCGCCGATTGCGGCAAACTCTTTTGCGGAGGCGACCTTTTCGCGCGACAATTCAGAAACGTGAATCAGCCCCTCGATGCCCTCTTCCAACTCCACAAACACACCGAAGTCTGTCAAAGAGGTAACCTTGCCGGTCACCAGTGTACCGGTACGGTATTTTCCGGGCGCAAGGCTCCAGGGATCCGGCTCGAGTTGCTTGATGCCAAGCGACAAGCGCTCATTTTCAACATCGACCTTGAGTACGACCGCCTGAACCAGCTGACCCTTCTCATAAACATCACCGGGGTGCTTGATACGCTTTGTCCAGGACATGTCGGAAACATGGACAAGGCCGTCAATGCCGTCTTCGATGCCGATGAACATACCAAAATCGGTCATGTTCTTGATCTGGCCCTCGATTTTGGTGCCAGCCGGATATTTGTCGGCAATCGTAGCCCAGGGATTATCGGAAACCTGCTTCAAGCCCAGCGAAATCTTGCGGTTAGCCATATCAATGCCAAGGATGACGGTCTCGACCTCGTCACCCACGTTGAGCATATCGGCGGCCCGGCGGACGCGCTTGGTCCAGGACATTTCGGAAACATGGATCAGACCTTCGATACCCGGCTCCAGCTCTACAAATGCGCCATATTCCATCAGGCTTACGACGCGGCCCTTGACGCGGTTGCCGACCGGGAACTTGTTGGGAACATCCAGCCAGGGATCGGGCAGAGTCTGCTTGATACCCAGCGAGATTTTACCCTTGGTGCGATCGAACTTGAGGATTTTTGCCGTCACCTGCTGACCCGGCTTGAGTATGTCAGCCGGCTTGCCGACCCGGCCCCAGGAAAGGTCGGAAACATGCAACAGTCCGTCAACGCCGCCCAGATCAACAAATGCGCCGTAATCAGTCACGTTCTTGATGGTGCCTTCGACAATCTGTCCTTCTTCCAGCTTCTCCAGGGTAATGTCGCGGATGGAAGCCCGCTCTTCCTCGAGAATGGCACGGCGCGACAGCACGATATTATCACGGCGCTGGTTGATCTTGATAACCTTGAAACGCCCTTTGAGGCCGATGTAGCTGTCGGAATCCGATGAGGGGCGAATATCGACCTGCGAGGAGGGCAGAAAAGCCTGTACTCCGATATCGACGGTAAATCCGCCATTAACCTTACCGGTGATGGTTCCCTCAAGAATGCCGCCTTCCTGACCGGCATCGCCGATTTTGTCCCAGGCCGCCAGATAGTCCGCCTTCTTCTTGGAGAGCACATAACCCTTTTTGCCGTCTTCGCGAGTCATCAGCACTTTGATCTTGTCACCAACCTGGACCGAGACTTCGCCATTGGCATCACGGAATTCGGCAGCCGGAACATGGCCTTCCGACTTCAATCCGATGTCAACCAGAACCGTGTCCTGATCAACACGCACAACTGTTCCCTCTATAATTTTATCCCGTTCGGGACGTTCTTTCAGACTTTCCGTGTAGAGCGCTGCAAATTCACTGCTCTGCTGATCGCCGTCGAGTTCCTCGTGTTCTCCTTCGACAGCATCAAGCCTTTTAAAATCAACCATTACACCATACCCCCTGGACGTTTATCGTTCTTCTCCGATTATGAAGCTCTGTAATGTAGCAATATGATCGGCAAAATTCAATTTATTTTATTCAATTCCTCAATTTTGTTCATAACTTCATCAATGATCCACTTGGGCGTTGAAGCTCCGGCGGTGACCCCAACCCGTTCGACCCCCTCGAACCAGGCCGGATCAATTTCAGAGGCAGTCTCGATATGATGCGTGCGGGGCTGCAGCTCGGCACACACCTCTGATAAACGCCGTGTATTGGCGCTGTTAAATCCGCCCACCACCAGCATGCAGTCCACCTTACCGGCCAGTTGCTTGGCCTCTTCCTGCCTGACAGCGGTTGCATCGCAGATCGTGTTGAAGACGCGAATCTCTCCGCCGCGCAACAGACATTCCGAAACGACATTCTTCAGGTTTTCAAAAGATTGCGTCGTCTGGGCAACAATACCGATCTTGTTCATCTTCGGCAGCTTGGCAACCTCCTCGCCCGAACCGACGACAAAGACCTTGTCACCGCCATAGGATACGATCCCCTGCACTTCGGGGTGATCGGCGTCACCGACGACGACGACACCATAACCGGTTTCAGAAAGCCGCTTGACATGCTCCTGGGCTTTCTTGACAAAGGGACAGGTCGCGTCAACGATTTCCAGTTTTTTCTGAACCGCCTCGCTGATTTCCCCCGAAGCGACTCCGTGGGAACGGATAATGATCGTGCCGTTCTCCATGCTGTCCAGATTTTTAAGCACCTTGACACCCATCTCTTCAAGCTTGTTGACAACTTGCGGAGAATGGATGATCGGGCCAAGGGTGTAGGTTTTCTGATCCTTGCCGGCCGCTTCGAAAGCCATCTGCGTGGCTCGCTTGACGCCGAAGCAGAAACCGGCCTGTTTTGCGAGAATCACTTTCATAATGCCATTCCTGTCGAATTGATTTTTTCTCTGTAAACCTGCTCCATTTTGTCGAGCACCTGTTCAACCGTCAAGCGGGAGGAATCAATCACGATGGCGTCTTCAGCCTGGCAGAGCGGGGCGATGTCTCGTTCCGAATCCTGCCGATCCCGCTTGATGACGTCAGAAATTGTTTGCTCCAGCGTCACCGGCTCTCCTTTTGCGGTCAGCTCTTCGCAGCGCCGGCGGCCGCGTTCTTCAGGTGAAGCGGAAAGATAAAATTTCAGCTCCGCGTCCGGAAAGACGACCGTACCGATATCGCGTCCCTCCAGAACAACACCGCCGGACTCCCCCATCAGCCGCTGCGCTTTCAGTAATGCGTTGCGTACCGGCTTGAGCGAAGAAATCCGCGACGTCAGCAGGGACATTTCCGGTGTCCGGATCTGATTGGTGACATCACTACCGTTGGCAATAACCGTTTGACGGGCATCGTCATATTCCAGCTTGATATCCAGTTGCCGGCAAAAATACTCCAGCGCAGAGGTATCGTCAGGATCTATTTCAGCCCGGTCGATCAGAAGAGCGGCGGCCCGGTACATGGCGCCGGTATCGATCTGGCGATAGCCGAGCCGATCGGCAAGAAGCCTGGCAACCGTGCTTTTTCCGGCGCCGGAAGGGCCGTCAATAGCGATGATGATTCCATCAGTCCGTTTTTTCATGGGTTCACTTTTCGGCGACCTTTTCCAGCAGCGGGAAAAAGGTCGGGAAGGATGTGGCGACACACTCCGTGTCCTGAATCGTTATGGCATCCGTGGCAACCTGGGCCGCTATGGCCATGGACATGGCAATGCGGTGATCACCGAAACTTTCCACCCGCCCCCCGCTGATGCGCTCGGCGCCGCTGATATTCATTCCATCCTCGGTTTCGGTCACGACAACACCAAGTGCCCGCAGATTAGTCGCCATGGCGCTGATGCGGTCGGTTTCCTTTACCCGCAGTTCTTTCGCGTCCCGTAGCGACGTGATCCCCTCCGCACAGGCAGCTGCCACGCAAACCACCGGAAATTCATCGATCGCCCGGGGCACAACGCTGCCGGAGATGGTGATCCCCTTCAGGCGTGAAGAGCGTACCAGCAGGTCGGCCACCGGCTCCCCGGACAATTCGCGCTGGTCAAGCAGCTGTATGCTGCCTCCCATTTCCGTGAGGATATCGAGCACCCCGGTGCGGGTCGGGTTGATGCCCACATTGCGGATCAACAGTTCGGAATCGGGCGTTATCAGCGCTGCCACGATAAAGAAGGCGGCCGAGGAAATATCACCAGGAACGCTGACCTCCTGCCCGTTCAGCTCCGCTCCGCCGTGCACCGTGACACCGTTTTCGAAAGATTCCAGCGAAGCGCCGAACAGACGGAACATCCGTTCGGAATGATCACGCGATAAGCTCGGCTCGCGCACGGTCGTCGCGCCATCGGCATACAATCCGGCCAGCATGATAGACGATTTGATCTGGGCACTGGAAACCGGCGAATCATAATCGATCGCACGCAATCCGCCGCCGTTGATGGCCAGGGGCGCCAGACCGCCCTGATTGCGCCCTGAAATCCTGGCGCCCATGCGGGATAAAGGCTCCACCACCCGCTTCATCGGCCGCTTGCGCAGATACTGGTCGCCGGTGACCACCGAAAAGAACGACTGCCCGGACAGCAATCCGGTTATCAGCCTGATGGTGGTACCGGAGTTGCCGCAATCCAGCACATCACCCGGCTCCTGAAGTCCATGCAGCCCCCGGCCGTGGATTGCGAGAGTTTCTCCATCGTCATCAATCCTGACCCCCATGGCTCGAAAAGCATGCATGGTTGACATATTGTCTTCACCGCGCAGGAAACCGCGCACGGTTGTAACTCCGTTGGCTATGGCTCCCAGCATGATCGAGCGGTGGGAAATGGACTTGTCGCCCGGAACGGTCAGTTCGCCTTTAAGGGCACGTGCAGGTTTCAGGGTAATTGATTTCACACATTCTCCATCTGGTTCGGGCGACTATACGATCCCGTCCCGAAATTTTTTTGCGGTGGTAAAAAATTCCGTCAGACCGTCGCGGTCATCGCCGGCGATGCGTCGTCGTAGTTCGGCCAGACTGGCGGAGAATCCGTCGATGCTTGCCAACAGGGCCTGCTTGTTCATCAGCGAGATATCGCGCCACATGGCCGGGTCGGATGATGCGATGCGGGTAAAATCCCTGAAACCGCCAGCGGTATAGGACAGAACGTTTTCGCCCTCAACATCCGCTGTCCCGACGGCGTGTACCAGGGTATAGGCGATGGCGTGCGGCAGATGGGATATCTCGGCGAAAATCCGGTCGTGGTGCTGCGCCTCCATACGGCAGACTTCGGCCCCCGCCGCTGTCCAAAGGCGGGTGACCGTGTCGAGTGCCCTGTCGGAACTGGTGGCGCCGGGAGTCAGGACGCTGCGCTTGGCGCGAAACAGCCCGGAAAAGGCGGCTGCGGCGCCCGATTTTTCTGTGCCGGCAATCGGATGCCCGCCCACGAAACTGCAGCCCGGAGGAATCAGGGCATCGCACTCGCTGACAATGGCGGCCTTGACGCTACCGCCGTCGGTAACGATACAGCCGGGGGGCAGATCGGCTGCAATCGAACGGAGAACTGAGGCTATCGAGCAGACCGGAACAGAGATAAAAACCACATCCGCCCCGGCTACAGCGGAGCGGGGATCATCGCAGATCTCGTCAACGATCCCCAGAGAAAGCGCCAGTTCACAATTGGAGCGATCCGAATCAAGGCCGACAATACGCTCCACAACACCCGCAGCGCGCAGGGCCAGGGCGAAAGAACCGCCGATCAACCCGACGCCTACAACCGTCAGTTGTCTGACAATCAAAGACATACGGATCTACATCGCCCGCGGATAGGATCCGAGAATTTTGATGAACTGGCAGCACTGCTTGAGTTCATCCAGGGCGGCGGCCACATCCGGATCGGTGACATGACCGAAAAGATCCAGAAAGAAAATATATTCCCAGGCTTTTTTCTTGAACGGCCGTGATTCGATCTTGGACAGGTTGATGCCCCGTTTGGCAAAAGGATCCAGCATCCGACAGAGTATGCCCGGTTCATCCTTGACCGAGAAGAGCACGGAGGTTTTGTCGTTGCCGGAGCGCTCGCACCCCTTGCGGGCAACCACCAGAAAGCGGGTAAAATTGTTGACCTGGTCTTCGATCCGGCTGCGCACGACCTTCAGGTCGTACAGCGAACCGGCCAGCTCACTGGCGATCGCCGCAGCATTGTAATCATCGCTGACAATCTGGGCCGCCACGGCGGTGGAAGCGACATCAACCATCGGCACACCCGGCAGATTGCTTTCCAGCCATTGACGGCACTGGGCAATCGGTTGCGGATGGGAGTAAACCTTCTTGATATCCTCCATTCGTCCGGTGCGGGACAACAGGTCATGGTGCACTTCGAACATTATTTCGGCCGTAATCTGCAGACCGCTTTCAACAAACATGTCCAGGGTATGGGAGACAACCCCCTCGGTGGAGTTCTCGACCGGCACGACACCGTAGAGCGCCTTGCCCTTTTCCACTTCCTCAAAAACGGCCGGAATTGATTTCTGCGGAACGAGTTCGGCCGACAGGCCGAACTGCTGCATGGTTGCCAAATGGCTGAAAGTTGCCTTGGGCCCCAGAAAAGCGACCTTCATGGGAGACTCCAGGGCCAGACAGGCGGAGATGATCTCGCGAAAAACACTCTTCAAGGCATCGTTGGGAAACGG
The DNA here is from genome assembly GCA_021850095.1 of Deltaproteobacteria bacterium. Classification (GTDB taxonomy): domain Bacteria; phylum Desulfobacterota; class Desulfuromonadia; order Geobacterales; family Pseudopelobacteraceae; genus JACRCG01. The sequence continues at coordinate 11,274 of JAJZRX010000050.1, forward strand.
TCCGGGATTCTGGCCCAGCAGGCGGTCATAAATTTGACGTTCGCGGCCGGGCACATGAAAATCAAGATTATTACCTGACTTAAGACGACCAACCTCAAGCACAACTCTGGAGCGGTCGTTCAGCAGTTTGAGGATGGAGTCGTCGATATCGTCGATACGGGAACGTAATTCCTGAATTGTGGGGGGAGAATCCTGCACGGGAAACCGCCTGAATGAAAATTGTATACGAACCTAAAAGTGAGGCAATGTAAGGCATTAGCGCGTAAAAAGCAATCCTAAACTACGCCCCCCCAAACCGCTTCATCCAGGAATCAAATACCAGTGCCTTGTCTTCACCGAAAACGGCCAGTTTTTTTCTGATCTGTTCGGGCTTTTTACGCTCTGAAAGCTTACCGGGCTGTTTTGAAAAAAACAGGTCGGCAAAACAGATGATCTGCTCACACAGCGTTGTCGGGCTCATATCGCGGCGGGGAAGCGGCAAGCCCTGCCGGTCGATATCCTCCACCGTCAGACCGACACCGATATGCCGTTCGCACACCAGAGCATGATCCGGCAGCCCCTCCTTTTCAAGGATCGCACGTCCCAGCACCCCATGCAGGATGTAGGGATGGGCGCCATGCAGACCGATATCAGGGGCATACACCTGACAAACTCCGATATCATGCAGCAGAGCAGCTTGTTCAATAAAAATGCGCTCATCAGCACCCAAAGCCAGACGATCACTGACCTCCAACGCCAGATCGGCCACATAACGGCTGTGTTCCAAAACTATATCCAGGGAAACTCCATCAAGATAGCGAGCCAACAGTTTTTCAGGCAGCATGGCTAACCTCCCGCGTCATTAATTTGAAAAACATTCACACAAAGAAACCGAGCATTGTCATAATAATGACCCAGACTCACAACCACCTGTTATATAACAACAAAAAAATTGGCATTGATTGTGCTTTAACAAAAGCGGCACATCAAAACCAATCTTTTACTGCAGAAGACCTGTATCAGGAGCTGATCATGCACGCAAAATTTCCATTTTACTCGATCGCCCAACTGTATGCATTGTCACTGAACGCCCCGGTTGCGATCATGCTCGGTGGAGACAACCTGTATTGGGTGGTTGATCAGCATCATGAAAGCGAATTCCTCAAATCCGGTTGCGCCCTGCTCTCCCACGCCCGCTGAAACATCACCATGACTCCTGTACGGGTCAATCTTCCTGATGCATGACAGAGCTTCTCCAGTTAAAGGCTTCCAGCTGGGCTTCCAGCAGCTGATCCAGTGATACGCCGCACTCGGTCAGTAGCAGCTTGACCGCATCAAAATCGGTCACCTCCAGCTTTTCCGTCAGGGTAAGCATCCTCCCCAATTGCCCCTCCCGCGTCAACAGGGCTGCTGAAACGTCATCATTCAAGTTCAGGTTGGAGATGATCTCCGACATAGGCGTTTCAAACAGCACATCCAGCAGGGAAAGGATGCCGACCATAAATGCGGCTTCGGCCTGCTCGTCGCCAAAGGTCTTACCGCCCCCCTGCTTGAGCAGTATCTCCATCAAGCGGCCGCGCACGGCCGCCAACTCCAGTAGCGGATGATTGATGGATCGGGAGTCGTGTCCGGCAAAGAGCGACAACTGGATCCAGCGCCGCAGTTGATTGATGCCCAGCATGAGAATGGCGTGACGCAGTGTCTTGATCTTTTCACGCATCCCCATGGACACGGAATTGACCAGCCGCAGCAGATTGTAGGAAAGGCCCGGGTTCTCCTTGAAGGTCTGCTCGATCTGGCTGACCGGCACATCCGTGGTCAGCTGCTGCAACAGCTTGAGCATCGCCAACCCCGAAACATCGATTTTCTTGCGGTTGAGCACAACCGGCCGAGCGAAGAAATACCCCTGAAAAAATTCAAAACCGAGGTCGTAGCAGATCTGGAACTGTTCGACCGTCTCGACTTTTTCGGCCAATAATTTGACAGGGTACCTGCGCAGCTGCCGGGCAATCTCCGGCAACGCATCCAGTCCGGTCAAAAGGATGTCGATTTTGACAATATCAATCACATGATAAATGTCGCTGCTGCATGAGCCGAACTCATGGTCGTCAAGAGCCAGCAGAAAACCCATCTCCTTCAGTTCGCGACAGCGCTCCACAACCTGATTATCAAGCTGGATCATCTCAAGCAGTTCCAGAACCGTCTGCCCCACCGGCAACAGCTCGAGCATTTCCGACAACAGCAAGCCCAGGTGGACATTGATGAATCCGAACTTGCCAGCCAGCACCTCATGCATGCCGAATGACGCCAAAGCATGGGTAATGACGCTGGCGCTGGCGTGGGAATAGCTTTCAAATACGGCGCGATCCACATCGGCCGCCCGAAACAGCAGTTCATAACCGACGATTTCCTGATTGCGATCAAGAATCGGCTGACGCCCCAGAAAGAATTTTTCGCCAACCGTTTCCATATCAAATCCCCGTCCCGGTTCAGATGACAGAATGCGCCGGGATTTTTTTCAATTCAGATCCAGGCTCAACCCGACCGGCGCTTTCTATACAGTAGCAGATGCAGACCAGATTTCAAGCACAACTATTGCCGTTTACGTACTTTACATATGTGCATTGCCTGTGCTAGCTTCATGAGAAATCCGGTCCTGTGACGTGACGCCTGCCAATCCAGATAGGTCGCTTCATGGAGCCCCAGGAGCTCTTTTAATGAAACACAAAGCAATCGCCCTCCTCTCGGGAGGACTCGACTCGACCCTGGCCGTTAAAATGATGCTGGATATGGGCATCGACGTCGAAGCCCTCAACTTCACCTCCCCTTTCTGCACCTGCACCGGAAAAAACGCGGGCTGCAAATCCGAAGCGGTTCGCGTCGCCCAGGAATTCAACATCCCGATCAAGGTCGTCCACAAGGGGCTCGACTATCTGGAGATCGTCCGCAACCCGCGCCACGGCTACGGCAAGGGGGTCAACCCCTGCGTGGACTGCCGGATCTACCTGCTGCGCAAGGCCAGGGAATACATGCTGGAAAGCGGCGCAGATTTTGTCATTACCGGCGAAGTTCTGGGCCAGCGCCCCATGAGCCAGCGCCGCGACACCCTGCGGGTAATCGAACGGGAAAGCGGCCTGGAAGGTCTGCTGCTGCGTCCGCTTTCGGCCCGGCACTTCGAGCCCACGCTTCCGGAAAAAGAAGGCTGGGTTGATCGCGAGAAACTGCTGGCGATCAAGGGGCGTTCGCGCAAGGAGCTGTTCGAGCTGGCCGATGATCTGGATGTCACAAATTACCCCTGCCCGGCCGGCGGCTGCCTGCTGACCGAACTGTCGTTTGTCCCCAAGATCAAGGACATCTTCGATCATTGCGAAGAGTTGAACCTGCGCGATTTCCGCCTGCTCAAAATCGGGCGCCATCTGCGCATCGGTGAGCGTAGCAAAGTCATCATCGGCCGCAACGAAGCCGACAACAACCTGCTGGAAACGATCCGCCAGCCGGAAGAGGCTGCCCTGACCTGGCTGGAGGGCAACACGCCGGTGGGAATTGTCATCGGCGAACAGAGTGACGATCTGTACCGGCTGGCGGCCGGATTGCTGCTGCGCTATACCCGGGCCGAAGCGGGCGCAGCCTGCAGGATTGAAGTCCGGGTGGGCGATGAAACACGGATACTGCCGGTGATCAATGATATGAATGAGAGCACGGTGGAAAGTTACCTGGTGGCTTGAATAACAATTGTAAAAGGTTTTGAATTACAGACACAAAAGGCCGGGAGAAAATTTCTCTCGGCCTTTTGTGTCTGCGTCATATTCTCCGAACTACCATGACTCACCATTGGTGGTATTTGAACCGTGGCAACTGACCTGACAGGATGATTCTCCATAGTTGTTGAGAGAGGAAGCCTTGGTGTAACGCTGCAAGCGTTGATATGAGCTGGGAATCGCCCCGCCTCTCCCGTCGGGATAATAGCGGGTCGGCAAGCCCGGAGTAAAGGTGAGCATCAGCCGGCTGACCTTGCCGCCGTGGGGCACCCTGGTGTGGCAGTACACGCAGGCGTAGCCGGAGTGATGACTCTCCGAATGGACCTCATTGCTATTGCTGATCGGATGGCAGTTCTTGCAGAACAGCCGGGAGCTGCCCGCCTCGTTCAACTTCCAGAACTGGCCGGTGGAAGAGTTATAAGGCCACTCCTTTCCAGCGCCGACCAGTTTTCCGTCCGCTCCATGGCAGTCGGAACATTTCATGGTCTGGGTTCCCGTATTGACATTCCAGGGAGCTGTAAGCTGTGTCCTGGCAAGGGCCTTCGGCACCAAAGAGTTCGGGTAATTGTTGAGCCCGGTCACGATCGGATGACCGGAGCGGTTATTGGGGCTGAACTCCATGGCCTGGTCGGTCATCAGCAGTCCCGATGGCCCGCTGACGCTACTGACGCCGTTGATGGTGGCGCCCAGGCCGTTGGACGAGTGACACTTGACGCACAGCTGGTACTGCTTGGCGGCCGGGTTCACCGTGCTATAGGATGCCGGAGCCGTCCAGTTGCCGCCATTGACCGGCTCAACACCGTTGTAAGTACTGAAGTTACTGGCGTAATCGCCATGCTTGCTCATGTGGCTCTCGGCACCATGGCAGTTGGAACAGGTGTAGCTCTGCCCGGAAACTCCCAGGGTGATCGTGTCTTTCACGGCCGTCTGCGCGCTGGCATGACAGGTCTGGCAGACCGTTGCGACAAAGCCGCCATGTTGGGTAATCAGGTTGGTCTTATGGCAGGAGGCACAGCTTCCCTGGCCTACGGCGGCGTAGTGCCCCGCCATGGCAGGAACGGACATGGCCAGCAGTGCGGCGATTGTTGTCAGAATGCGATTCATTGGTTTCCCCCGTTCGGATCGTTGCTTTCTGTTCACATCATCCCCCTACTGGACCTGGAAGGCGCCTTCGGCAACATACAGGCTGCTCGAAGTGGGTGTGACGCGGAACTTCATCCAGCCGTAGCCGTTCATGCGCGTTGCAATGGAGGTGACGTCAATATCCTTCCAACCGGTGGAGCTCGTGCTGAAACTGACTGAATAACTGGTGTTAACCGTGCTGCCATCGGACTTGTAGGGATAAATCCGCAGGGTACGCGAAGAACTGATGGAAGAAACGTAAAGACGCAGAACGACCTTGCTGGCGGTCAGGACATCACGGTTAAGCTTCATGGCCAGAACATAACTGTTTCTGCTGCTGTTCTGCAGCAGGTAGCGGTCGCTCAGGTTGGCATCACGGAATATGGCGGTCACATCGCGACTGTTGCTGTCGGAAGATGTCACGGAATAGAGACTCGTCATCTGCTGAACCTGATCGGCAACAACGGAACTGGAGGCGGGCTGGACGGTGACGACCGCCGTATCGCTGGCGCTGGCGCCAAGATTGTCAGTCACCGTCAGAGTAATCGTGTAGCTGCCGGCGGCAGTGTAGGTCTTGCTGGCAGTGGCGCCGCTGGCACTGCTGCCATCGCCGAAGTTCCAAATGTAGGAGCTGATCGAACCATCGGCATCGCTGGAAGCGCTGCCGGAGAAGCTGACGCTCTGGTTGACCGTCGCGGTCAGATCAGGGCCGGCATTGGCCAGCGGCGGCTGGTTGCCGTAGGAGACGTGGCAGGAGGTGCAGGATTGCTGGATGCCGGCCATGCCGTCGTTAATCACTTTTTGATCGCTTGTGTTGTTATGACAGGCGAAGCAGTAGATCTGCTTCTCTTCGTGGGCCGTGATGAAACCGGGCTGGTCCGCCAGGGTGATACTGTCGTGCTGCCCGGCATGATTGCCGAAGCCGTTGATGCTGTTGTGGCAGTCGGCACAGACCACCATCTGACCGGCAATGCCCTTCTGTACCGCTGCGCTTATGGCCGGATTGCTGATAGTGCCGTCGTGGCAGGCGGCGCAGAGGAAACCCTTCTGGGCGTGCAGCTCGGTCAGGTTGGTGATGTGGCAGCTGTTGCAGTCTTCGTAGGGTGCGCTGACCTTGCCGGTGTGGGCGGAGGGATGGTTGTACTGGCCGTGGCAGGTGACGCAGGTAACAACCGTACCGGCACGGCCGGCGCTGATGGCATCCTGGACTTCGACCCGGCTGCTGGAGTGACAGGTGGCGCAGCTGGAGGTGCGGGTCAGGTGCTCGTCCAGCACACTCTTGGTGTGACACTGGCTACAGGCGGCGGTATTCTGGGCCTTGTCGTGCTGGGCAGCATGATTGACCGTGCCGTGGCAATTGGAGCAGGAAACCAGGGTACCGGCGCGACCGGCGATAATCGTGTTCAGCACGGTCTGGTTGCTGCTGTTGTGGCAGGTAGCGCAGCTGGAGCTACGGTCGGTATGCTCGTTGACCACGTTTTTAGTATGGCAGGCAGCGCAGTCGGCCGGCGTGGTGACCTTGTCATGCTGGGCGATATGGTTGACGCTGGCGTGGCAGTTGACGCAGTAAACCATGCTGCCAGACTTCCCGGCGGTGATGGCCTGCTGAACCGCCAGGTTGGTGCTGGAGTGGCAGGTGGCGCAGGTGGAACTGCGGGTCAGATGCTCGCCCATCACGCCGCGGGTGTGGCACTGGGCACATTCGGCGGTGGTGGAAGCCATATCATGTTGGGCGACGTGGTAGGCAGATGTATGGCAACTGGTGCAGCCGACCATCGTTCCGGCTTTCCCGGCCATGATCGTCTGCTGTACCGTAACGTTGTCGCTGCTGTGGCAGGTATAGCAGGTGGAGGTCCGACTGGTATGTTCATCAACCACGCCGCGGTTATGGCACTGGGCGCATTCCGCATTCACGGTCGCATTGGCATGGTTTGTCTTGGGGTTCATTGCCGTATGACAGAAGCTGCAGTCCCGGACAACCACCGGGTTAAAATTTCCTGCCGCATCGGCCAGCATCTGGTGACATTCCATGCACTGCTTGCCCTGCTCGTTGATCAACGCATGGTGACGCCCCTGGTGGGTCAACTGGCCATGGCAGGCCAGACAATCGCGAACAACCACCGGGTTGTAATTGTTGTTCGCATCCAGAATCATCTGATGACAGTCCATGCACTGCTTCGCCTGGGCATTTATCAGGGCATGATGCCGCTCCACCGTCGATCCGGCAGCATCGTTGTGGCAGCCACGGCAGTTGGCCTCCACCAGCGCATGGGCATCAAACCCGGAAAGCAGAACGGCGCCGAAAACAACCAGTGCCGTCAGCGCCAACAGAACAGACCTGCCACCATACCAACCAATTGAACCTTTCATTCACCCCTCCTGCCGTTCAGAAAGCAGTATCGGAAAACAGTCACATCAGTGTATCGAAGCGATCGTATCCACAACATCAGAATTTTGATTGTGCCGACAGACGCCTGACTGACAATTCAACACTAACTTACTGAACTTAACAAACCGCCTGTTGCTTACAAGTTATATACCAACCGGCAATTCTACGGAATCATAAAGAAAATAACGCCAGACATAACAGTGAAAAAAATACCGACAAATCAGCAATCAGACGCCACACCGGTAAAATTAATAATTACAAAGAGTTAAACACAGCAAGCAGCCAGCCCGTGTGCGCCGCCAAGCTACAGTGTAAACTATACCGACAGAGCACCGCTTCAGCAGGTACATCACCCCAGCTTCAGTTCATCCAGTGACAGGCGATAGCCCGGCAGGAATTTTTCAATAAAATAGCGCACTTCGGGCAGTGGACTGGCCGAAAGCGGCTCGAAGTGCTCGGCTTCGGCCCTTCTGAATTCGAGGTTTCCGCTTTTGCCTTCCTCGATGCATTTGGCCAGAGCCGCGATCTTGTCAGCCGCCTTGACCAGCAGGGCATAATCCTGCTGCTCGTCGAAAAAGAAGAGCGGCTCATATTCCGCAGCCAGCTCCGGCGGCAGCATATCCAGCAGTTTCCGGCGGGCCCGATCCTCCAGCTGATGGAAGGAGCGTTTGAAGTTGGGGTTGAAATGCTTGACCGGGGTCGGCATATCGCCGGTGAAAATCTCGCTGGCATCGTGAAAGATGCCGTATAAAGCCGCCCGGGACGGATCCAGTGTGCCGCCGAAATAGGTATTACGAATCATGGCCAGAGCGTGGGCGATGACCGCCACGTCCAGTGAATGTTCCTGGATATTTTCAGGTACCGTGTTGCGCATCAGGCCCCAACGGCTGATGTAGCGCATGCGGGAAAGAAAAGCGAAAAAATCGTACTGCTCGGGTTTGGTCGTGGTTTGTGCTGTCATCTGCGTGGTCTCCAGCGGCAAAAAGATTCGGCTGTTTCTGTATTCAACTCCGGAAAACGATCTGTTTTTTTAACATAAAAAGGGGCGGAACGCTGATTTTTTTCAGCTGGACAATAAATCCGATCCGCCAGGGAGTCAGCCGGAAGACCGAAATAATCTTTACATGGCTACTATTTATTGATGGATCAATGTGCAAATATCGGGATAGAATGCGGCCGGCGCCGGGGCTTCTAGCTTCGGCGCTTGTGGATCATAATTCAGGCACCGGGAGTATTGACATGAAGCCTCTTATTAACCTCATCACGCATGACCGGCCTGGCGCTGCCGGCCAGAACCGGGCACCGGGGCCGTCGGCAGAAGCATTGTTGCGACTTTCAACGTTTACCGGCCGGGAATCCAGATGAGTCTCATGGCACATCATACACCGCGTTATTTCAGCGGCATGAAGGTCGAAGTCGAGATCCCCCTGCCCAACGCCAGGGTTTTCCGCGACTGGGCAATTATCAGCGAAACAGATGAAGATCTGGTCTCGCTGCAGCTGTCGCGCGACATATTGCCGGATGGGGTCACGCTGCGGGTCGGGCAGGTTCTGACGGTAAACAGCCAGACCGACGGCAACAAATATTCATGCCGGGCATTTATTGTCAGCAAAGGCTACGAACAGGATCTGCTGCTCCGCTTTACCAGCGAAAGCATAGCCAACGAGATGCGTGAATTCTACCGAGTGGATGCCTTTCTTCCCCTGCGCTTCTCTATCCTCAACGATCAGAATCCGGCCAATGTCAGGGAACAGTGGGAGGCACAGCGCAAACTGCGGCGTGATGAGGAAGCGGCCCGGGAACGGAGCCGGCTGGAATCGGAGCGGATACAGCTTCGCATGGAGGAGCGTGACAGAGCGCTCAAAATCGAGGCGGGCGCTTCCCCGGCCGAAACTGCCCTGTCCATGGTGGACAGACAACACAAAGCGCTGCAGGACTATCAGTATTATCTTTCATGGGGAACCGTCACAACATTGGCCGTCAACATCAGCGGCGGCGGCTTAAGAATCTATACCGATCAGAGATTTTATCCCGATGAGCTGGTCATGCTGGAAGCCTACATACCGTCTTCACGCAGCATTATCGATATCACGGCGCGGGTGGTCTCGACCAACATCGGCGAAAATGAAGAAACCGGCGGCAGTGTTGCCATGCAATTCGTGTTTATCGACGAATCCGCCCGCTCGGCCATCAACAGCCATATCAGCAGCATCCAGCTGAAGCGGATACGCCAGTTCAAGGGCTTTACCGACGTCGAACCCGCCACCGGAAACAGCATCGCCACGCCGGACAAGCATTATGCCTATATCGACAGCATTACCGTCAGTGAGAAAACAGACCCGCAGGAGCAGATTAAAAACACAAGAGTTCGCTATGCGGTTATTGCAGTTATATTCTTCTGTGTAGCAGGCCTGCTCTTTTCCTACTTTTACCGCTATGTGCTTGAACATCCCAAAAGCGAGATCCAAAAGATTTTTGAGAAAGGCATCAGAAAATACGGGGGCGGGGGGTAACGAGACAGCCAGAACGACAAAAAAAACACTGAACCGCCACAAGCAGTGACGGTACAGGCCAGCCTGCTACTCGATCCGGTCGTTCAGCCGATCAAGCGTGCCGCCACACGCCAACCCCTTAAGCTGATGAGTCAGCGGCTTGTTTGTGATCGGATAGGGCTCATCCATCAGGACAACCAGCGAATAAAGCAGTTCGCTTTCGTCGTCGAACAGGTATATTGCAGGGATTGCGGCCGTGTTATTCCTGCAGTAAAAATGGATTTTGAAATGAGAATAGGCCGTGTTGGCGGTCAGCGCTATTTTTTCGCTGTTCCAGAACTGTTGAGTCTTTTCACTCTGATCCTTGGGGACAACACGAGCCCACAATTCCACAAAGCCGTCAATTCGCTTGAGCGACCCCCGCACCGCGTACAGATCCCCGGCCGGGTTCTGCAGTATCCTTTCCAACCGGTAATCCGGCACATATATTTCAGGTCCGTTGTCAATTGTTGTTTCAGCAAAAGCAGGTGAACAGAAAACCAAGATCATTAAGAAAAGAGCTATTTTTTTGCAGATCATTTTTCATCCCGTGAGTAATATTTACCAACTTTAATAATCACTTTATGCTTTAGTGTCAAACAAAATCCATCTCAATGATATCGCAGTATCTTTTCGCGGAACTCAATCCGGTGAAAATAAAAACAAGAAACCCGTTGATCAGTTTAATGAATCAGCGGGTTTCTGACACAAGTTCCTGCCGGTAAACCATCAGGTCATGTTCCAGATCAACACCACATAGCAATATTTTACTGTTATATTTCTGATACTTACAAAACTTGACTTTGCCCTAGGTAGTCCATAGGTAGTAACGTGCGTCATTTCAGAACAATCTCATACTGCCGCAACCCTCAAATGTGCCTGCTGCCGTGAACGTGGTTTTGCTTTTACGACTATCTGAACATCACGCCCCAAAGCATTCAAAAAGTGGAAAAGACGTTCCAGGGAAAAACCAGACAGCCTACCCCGTATCAGTGCTGATACCTTTGGCTGATCTATTCCCAGAAGTTCAGCGGCTTGTGCTTGCGTCATGTGGCGCTTTTTTATGATTTCACTGATCTTGATTGACAGTTGCGCTTTCACAAGCATTTCTTCCGCGTCAGGCAATCCCATGTCTGCAAACACGTTGTCGCTGCCGTGATATACTTCGATCTCTTCTTTCACGTTTTTACCTCCCCTTGCTCTTGTGCAAATCTTCCGCCATATCAAGCCGGGTTTTGATCTTGTTTATCTCTTCCTGCGGGGTGGCGATACCCTTCTTTGATTTCTTCTGGAAAACATGCAGCACATAAATAGCATCAGCAAATCTTACAGTATAAACGGCCCGGTATGTATCGCCGTCATGGTCTTCAACAACCTCCAGAACGCCAGCGCCGGAAAAGCCCTTCATCGGTTTAGCTGCGTCATGCTTGCCGCCGATTTGTGCTGCAAAAAGAGCGACACCAAAAAAGCGCCGTACATCTTCCGGCATGGCTTTCATGTCTTTAAGGCTGCTGCTGATCCATTCAACCGGCTTTGTTTTGGGCTTGTTGTGCATGTGCCGATAATGCCAGATTTAGCATAAATAGCCAACAAAAAAGCCGCCTCTTCTGTCTGGCAATCCCGCCGCTGTCCGATCGTATGGTTTTGGTTTCGGCAATGGCGATCTTGCCTGTTTCAATTCCTTTATTACCGCCGTATCGGTGGTCTTGCCCTGCTTGATCTCTGCTGCCCGTTCCGGCGCTACATTGCTAATCCGTTTCATTTCGGAAATATTGCCGTTACTTACGCCGATTGCTTTTGCTGCCACTACGACAGAGCGAGGCGGTTTAATAGGTTCTCTCAACATTGAGACAACCTTTTCAATTCCCCGGCCATGTTCAACGCCTGCCAGTTTTTGCCGTTCCTTCGCCTCCGCTTCCAGCATAGGCAGCATTTCCACGGCAACCGCTGATTTCTGGCTCGCCGGGTTAAAGGTCTTCCAGCCAACAAAAAAGAGCGGCCCGTTTCCGGTGCCGCCCCTTTTGTATGGCAATAGTAAAATCAAGAATCAGGCGCTTCGCTCATAAATATCATGGAACACGTCAAGCACTGCGTTTTCATAAAGATCCGCCGCGTCAAGCATCATGTCGTTCAGTACTTCGCTTGAGGGATGCCGCTGTTTCATGCAGTCGTGCAATGAGCGGACAAAGGTCGCCTTCCCGTTCAGCAGGGATGCTTTCATGTTCTGGATAACGGCGACACGGCGCTTGATTTCTTCGGACAATGAAACCAGTTTCCCGGCTTTCTGGTCGTTTTCGATGGTGAGTTTTCGTAACCGCTCCCTGTCGATCGCTTCTTGAAGCTCTGATTTTGCAGTTTGTGAGGTTGCATGATCCAGGTAACGGGCCGCATATTGGTCAACGTCTGCTTTTGAAAAGCTGCCGTCATTTTTCCTCACCAGATAGCCCTGCTTGATATGGCCGTAAATCGTTCTTGTGCAAATGTCGGTTTCACGGTCTTTGGCCCTCCAGCCCTGATCTCGCAGATAATCAGCAACTGCCTGTACGCTCTTAAAATCGCTCATTTTTTCGGTTTCCTTTCGGTGTGAATTGCAGCGTAAAAAAAATTCTATCATCAGTCAGAGTCCGGGGGCCGAACACCCCGCGCAAGGTTATTTCGTTCCAAGTACCTTTTTGCTGCCTGGCGCTCTGGTTGCCCGTATAAGCCCCGATCTTCCCTAAAGCCATACCTGACTATAGCCCGTCAATCGTTTGAGGCTAGAAACAAGCGTGAAGC